>CAZZNP010000027.1:0-1999 GCA_964655785.1 uncultured Gemmatimonadota bacterium
CCATCATCGCCAGAACGGGCTTCAGACACAAACCGCGAAATCTCCGAGATCCCTGCTTCCGCCGAATTGGTATCGGCATAATCGATGGATGACAGTCGTAACACGTTCCCGGTCCGGTCGATCAATACACTATAGGGTGAGAATGGCAGATCAAAGGGCGAATCGACGGCCAGATACACGGGAAAGCTATACTTGAATTTCTCCACGATCGTCTTGATCTCCTCGGCCGATTCTGCCTGGAGAACGCCGACAACCGGGACATTGTCCCCGATCACCGATCCAAATAAAGACATCATGTCGAGGTACTTTGGAAATTGCCGCGACTCAAAAAACAAGAGAAGCAGGCGCCCCTCACCGAAATTCGGCAGCTCGGCGGGCTGGCCGTGCTGGTCGACCACGGGGAAAGGGGCGATAAACGGCGCGCCGAACATCTTCTCCGCCTGGAGCACGCGGATTTCCACCTGGGCGTTGTATATACTGTGCTGCGCATTCTGAAGTTCCTGAATCTGCCGGTCATTGAGCCAGAGAAGGGCGATGCTCAATGCGGCGAGGACTGCTACGGCAATGTAAAGGTATCGCTGGATGCTGGTTGGTGAGGCTGGTGTGGGCATGTCGCTGATTCCATGGTTGGAGGCAGTAGTTATGTCAGGGTAGGAGACAGTAGTTATGTCAGGGTAGGAGACAGTAGTTATGTCAGGGTAAATGTTAAATATGGGATTATTGCAATAGTATAACTTTGCAGACGTCCCGTCAACTGAACTGGTTCCCAAAGACACTGAACGTATAACGCGCACGAGAATTCTCCCCGAACCACGACTAATCCCTGTATAGAACCGAATCGCCACCGTTCCAGGGCTGTGTCGTGCTTTCATCTGAAGTAAATCTTCCCGATACTCCGCTGATCCGCTTCGAAGATCTGTGCCGGTCCTTCCCGATGGGCAGGGACCACGTTACCGCTTTGCGGGGCGTTTCCGCGGTGATTCGCCGGGGCGAATACGTGGCCGTGATGGGACAGTCCGGGTCCGGCAAATCCACCCTGATGAGCATCCTGGGTTGTATGGACAGGCCGACGGCGGGCCGCTACGAACTCGACGGAAGGCCGGTGGGAGCGCTATCGGAAGACGAACAGGCCATGATCCGCAACCGGAAGATCGGGTTCGTGTTCCAGGCCTTCAACCTGCTTCCGAGGATGGATGCCCTGCGCAACGTGGAGTTGCCGCTGCTCTACCGGGGAATGGACGGAAAGGAGCGTCGAAAACGTTCCATGGAAGCACTGGAAACGGTGGGCGTCGGCGACCGCGCCGGCCACAGGCCCAACGAGATGTCCGGCGGACAACGGCAGCGCGTGGCCATCGCCCGCGCGCTGGTGGGAGAGCCTTCCATCATACTGGCGGACGAGCCCACGGGGAACCTGGACAGCGGGACCGGGAAGGAGATCATGGCGATATTCGACCGCCTGAACGGTGAAGGCCATACGATTGTGCTGGTGACCCACGAAGCGCACGTCGCCCGGCACTGCAGGCGGATCGTCCGCCTTCGAGACGGACGGATCGAACAGGACCGATGGATTTCGCGGCCGACGGGCGCAATGGCCGAGTAAGGGGAATGGCGGGATATGCGGCGGCCGGCCCTGTTCATCGCGGTCTGCTATGTAATCGGTATCCTGCTGGGCCACCGCCTTGCCGTTTCACCGATCCTTTTCGCGCTGTGTGCCGTGGCGGTGATCGCGTTCGGATTCGCGCTCAACCGGACCCGGGGACCCGGCTCTTTATCCCTCCGGGTCTGCCTGGTCCTGTGTCTCGTGTTCGCCGGAGCCTTCTGGTACGCCGTCCAGGTCCGGGTGGTGCCGTCGAACGACATCCGGCGGTTCTGCGACCAGCGGCAGCGCCACGCCCTGTCGGGTACGATCGTCCGCACACCTGAGGCCAGATCCGGATACACGCTTGTCACCGTGGAGGCGGATTCCATCTCGACGGGGAACGTGCGGCGGAGATCGGCA
>CAZZNP010000027.1:2099-15122 GCA_964655785.1 uncultured Gemmatimonadota bacterium
TGTCACCGTGGAGGCGGATTCCATCTCGACGGGGAACGTGCGGCGGAGATCGGCATGGAGGGCTGGTGGGGCAGGCGTGGTGGGATCGGCAAGGCCATCGTCTATGGACGGATCGGCGGCCGCGGCATGGACGGCGGGCAGGGCAGGATCGGCGGCCGCGGCAGGCCCATCGTACGCAACCGGCCGAATCTCACCCGTTGCGGGTCGCCTGCAGGTCCGCCTGACCAACGGCATCGATCCCGGCCGTTACGGCGACCGGGTCCTCGTTTCGGGCCGCCTTCGTCGTCCGCAGCCCGCCCGCAACCCCGGCGGGTTCGACGCCCGGACATACTACGCGAGCCGGGGGGTCCACGCGCTTATGAGTGTGCGCGACCCGGCAAGCTATCGCGTGACGCTCCGCAACCGGTCGTTTACCTGGCAGACCGGGGTCATCGACCCGCTCAGGAACAGCATCGAGCGAACGATCGACCGGACCATGCGGGGCGATTCCGCCGCCCTGCTGAAAGGCATCCTCCTGGGTGCACGGCGCCAGTTGCCCGAAGATCTGCTCGACACCTTCAAGACGATCGGGCTGGCCCATATCCTGGCGGTATCCGGACTGCACGTGGGCCTGATCACCCTGGTGATCCATACGCTGCTGTTCGTCCTCAGGCTCCCGCGGCCCGTCGTCGTCGCCGGCACGCTGGCCGTCCTGGTGCTGTACGCTTTCATCACCAACCTGACGCCTTCGGTCATCCGGGCCACGATCATGGCGGCGCTTTTCCTGGCGGGCCGCCTGATCGACCGGCAGACCGACACCGTCAACATCCTCGCCGTGGCGGCCATCGTCATCCTCCTGATATGGCCCACGGCCCTATTCGACCTGAGCTTCCAGCTGTCCTTCCTCGCTACCTACGCGATCATTACGGGCTATCCCAGGATGAAGGATCTGCTCCCGGACCGGCTTTCCCGGTCGGATAGGTGGTGGGCCCGATGGCTTCGGGACGGGTTGCTGGTCTCAATCGCGGCGCAAATGGGTACGCTGCCCGTGGTGGCGGGCACGTTCTACCAGGTTTCCTGGATGTCGGCGATCGCGAATCTCTTCATTGGACCGCTGGTCTTCCTGAATACGACCTTCGGCGTGCTTACCGTCCTGACCGGCCCCCTGCTGATCGAAGTCGCCCGCCTCTTCAGCGCCGTCAACGCACTGGTCCTGTTCGTCATGATCCATCTCTCGACGGCCCTGTCCGGCGTGCCGACCGCCCTGGTGAAAGTCCCGGCGCCCTCCGGCCTTTTCTTCGCGTCGTTTTACGCCGCGGGCCTGCTGCTGCTCTGGAAACCGGGCGGCTCCAGGATGCGGCGGGCCCGGCTGGGGCTCGCGGCCCTTTCCATCCTGCTCATCGGATACAGCCTGCTGCCCGACCGGTCGCTCGAGATCACCGTCCTCGACGTCGGACAGGGCGACGCCATCTTCGTCGCCTGTCCCAACGGGCGCACCCTGCTGGTCGACGGCGGGCCCGGTCCGCCCGCCTACGACGCCGGGAGCCGCACCATCGTGCCCTTCCTGCGCGCCGGAGGCTACCGCCGCGTGGACATGGTGATCGTCACCCATCCCCACCTGGACCATTACGGCGGACTCCGGGCCGTGGTGGAGTCCATGGATGTGGGCGAGGTCCTTTCGAGCGGCGTCGGGTCGGAATCCGGCGCCTACCGCGCCTGGCGGGAGACCGTCGACCGGCACGGCATCCCGTACCGTACCGTCGTGAAGGGGGACACGCTGGCGGCGCTGGGCGGCGTGCGCGGCCTCTTCCTCCATCCCGATCCCGTGTTTCTGTCCGGCGGGGCAAAGACGAATGCAAACGAAGCGTCCGTGGTCCTGCGCCTGTCCTACGGCGCATTCAGCATGCTGCTGACCGGCGACATCGAGGAGAAGGCGGAGGCCGCGGTGGTCCGCTGGCCGTCCACGCTGAAAAGCACGGTGCTCAAGTCGCCCCATCACGGCAGCAGCACGTCGAGCGGAACCGCCTTCCTGAACGCCGTCGACCCGAAAGCAGTGGCCGTTTCTGCCGGCATGTACAATACCTTCGGCCACCCCTCGATCTACATCCTCGAGCAATACAGGCAGCGGGGAACAACTGTGTACCGGACGGACCGGGGCGGCGCGGTCGTCATACGCAGCGACGGCCGGTCCTGGGAAATAGGTTCCTTCGCTCCGCCGGTGCCTCTCGGCCCTTCCCCCAGGCAAGTGCTGGATGGCTTTCTCTTGACAGGGGAATCCCACGGGTCTATATTCCCATAACACGCCATAAGTCTTTACCAATCATAAATTTAACTGCTGGTTTACGTCCTTCCCACCCATGATCCGGTCCACTCCTGTACTCCTCGTCCTGTGCCTGTTCACCGCGGTAGGAATCCTGCCCCGCGCACACGCACAGGACAGCAACCCCATGGAAGCGGCGCTGGAAGAAGGACGGGCGGCGCGGCAGCGCTACGTGGACCAGATCGACGGCCTCAGCTCGGAGATTTCGAGGCTCGATGCCCGTCCGTTCGCAGCCGGAGCCGGTAACCGTGCGGGGACGGTGCGTAGAATCGAGCGGATCCTGGCGCTGGCCCGGCTCCATGCGACGATCGGCCAGTACGATCAGGCCGTCGAACTGCTGAAAGACGAGTTGGAGAAAAACGGCGCGGCGAACATTGAGGGCGCGGCCGGCACCGGGAGCGCGGTGGACAAGACGGGTGCGGCGAACGCCGGGGCGGGGGCGGACATTGGGGGCGCGGCCGGCAATGGGAGCGCGGTGGGCGAGATGCGTGTGGCACTGGGCAGGCTGTACCTGCTCCAGGGACGATACCGGGATGCGGAGTCCGTGCTGGATGCCGCACGGTTTTCCCGCGGCAGGCCGCCCCTGGCTACCCTTCGGCTCGCGGAGGTGTATTTCACGACGGGCAGGACGACGGAAGGTCTCGCACTTTGCCGCGAGGTCCTTGCGAACAGTAATACCGGTGAACCGCCGGCCGCACAGGACCTGATGGCTGCGGGACTCGCGGCGCGGTACCTGGAATTGTTTCATGAGGCCAACACCTTTCTGGCCGCCGCGGTCCGTGTCGATATCAAATACGTCGATGCCTACGTACCGTGGGGGCGCCTCTTCCTCGACAAGCACAACCGTGCGGAGGCAGTGGCCGTCTTCGAAGACGCCCTGGAGATCGAGCCGGACTATCCGCCGTTCCTGATCGGCCTGGCCGAGGCGCTGGCGGAGAAACAGCCGGTTCCCGCTGAGGCCGTGGCGAGGAAGGCGCTGGCGATCAATCCCGGCCTGACGGCGGGACGCCACTTCCTCGCGGGGCTTCACCTGACGGACGAGGCCTATGAGGACGCGGTCGGCCAGTTGAATCTAGCCCTGGAGATCAACCCGGAATCGCCGGAAACCCACGCCCTGCTTGCGGCAGCCTATCATGGACAGGACAAGCTGGACGCCTACGAAGCCTCGCGCACGCGCGCGCTCGCGATCAATTCTAACTATGGCCGTCTCTACGAGATCATCGCCGACCACCTCTCGCGGAGGTATCGCTTCCGGGAGTCCGTGGAGATGGGCCGCAGGGCGATAGAGACCGACCCCGCGCTCTGGTCCGCCTATGCCGGGTTGGGGATCAATCTGACCCGGATCGGCGAGATGGCGGAGGGACGGCGGATGCTGGAACAGGCGTTCGACAACGACCCCTTCGATACCCGGACCTACAATACGCTGGAACTGCTCGATTCTTTCGAAGACTTCGAGACCCGGGAAAGCGGCCGTTTCAAGCTGAAGGTCCACAGGGACGAAGACGCGGTTTACGGGAAACTGGCACTCGATCTGCTCGAAGAAGCCCACCGGACCATCGCGCCGCGATACGGTTTCGCGCCGGATGAACCCGTGCTCGTCGAGATGCTGCCGGACAACGACGACTTCATGGTGCGTATCGCCGGCGTACCGGGGACGGGCGGCCTCCTCGGGGTCTGCTTCGGGGAGGTGGTGGTGGCGAACTCGCCAAAGGCCCGGCCGAAGGGGACGTTCAACTGGGGGCAGACGCTCTGGCACGAGTACGTTCACGTCATCCACCTGCAGCAGACCCGCAACCGCATCCCCCGCTGGCTGGCGGAGGGCATCGCCGTCTACGAGACGCGTCTGGCCCGCCCGGAATGGGACATGGACCTGGAGGCGGAATTCGCGGATGCGGCGGCCCAGGATCAGTTGCTCGCCGTCAGCGAGCTGAACCGGGGATTCACCCGGCCGAAATCGCGGGGGCAGGTTGTCCTCTCCTACTACCAGGCCTCGGTGGTCGTGGAATACATCGTGGAGGCCTTCGGATTCGAGGCCATCCGGCGCATGCTGGACCTGTACGACGAGAACAAGGCAACCGGGGAAATCGTGCGTGAGGTATTTGACATGTCCATGGACGATTTCGACCGGGCTTTTGCGCGCTACGCCGAAGAACACAGCATCGGGCTCCGGAGGGCACTGCGATTCAAGCCGCCCCGGAACGAGACGCTGACCGTGGCCGACCTGGAGGCGATGGTCGCCCGCCAGCCGGAGAGTTTCCATGCCCATCTGGCGCTGGGCCGGGCATTGCACGCCCAGACACGTTTCGAAGAAGCCATCGGACCGCTCGAACGCGCCCGGGCCCTTCATGGCCGCTACACCCACCCGGGCAACCCGCACGAACTGCTGGCCGAAATATACCTCGAGCTGGAGAACACTGATGCAGCGATGGATATCCTAGAGGCCCTCACCGCCGTGGATGAAGACGATATCGCGGCCTGCAAGACGCTGGCCGGGCTCTACGCCCGTGAAGGCCGGCGCGAGGACGCCCTCCGCATCCTGGAACGCGCCGTCATGATCGACCCCTTCGACGCCGAAGTCCGAAAAATGCGCGGCGCCGCGTACGAGCGGGAAGGACGAGCAGACCTCGCCGTGCCGGAGTACGAGGCCGTGCTGGCCGTGGAAACCACCGACCGGGTCCAGGCGCAGTACGACCTGGCCCGCGCGTACCTGGCGGCGGGAAGGAAGGACGATGCCAGGAAGGCCGCGCTGAAGGCCCTGGAGACCGCGCCCGGTTTCGAAGCCGCCCAGGATATCCTGCTCCGGTCGCTGGAGTGAGAGGCCGCGGGGTCCTTGCTCCGGTCGCTGGAGTGAGAGGCCGCGGGGGTCCTGCGGCGATACCCGAGATACGGTCCTGGTACGGCCCCAGGCGAGACTCCTGTTGCGTTACTTCATCCCCGTTTTAACGTTGCAATACGGGCATCCCGCGATTATATTCAAGCGATTTGTTCGAACTGGACTGGTTTGAAAAGCGGGCACCCCGCCGCAGCCCCCCTAGAGGATCATTTTGCCAAAACGAACCGACATCGAATCCATCCTGATCATCGGCTCCGGGCCAATCGTGATCGGACAGGCCTGCGAGTTCGACTATTCCGGGACCCAGGCCTGCCGGGCGCTCCGGGAGGAAGGCTACCGGGTAGTCCTGATCAACAGCAACCCGGCCACGATCATGACGGACCCGGACATGGCGGACCGGACCTACGTCGAGCCTATCACCGCGGAATACGTGGAGAAGATCATCCGGCGCGAGCAGCCCGACGTGCTGCTGCCGACGCTGGGTGGTCAGACTGCCTTGAACGTCGCCGTCGAACTCGCCGAATCAGGTACGCTGGACCGCCATGGAGTCGAGCTCATCGGCGCCAAGATCGAGGCCATCAAGATGGCGGAGGACCGGGAGCTTTTTCAGGAGGCCATGGGGCGCATCGGGCTGGAAGTACCGCGTGGCGGTTTCGCGCGGACCGTCGACGAGGCGTGGGAACTGGTGAAGGATACGGGCTTCCCCGCCATCATCCGGCCGGCTTTCACCCTGGGCGGCGCGGGCGGGAGCATCGCCCACGAAGAATCGGAATACGCCGAGGCCGTCGAATGGGGGCTGTCCACCAGTCCCATCACCGAGGTGCTGATCGAGGAGTCGGTGATCGGCTGGAAGGAATACGAGCTCGAGGTCATGCGGGACATGGCCGACAACGTGGTGATTATCTGCTCCATTGAGAACTTCGACCCCATGGGCGTGCACACCGGCGACAGCATCACGGTCGCGCCGGCGCAGACCCTCACGGATAAAGAATACCAGGCGCTCCGGGACGCCTCCATCAAGGTGATCCGGGAAATAGGCGTGGAGACGGGCGGATCGAACATCCAGTTCGCCGTCAGTCCCGTTAACGGACGCATCCTGGCCATCGAGATGAACCCCCGCGTGTCCCGCAGTTCGGCGCTGGCTTCCAAGGCCACGGGGTTCCCCATCGCCAAGATCGCCGCGAAGCTGGCTGTCGGGTACACGCTGGACGAGATCCCGAACGACATCACCCGGGAGACGCCGGCTTCCTTCGAACCCACGATAGACTATGTGGTGGTGAAAATCCCGCGCTGGGCCTTCGAGAAGTTCCCCAACGCCGATACGCGCCTCGGGACGCAGATGAAGTCCGTCGGCGAGACCATGGCCATCGGGCGGACCTTCAAGGAGGCGATCCAGAAGGGACTGCGGGGCCTGGAGATCGATCGCCACGGCCTCGGCGCGGACGGCAAGGACGAGGTAGGCGCAGTGGACGACGGCAAGGACGAGGCGGGCGGCAAGGACGAGGCGGGTGCAGTGGACGAGGCGGGCGCAGTGGACGAGGCGGGCGGCAAGGACGAGGCGGGCGCAGTGGACGAGGCGGGCGGCAAGGACGAGGCGGGTGCCGGTGCCCTGGCAGAGGGAGGGGCGGACGGCATACTGGACGGCCTAAGGAAGCAGATGGCCCGGCCCACGGCGGAGCGCATTTTCCAGATCAGGACCGCCCTCAAGCTCGGTATGCCCATCGAGGAGATCTACGCGTTAACCGGCGTCGATCCCTGGTTTCTCCACAACCTGAAGGACATCGTCGAACTCGAAGGCGAGATCGGCGCGCACCGGAACGGATCCATGCCCCGCAGCCTGCTGTACAAGGCCAAGCAGGCCGGTTTCTCCGACGTTCAGATCGCCCACCTGACCGGCAGCGACGAGCTAACGGTCCGGGAACGACGGTTGGAGGCGCGCGTGGACGCGGTGTTCAAGACCGTGGACACCTGCGCGGCCGAGTTCGAGGCCATGACGCCCTACTATTATTCCACCTACGAGACCGAGAACGAGACCCGGCCCAAGACGCGGAAGACGATCATGATCCTGGGCGGAGGGCCGAACCGCATCGGCCAGGGGATCGAATTCGACTACTGCTGCGTGCAGGCGGTCATGACGCTGAAAGAGGACGGGTACGAAACGATCATGGTCAACAGCAATCCGGAGACCGTGAGCACCGATTACGACATCTCGGACCGGCTTTTCTTCGAACCCCTCACCTTCGAAGACGTGATGAACATCATCGAGACGGAAAAGCCGGACGGCGTGATCGTTCAGTTCGGCGGGCAGACGCCCCTCAAGCTGGCCCTGCCGCTGGAGCGCGCGGGCGTGCCCATCATCGGCACCTCGCCCGACAGCATCGACCTGGCCGAGGACCGCAAGCGGTTCGGCGCCCTGACGAAGGCCCTGGGCATCCCGCACCCGCCCCACGGGACGGTCTTCTCCTTCGAAGAGGCCCTGGAGGTGGCAAGCGAGATCGGATACCCCGTGCTGGTACGGCCTTCCTACGTCCTCGGCGGCCGCAACATGGCCCTGGTCTACGACGACGATTCCCTGAAAAGCTACATGCGGACCGCCGTTCACGTGTCGCCCGAGCATCCCATCCTCATCGACAAGTTCCTCGAGGACGCCTTCGAATACGACGTGGACGCCGTCTCCGACGGGACGGACGTCGTCCTGGGCGGGATTATGGAGCACATAGAGGAAGCCGGCATCCATTCCGGGGACAGCGCCTGCGTACTGCCGCCCTACATGGTAAAACCGATGCACATCGACACCATGAGGACCTATACCCACGCCATGGCCAGGAGCCTCAACGTCGTCGGCCTGATCAACGTGCAGTACGCCATCAAGAACGACGTCGTATACGTGCTGGAAGTCAACCCGCGCGCCTCGCGGACGATCCCCTTCGTATCCAAGGCCATCGGCGTCCCGCTCGCCCAGATCGCCGCGCGGGTCATGGTGGGGAAGACGCTGCGCGAGCTCGGGTTCACCGAAGAGATCATACCGCCCTATGCTTCGGTCAAGGAGGTCGTGCTGCCCTTCGTGAAATTCGCCGGGTCGGACAGCCTGCTCGGACCGGAGATGAAGTCGACCGGGGAGGTCATGGGGATCTACGAAGAACCGGGCATCGCCTTCGCCAAGGGACAGAGTGCGGCGGGCGGAACGCTTCCCCTGTCCGGGACGGTCCTGATCAGCGTCAACGCTTTCGATCACGAAAACGTCGTCGATATCGCCCGCGAAATCGACGAGCTGGGGTTTTCGATCATGGCGACGAGTGGTACCGGGCGGACGCTGGAAGACGCCGGCCTGTCGGTCATCCGGGTCAACAAGGTGTGGGAAGGGGAACCGCATATCGTGGACCACATCCGCAGAAGCGACATTCAGCTCATCATCAACACGCCGCTGGGCAAAAGCGCCCGGGACGACGACTACATGATCCGCCGCGCCGCCATCGAACAGAACATCCCGTGCATCACCACGCTTTCGGGAGCCTGGTCCGCGGTCAAGGCTATCCGGGCATTGAAACTCGAGGGCAGCGAGATATCGGTGAAAAGCCTTCAGGAATGGCACGAGACCTTGAGAGAAGCGAGGGTTTGACCATGCAAAGGGTAGACGGAGGCGTGCTGGCGCCGAAGGGATTCCTGGCCAACACCGCGAGTTGCGGCATCAATAGTCCGAAGGGCAGCCGTAAGGACCTGGTGCTGATCGATGCGGGCGGGACCGCTTCCGCGGCCGGGGTGTTCACCACGAACCGGGTTCAGGCCGCGCCGGTGATCCTCTCCAAAGACCATCTGCAGACCGGCATGGCGCGGGCCGTGGTGGCCAACAGCGGCAACGCCAACGCGTGCAACGGGGAAGCCGGCATGGCGGACGCCCGGGAGATGGCCGGCCTGGTCGCCGGCGAGCTGTCCGTTCCGGCCAGCGAGATTCTCGTGGCTTCCACCGGGGTCATCGGCCGCCCCCTGCCCATGGACGCCATCCGCGGCGGCATCCGGGAGGCGCTGGACCGGCAGCGGCTGGGGCCGGACTCCGACGCCGCCGAATCAATCATGACGACCGACACGGTGCCCAAGTCCTGCGCGGTACGGTGCGATCTCGGAGGCACGGCCGCGGTGGTCGGCGGAGTCGCCAAAGGCGCGGGCATGATATGTCCGGACATGGCCACGATGATCGGGCTGGTCACGACGGACGCCGCCATTGCTCCCGGCGCACTGCAGGCCGCCCTGCGCCGGGCCGTCGGCAAATCCTTCAACTGCATCACCGTCGACGGAGACATGAGCACGAACGATACCGTGTTCATCCTGGCCAACGGCGGCGCGGAGAACCCGGAGATCACGCAACCCGACGGGGAGGCCTACGAACGGTTCGCCGAAGCGCTGGAGCACGTCTGCACCGACCTGGCGAAGAAGATCGCAAGGGACGGCGAAGGCGCGACGAAGCTCGTGGAGATCCGCGTGCGGGGCGCGCGGACGGACGAGGACGCCCGGACGATCGGCATGAGCGTGGCGAACTCCGCGCTCGTGAAGACCGCCATTTACGGCCATGATCCCAACTGGGGCCGTATTCTCTGTGCCGTCGGGTACGCGGATGCCGAATCGGACCCGGACGCCATCGACCTGTTCCTGTGCGGCCATCAGCTGACGCGGGACGGCCAGGGACTGCCCCTCGACGAGCCTGCCATGCGGGAAGCGCTTTCCGCCAGTGAAATCCCCGTAGATATCGATCTCAAGCACGGAGACGGCACGGCAAAGGTCTGGACCTGCGACATGTCCCACGAGTACGTGACCGTGAACGCGGAATACACCACCTGACACCCGTACTCCGGCCGAAGGGCTGGTCCTGGCCTGGGTATCGAATCCACGGACGACGACATGACGTTACTCAATACGCATGGTACGCTTCCGGCCTACACGGCGCGAATGAAAGCAGTCTTTGCCGCTGCGGGGTGCGCGCGCTCTAACGCGGGGCGCAACGTCTCTTGCGCGGCACGCGCGGTCTTTGCCGCTGCGCTGTGCACAGCCCTTTTTGGATTAACACAGGTTTCCCCGGCCGCGGCCCAGCCGGAGGCCGTGGCGATCACGGCGGACGCCGGGCCGGCGCCGGCGGAGGAATTGGCGGAAAGGCGGGCCCGGATCCTGCAGGGCATGGGCAGCGGGATCATGGTCCTGTTCGGAGCGGAACCCAAGGTATTCAGCAACGACGTCAACTATCCCTACCGGCAGGAAAGCAACCTTTTCTACCTCACCGGCGTCAGCCAGCCCGGCGCCGCGCTCGTGCTGCTGCCCGGCAATCGGAGTCAGAAGGAGATCCTCTTCCTACCCGAACGCGACCCCGCCCGGGAAATCTGGACCGGTCACATGATCGGGGTGGAAGAAGCCCGGCGCATGACCGGGATCGAGCAAGTATGGCCGCTTGAGGAGTTGGACGCCTTTGTCGAGGCCGTCCTCGGCGGAAACGTCTATAGAAAACGCCCCTCCTCCAACGCCGGTGACTACCGGGACATCTTCGAATCCATTGCGCGTGGAACCCCCGTGAATGTCTGGCTGCTGGCCGACGCACAGTCCAGGTACGGCGCCCGGTATCCTCGGGCCCTGCGGTTCGCCTCGGACGCCGGCCGTTTCCCCGCCGCGAATGTGCGGTTGGCCACCGGTCTCTTCCGGGACCAGCGTGTCGTCAAGTCGCCCCGGGAACTCCGGCTGCTGCAACGGGCTGTCGACATAACGGGCCTGGCGCAGCGGGCCATCATGGGCAGAGCGGCCGACGCGGCGAAACCACTGAATGAATCCGAGCTCGACGGCATCATCCTGGCCACCTACCGCGGCCACGGAGCGCACTGGGGATTTCCATCCATCGTGGCCTCGGGTCCCAATGCGACGACGCTGCACTACGAGGAAAACAACCGGGAAATCGCGAGCGGCGAGCTCGTCCTGGCCGATATCGGCGCGGCCGTCGGATACTACACGGCCGACATCACCCGGACGTTCCCGGCCGGCGGGGTCTTCACGAAGGCGCAGCGCGAGTTATACGAAATCGTCCTCGACGCCCATGCCCGTGCCACCGCCGCGGTCCGGCCCGGCATGACCATACGCAGGGTGCACGAAGTCGCGCGGAAAGTGATCGTGGACGGACTCCTGAGGGTAGGCCTGATTACGGACACAACGGGAAACCAGTACCGCATGTGGTACATGCACGGCACCAGCCACTGGCTCGGGCTGGACGTCCATGACGTGGGCGGAAGGGACATGCCCTTCAGGCCGGGCATGGTGATCACGGTGGAACCGGGCATCTACGTCCGGGAGGACACGCTGAAGAACCTGGACGACACCCCCCGGAACCGGGCGCTGATCGAGGCGGTCCGGCCCGCCTTCGAGCGGTACAGGAACATTGGGATTCGCATCGAAGACGACGTGCTGGTGACCGAGGACGGACACCGGGTCATGTCGGAAGGCTTGCCCAGGTCGATCGAAGCCATCGAGGCATTCATGGCGAAATCCGCCGGCAGGTAATTCGCACCGGGGACTACAGGGAAGACTCATGACTGCAGACCGCATGCTCACGGTGGAGGAGGCCCAGGAGATCGTGCTGGATTCGGTCTCCGTCTCGGGCATCGAACGCGTACCGCTGTCCGAAAGCCAGGGCCGGATGCTCGCCGAGGACGTGGCGCCGAGGTTCGACGTGCCGCCCCACGACAACTCATCCGTCGACGGTTATGCCGTAATGGCCGCGGACACGGCAGGCGCATCCACGGACGCTCCATGCCGTCTCGAGGTCCTTGAAGAGATCCCTGCAGGGACCGTTCCGGCCGCGCGGGTGGATCCCGGAAAAACTTCGCGCATCATGACCGGCGCCTTCCTCCCCGATGGGGCCGACGCCGTCGTCATGGTGGAGAACACCAGGCAGCAAGAGGACGATGTAGCGATCCTGAAAGCGGTCAAGCCGGGCCAGAACGTACGCTACCGGGGCGAAGACGTACGGCAGGGCCAGCACGTTCTATTCAGCGGCACCGAAATAGGTCCCGGCGAGATCGGTCTCCTGGCGGCCTTCCAACGGTCCCAGGTCTCGGTTCGCAGGCGCCCGGTCGTAGCGGTACTTTCCACGGGCGACGAGGTAGTCGAAATAGACGAGCGGCTCGTCCCGGGAAAGATCGTCAACAGCAACAGCTATTCCCTGGCCGCGCTCGTGCGGGAGTGCAACGGCCGTCCCGTGAACCTGGGCATCGCCGGGGACAGCGAGCCGGAGATCGCAAAGGCGATACAGTCGGCCCTGAGCGCGGACCTGGTCCTTTCAACCGGCGGCGTATCCGTCGGTGATTACGACTACGTGAAGAAAGTACTGGAAGACCTGGGCGCGGACATGAGGTTCTGGCGGGTAAAGATGAAACCGGGGAAGCCCCTTGCCTATGGATTGCTGCAGGGGAAACCGTTCTTCGGCCTGCCGGGCAATCCCGTTTCGTGCATGGTCTCATTCCTCCTTTTCGCGCGGCCCGCTATACGAAAGATGATGGGCTATGGTCCGGACGACTGGCGCCTGCCCGCGGTCCAGGCGGAACTCGAGAACGATCTGACGGCCGGCGGTGACCGGCGGCACTACCTCCGCGCCAGGGTCACCTGCAACGGCGGCCGGTTTTTCGCCTCGACCGTCGCGGGCCAGGGCTCGGGCATGCTCAGTTCCATGACCGGGACCAACGGGCTCGTCGTCGTGGAAACGGGTGTAACGTCCGTTCACCGCGGAGCCGAGGTAACGGCGCTGCTCATGGGCGCAGCCGGCCAGGCTGTGCCGTCCGGCCAGACCGGATCGTGACACCAGGCCAGATCGCGACGCCAGGCCAGATCGCGAGGAACCCGAGATGATCTCCGTAATCGAAGCCCG
>CAZZNP010000027.1:15222-21258 GCA_964655785.1 uncultured Gemmatimonadota bacterium
GCGACGCCAGGCCAGATCGCGAGGAACCCGAGATGATCTCCGTAATCGAAGCCCGTGACGCCATACTGGACCGGATCCGTACGCTCGGCGTGGAGCGAGTCGATATTGCGTCGGCATGCGGCCGGGTACTGGCCGAAGACGTCCATGCCACGAGGAACCAGCCGCCCTGGGATAACTCGGCCATGGACGGATATGCTGTGCGGGCCGCGGATACGATACCCTCACCATCGGATACCCTGGCGGAGTTGGAGATCGTAGAAGACCTTCCAGCCGGGTACGTGGCGAAACGCGCCGTCGGACCGGGACAGGCGATCCACATCATGACGGGTGCGCCGGTGCCCGATGGCGCGGATACGATCGTCCGCGCCGAACGGGCCTTGCGGATCGACGAGCGCCGCGTGCGCATACTCCAGCCCGTGGAACCCGGAACAGATCTCCGCAGGGCCGGCGAAGACATCCGCGACGGAGATCTCATTGTTCCTTCCGGCATGCTGATCCGGCCGGCCGAGGTCGGTTTGCTGGCCTCCACCAACCGCTCCCACGTTTCGGTCTACCGCAGGCCCCGTGTCGCCGTGCTGTCCACCGGAGACGAGATCGTCGACGTGGACGAACCCCTCGAAGACGGCAAGATCGTGGACAGTAATGGATACGCCCTTTCCGCCCTGGTGGCGGACGCCGGCGGCATACCCTTGCGGCTCGGCATCTGCCCCGATACGCAAGAAGCCCTCGAAGAAGTCCTGCGCGACGGACTCGTGGCGGACGCGATCATAACCTCGGGCGGCGTTTCTGTGGGAGAATACGACTACGTCAAGACCGCCCTCGAGGCCGTCGGAACATCCATGGCATTCTGGAAGGTGTCCATGACGCCGGGACGCCCCCTCGCTTTCGGCGCGATCGGAGATACCATCGTATTTGGCCTTCCCGGTAACCCGGTGGCCTCCATGGTTACTTTCGAGCTCTTCATGCGCCCCGCTCTGCTCAAGATGCAGGGCTATACCCGCATCTACCGCCCCACGATCAAGGCCCTGTTAGCGGAGGACATCACAAAGTCTCTCGGCCGCAAACAATTCATCCGAGTTACCCTCAGCAAGCAGGGAGAAGTCTACTTCGCGTCGCGTACCGGTGCCCAGGGTTCCGGGATCCTGAGATCCATGTCCATCGCAGATGGTTTGGCCGTAAGCCATGAAGATCATGAACACATGCAGGCAGGCCAGGAAATCGAGGTCATGTTACTCGGGGGTTACAGCGGACTTTCTTCTGATCGTAACTACTGATTAATCAACTAGTTATACAGTTTTTAGAAGTGCCGATCGAGTGATGTATATTATTATGTATACTCGTTTTCGTACCGCATTACCCGATCACCAGTGGGGTAGTCTGTTTCATCATTAAATTTTCCTACAATTACGCTTTTATTTTGGTGATGCATAGCTTCGTTTTAGCGACTAATCATCCTTCATGCTGTTTTCTTAACACGACAAGGGAGGGCGAATCACTCCTCGCTTCATCATACGAATAGGTGCCTTCCCACTCCAACCTTTGCATTTCCATAACTTGCTCTGCCGACTCCATCTCCGCTTCCGGTTCAGGGCCCTTGTAGCAGATCAGTTTCCCGCCTGGTTTCAATACGCCCCCACACCATCCTGCCAATTGGGCTACTGAACCGACCGCTCTGGATACCGCGCCGTCATACAGGACGTCAGGACTTTGCAACGGTAGATTTTCCATTCGCGTATTGCATACGTTTACATTCCTCAGCGAGAGCACTCGCTTCACCTGCCGCAGAAAAACGCACTTGCGTCGGTTCGAATCAACCAGCACGAAACTCGTACCGGGTGCCAAGATGGCAAGGGGAATGCCCGGAAGACCTCCTCCGCTCCCCATGTCGATAATCGTCCCGCCCGTGGGCATGTGCCCCATCACGACGGGCATGACTGAATCGAGTAAGTGCCGTGTAGGAATTCGTTCCTGGTCATTACGGGATATGAGACCGAACTGGCCGTTTACACGCAGGATTTCGGCCAGGTAACGGTCGAAGAGCTCTATTTCACGGGCGTCTAGCCGGTGACCGAGTTTTTCTACATCGTGGACGAATTGCTGGAGTGTATCCATCTCATGACTTGGAATGTTCCACGTGGAACACTTGTTTACCACTGCGGCGGGCCGCATTCCATCGCTCGAGATGTACTACGAGAATGGACAGATCGGCTGGCGTTACGCCTGGTATTCGAGATGCCTGTCCCACGTTCGCCGGTTTGATCTCGTAGAGCTTTTCCCGTGCTTCGTGAGACATTGCCTGGATCGATGCATAATCGAAATCCCGGGGTATTTCGTGGGATTCCCACGATCGCATACGTTCGATTTCTTTACGCTGTCGATCCAGGTAGCCGGCATATTTAACCGCGGTTTGTATCTGCCCGATGACGGAAGGCTCATGTCCCATCGGATCCGGGTCCACAACATAGAGGTCTGAATATTGTATCTCGGGCCGGGACAACAGTTTATGCAACGAAATTGGTTCGGAGATCGTACTCGACGACTTGCGCTTCAGGATACTGTTTATCCGGTCAGGAGCCACGTGTACGCGTTTCAGACGGTCCGTCTCATCTTCCACGACCTGTCTCCGAATGACCGTGTTTTCATAACGCTTCCGTGAAATCACCCCGATCTCGAAAGCACGATCGGCCAGACGCATGTCGGCGTTGTCGTGCCTCAACAACAGACGGTACTCCGCCCTCGATGTGAACATCCGGTAAGGTTCGTCTGCGCCTTTCGTAATCAGATCATCGATCATCACGCCGATATAAGCTTCGCCACGATCGAGAATAAATTCAGGACGGTCCCTTACCGCCAGTGCCGCATTGATCCCGGCCAGTATACCCTGCGCCGCGGCCTCTTCATATCCTGTCGTTCCGTTGATCTGTCCAGCGAGGAACAGGCGGCCGACATGGCGGGTTTCAAGTGTCCGGGTCAGGTTTTCGGGTGGGATGAAATCATATTCCACCGCGTATCCGAATTGGAGGATCTCCGCTTTTTCCAGGCCCTCAATGGTGTGTAGCGCCTGGTCCTGGATCGGCTCCGGAAGACTGGTGGAGAAGCCATTTACGTATACCTCGTCGGTATTCCATCCCTCCGGTTCCAGGATGATCTGGTGACTGTCCCTATCCGGAAACCGAACGATCTTATCCTCGACCGAAGGACAGTACCGTGGACCGCGGCCTGTTATCTGTCCCGAATATATGGGCGATTGATCCAGGGCGGACCGGATGATGTCGTGCGTACGCGCATTTGTGAATGTCTGGTAGCAGGGCAACTGCTCATCGGGCGGAGACAGTCTTTCCTGGGAAAAATGTTCGGGAAACTTGTCTCCGGGAATGATCTCTAACTGACTGTAATCTATAGATTTACCATCTACTCGGGGTGGTGTACCGGTTTTCAGTCGGCCGATATTGAAACCTAGATCACGCAAAGAATCTGAAAGCTCCGTAGCCGCCTTTTCACCAAGGCGTCCACCGGGTGCGTTGCTCCTGCCACGATGCATGACACCGTTCAGGAAGGTTCCCGATGCCACGACCACCGCTCGGCATGTAAGGGTCCTGCCGTCACTAGTCCGGACCCCCGTCACGCCTTGTTGATCAACGTCCAGGCCGGACACCTCGCCCTCCACAACCGTAAGGTTTTCGGTCTCCTCGATGACCCGCTGCATGTAATCACGGTAGGCGATCCGGTCATTTTGGGATCTCAGGGATTGCACGGCGGGACCCTTGCGCGTGTTCAGCATCTTGACCTGCACGGCCGTTGCGTCCGCGGCTTTACCCATTTCCCCGCCAAGGGCGTCTACTTCCCGTACCAGCTGGCCCTTTCCCAGGCCGCCGATAGAAGGATTGCAGGACATCTGTCCGATCTTCGACGCGTCGAGAGTGACGAGGGCGGTATCGACGCCCATTCTCGCCGATGCCAAGGCGGCTTCGCATCCGGCGTGGCCGCCACCGATGACGAGGACCTCAACCGATGTCACCCGGTCATTTCCAGCCATGAGATCACCCTTGTTCCACGTGGAACACTATTTGCCAATGCAGAACCTCGAAAATACATGATCCAAAACAGCGTCGCCGATTTCCTTACCCACGAGCACACCGAGTTGATGTACGCATTCCCGCAGATCGACGGCGGCCATCTCCGCGCCAAGTCCTTCTTCCAGGACGCCGATGCCCCGGTCAAGGCTCTCTTTTGCCCGGTCCAGCAATTCACCCTGCCGGACATTGACGACGAGACCCGGCTCGAAGCCATCGGGATTGAATCGCGCAATCTCCAGTATCGCCTCCAACAGGTTTTCCAGGCCCTCTCCCTTTATCGCGGAAGTGCGGACCCACCGGCCTCCCGCCATCAATTCGGCATAGGCGTCCGGATTGTAGGAATCCAGATCGCACTTATTCAATATAAACACACCGGACCGCCCGGACAACTGCGCCACGAGGCGCCGGTCATCTTCGTCCGGTGGACTCGAGGCGTCGAAGACCACCAGGGTTATGTCGGACAGCTCGAGTTCCTTCTGCGACCTTGTAACGCCTTGCTGTTCTATCCTATCGGTCGTATCTCGGATTCCCGCCGTATCAACGAAGACGACGGGCACTCCGCGGATGTCCATACTTTCCTCGATGGTGTCCCGCGTCGTCCCCGATTCAGGATGTACAATCGCCCGGTCACGCGACGTCACCATATTGAGCAGACTGGACTTCCCTACGTTCGGCTTGCCGAGCAATGCGATCCGGATCCCGTCTCTCAACACGCGTGTCTCTTGGGAACTCCGGATGAGCCGGTCCAGCGCATCCCGTACCGGCCGCAGCTGTTCCAGGAAGGTCTCCGGTTCCATATCCGGTATGCCCTCCTCGGTAAAATCGAGCGTAACTTCAATTAATGCAATTATTTGTATAAGATCTAACCTGAACTCGTCGATCTGTTGGGAACAGGTTCCGTCCAACTGCCGGAGCGCCGCCCGTGCGCAGGCATCGGTCCGCGCCCTGATCAATTCGCCCACGGCTTCAGCCTGCAGAAGGTCGATCCTCCCGTTGAGGAACGCCCTTTTCGTGAACTCGCCAGGTTCCGCCAGTCTCGCGCCCGAGCGGATCAGCACATCCAGGATCCTGGCGCCCGGCACCATGCCGCCGTGACCGCTGAATTCGATCAGGTCTTCCCGGGTGTAGGTACGGGGCGACCTGAATACGGACATGAGGATTTCATCGACCCGTTCGCGGTTAGCGGGGTCGACGACATAACCGTGGTGTATGGTGTGCGTCCCGCACGCGGAAGGTTGGACGGTGCCGCCAAATACCTTGTCGGCGATGGGAAAAGCGTCGGGGCCGCTCATGCGCACCACGCACAGACCACCCTCGCCGGGCGGCGTGCCGATCGCGGCAATGGTATCGGTCCGGGCCTGCGGGTTCATGGGATTATCGGGGCGTGACGCGTCCCGGACACGGCGAGGGTCCCGGACACGGCAGGGGTCCCGCGCACGGCGAGGGTCCTGCACACGGCAGGGGTCCCGCACACGGCGAGGGTCGGCCTGCGCACGGCTGCACCTGGCAGTGATCCTGCACCTGGCAGAGATCCTGCGCTCGGCAGTGACGTCACTTCGCGGGCTGAACCGGGAAGAACCGGTTCTGAAAGGCCTGCTGCGCGATGGTCAGCACGTTGATCATGGTCCAGTACAGGATCAGGCCGGAAGGCAGGTTCATCATGATGAAGAACAGTACCGCGGGCATGATGTAGACGAACATGGCCTGCCGGGGGTCCTTCATCGTCATTTTGGACTGCAGCAGCATCGTGGCCGCCATGAGTATAGGCAGCACGTAGTACGGATCCCTTAGGGACAGGTCCTGGATCCACGCCACGAAAGGCGCGTCCCGCAACTCTATGGTGCTGCTGAATATGGTATAGAGTGCGATGAGGATCGGCATCTGCAGCAGCAGAGGCAGGCAGCCGCCCAGGGGATTCACTCCCGCCTCCCGGTAGAGCTTCATCATCTCCTGGTTCAGC
>CAZZNP010000027.1:21268-37158 GCA_964655785.1 uncultured Gemmatimonadota bacterium
GAGCGTTTACTTTTTCGGCTGTAGCGCAGCCATGCCCTGGGTGGCCTTCATGCTCTTGTGGGTCAGGGGGAAGAGCAGGATCTTCACGATGATGGAAAGCACGATGATGACGATGCCGTAGTTGGAGATGAACTGGTGCAGCCAGACCAGCGAAATGAGGGTGATCCTGCTGATGGGCTGTATGATCGTCCATCCGAGATCGACGGCGCCCTCGAGGCCGTATCCGTATTGCTCCAGGGTTTCGTAATGGACCGGGCCGAGATAAAGAAGGAAGTTGTCCACAAGCGGAGACGCGAGACCCATGGACAGCTCCGCGGCGATCTGCCGATCGTCGTATTGCGGGCGCTGCATGGGCCGGCCGTTCAGCCGGTAACCCCTGGCCTTCCGGTCCACGGGCACCATGGCGGTGAAGAAATACTTGCTCCGGACGCCGACCCAGTTGGTCTCTCCCGTGGTCTCCGGTCTGGGATCTTCCAGCTCGGTCCCGAGGTCCTCGTCGATCACCGTGTCGTTGAGCGAGGCGAAGCCCCGGAAGGCGTACAGGTCCTGGTCCCAGTCCTTCTCCGTCACGCTGATCCCGCCGCCCCACCGCAGATAGTACTTGCTGCCCAGGGCCAGGTTCTCCCCGCCGTTGATCTTCACCTGGAGGTCCACGGCGTAGTCGTCCCGGTTGATTACGAATACCTTGGTGACAGTGAGTCCCCCAGGCGTATCGGCCGTGAGCGTAAGCGATCCCGACGCCTGTCCGGGACCTAGCACGACCTCGTCGCGGTCCGCGGCGAAGCGCAGGGCGCGGGTACTGCGTGGCCCCCGCTCCGTGGTGAGCACGATATCCGGCCCGAATTCGCGGTCCGGTGGGACCAGTTCGACGTCGTCCCCGGTGATCCCTCTATAACCCTTGAGTTTCCAACTGGTTATGACGCCGCCTTCCGTATCGATCACACCGCGGTAATACTGGTTCTCGACGACGATTTCCCTGGGCTGGGGCGCGCCTTCGACAGGGGGGAGTAACAGCACCCGTTCGGAGCGGTCCCAGCTTTCCGCGGCCAGTTCCCGTCGAGGAAGTGATTCGCCGATGGCGGAAGGCGTCTGCGCCGTCCCGGGCCTGGCGCCGTCCGGCGGGGCGCCGTAGGTCTGTCCGTCCGTCTGTCCGCCCGTCTCGCCGACGATCCCACCAGGCGGGTTGTTGCCCGCCAGATCATCTACCGGTGCGAAATTCTCCTGCGCGAAATCCCCCGGCTGCTCCTGCGGGAATGACCGGTCGACCTGGGGAGGACGCTCGGGCGCGTACATGGGATATATAATGTAGTAATAACCGATCCAGGTCAGTATGATGAGCCCGAATGCGCCGAGTACTCGTTTTTCCATGATTGGCGTGATTCCAGGTTTTCAAGCCGTGGCATGCGGCTGATCGAGTGGCCTGCCTGGGCCGGCTGAACTGCCCGTCCCGGCCGGTCCGATGGTCTGCTTGGGTCTGCCCGAACTGCTCGGCCTGCTCGGCCCGCCCGTACCGAAGGCCCCCTTGGGTCCGCTGGTTTGCTTTAGCCCGGCGGACACGCCCGGATCGCCGGTCCGTTGCGGCCGCTCAACCGGATCGTAGCCGCCGGGATGAAAGGGATGGCAGCGCAACAGTCTCCGCACGGCCAGGCAGGTCCCGGCGAACAGGCCCTTTCGTTCCAGCGCTTCGATGGCATACGTCGAACAGGTGGGGGTAAACCTGCAGCTTGGCGGTAGGAGCGGGGATATTGCGAGTCGATAGACGCGGACGCCCCAGACGAGCGTGGTCGTGATTGCCGTGGTCAGCCTTTTCCACATATACGTGTCACCGCGGTACGGTAGAGGCACAGGAACTCATCGTTCATCTGGTGGTACGTCGCTTCCTGCCTTGGACTGCGGGCGATGAGTACCAGGTGCATCCCCTTCTTCAGGCGGCTTCTGTTCAGCCGGTAGATCTCCCGCATTCTTCGGCGAACCAGGTTACGGCTGACCGCGCCGCCGTACCGTCTGGTCACGACAAAGCCGACCCGGCGCTCGAGCCGGTCAGGGCAGGCAGCCAGGGACAGGATCATCGAACGTCCCCTGACGGTCAGTCCGCTCTTCCTGACCCGTTCGAACTCCCACCGGTGTCTCATGCGTTCGTCGTGGGGAAAACGTCGGGAACCGGTGGCCATGGCGCATCGGTCCTGCCGCACTCGGGCGGCGCCTAAACGGCAACGCGGGTCCTTCCCTTGGCCCGGCGGCGGTTCAGGATCAACCGTCCCGCCTTGGTGCTCATCCTTCGACGAAACCCGTGCCTGCGGTGCCGCTTGAGATTGCTAGGTTGAAAGGTCCGCTTCATCGTTTACTCCCGGTTTTTCGTGCTTTTTTCGTAAAAACAACAGCCCTCTATATTAACCGGAAGCGCGATTATGTCAAGTGGTTTTTAGCCATCCGGGAGGAGCGATTCTTTTCGATATAACTCTTGACAGTAACTCGCTCGCGCTACATACTAGAATGGAGATACGACCCGCAACGCTTCCGCCTGCCGTGGATTTGTTGTAGCTTCTAATAACCACTCTAAATGTAGTAATTACAATTGTTTAGCATATTTCATGCGAGCGTACAGGTATGCTCGCGGGCCGGGATTTCGCCGGTCCGTCCCAAGGCGTTTCGTTTCCCCCGGTCCTCAAGGCAATACACGATGAATCAGGAAGATCCTGCACAGCTCTGGTCGGTATGTTTGTCGGAACTGAGGGGCATGATGCCCGCGCAAACGTTCGCGACCTGGTTCGAACGGACCAAGGGCTACGACGTAACACCGGAGAAATTCACCATCGAGGTGCCCAACCCATTCTCCGGTGAGCGGATGCTGAAGGCGTTTCACGACAAGATCAGCCAGGTCGTGACGACACACCTCGGCCGCAAGGTCTCCATAGACTATCATATTTTCGAGGGCAATTCGCAGATCGTACCCGTGATAACGGACCTTCCCTCCTACGGCCCGGCCGATGACCAGCAGATCGTGGAGGAAGAGGAAGCAGACAATCTCTACGACAACTACACCTTCGAGAATTTCGTCGTGGGGGAATGCAACGACTTCGCCCACGCGGCGTCCCTGGCCGTGGTAAAGTCACCGGGCCAGCAGACCTTCAATCCCCTGGTCATCTACGGCGGCGTCGGCCTGGGCAAGACCCACCTGGCGCAGGCGATCGCCCATGAGTCGAAGCGCCTCGGCACCGTCGACCGCATCCGGTACGTGACCTCCGAAATCTTCTATAGCGAATTCATCGAGTCCATCCAGGAAAAAAAGACGAAAGAGTTCGCGCATACCTACCGCAACGTCGACCTGCTGATCGTGGACGACATCCAGTTCTTCTGCAAGGGCCACAAGGACCGCACCCAGGAGGAGTTCTTCCACACCTTCGACGTGCTGAGGCAGAAGGGCAAGCAGATCGTCCTGACCAGCGATCGGATCCCGAAGGAGCTTTCCGGCCTGGAAGAACGCCTTGTGTCCCGGTTCGAATGGGGCCTGCTCGCGGACATGAAGCCGCCCGATTACGAGACGCGGGAGGCCATTCTGCAGAAGAAGGCGGACAAGGACGGACTGTCCCTCAGCCCGGACGTCATCGCTTATATCGCCGACCGCGCCGCGTCGAACATACGGGAACTGGAAGGGGCCGTCCTCAGCCTGCTGGCCTACGCGTCGCTGAGTCACTGCGATATCACGATCGAAGTGGCGAAACGGGTGCTGAGCAACAAGATCCGCAGAAGGCAGCGGTCGGTGGGCATAGAGGACATACAGAAGGCCGTGGCCGGCCACTATGGCGTTTCCGTCGATGATCTTGCGGCGAAGACGCGAAAAAAGTACGTGGTGACGGCCCGCCAGATCGCGATGTTTCTTTGCCGGGACATGACCAGGGCGTCGCTCAAGGACGTGGGCGAGATTTTTGGCAAAAGAGACCACACGACCGTCATGCACGCCTGTCAGACGGTCAAGAAGCTTCTGCTGAACGACGACCACCTGCAGGAAGAACTCGACAAGATCAAGAATTCTCTGTCCTAGCCCGCCTGCAGACCGTCATCGTACTCCTGGAACCCCCTGTCAACGCCCATTGCACGCCTGCAGACCGCCATCGTACGCCAGCCGTCCATTTTAGCACAGCCAACCCACCAGACGACTCATACAGATGTGGATAAGTTGGTTGTTATCCACATTTTGTTAACAATTAATATCTGTCGTAACCTCCACCCCGGCAATTGGTTACATGCTCTTAATCCTGAATTTCCACACTATTCCACCACGGATAGGGCGCCTGGATGTGGACAGTCCTCGGATCAAAGTGTGGATGGTGTCCGATGCGCGCGTAAGACCGGATAGAATCGGCTCTGATCCGTGCACGCCCGCACCAGAGACCTTGAGGGCCGGGACTTTGTGGATAACCCGGGGGATAACGGTATGGGTATTGTCGATAGTGTGTGTATAAATGGGTGTTTTGGATGTTTCGGGGTTATAGTGTGTGGATAAGTGTGGATAAACATCTGTTTAGTTGGTTGTTTTTCCACATGGTTGTTTTTCTTTAAATCCTTGTTTTTATTGATGTTTATTAAGGAAAAACCGTGTTTATTCACATATCCACATTCTTTATTAGTATTATTCTTTTTACATACAAACCCATTATATAGATATGTATACACAATATGTGGTACTTTTTCAAAGTCCACCCGCAGCTTTATACAATATGAAGTAGGTTTTACCTCACAAATCTCTTGCGCTTCCCTCTTCTTTTTTTATATATTCAATAGTTGTATAAGGTTTTCGTACAAATACGACGCCTTGGTTCGTTACGTACCGAACATATCGAGTCATTTAGAGCCAGGCTTCCGGCGACGACTGCCAAAGGAGTACCCCTGTGAAGATCACCATACCGGCCAGTTCCACCCTGATGAGCGGTATACAGACCGTCCTGAACGTCGTACCTCCGAAGACCACCCTGCCCATCCTGTCCAACATGTTGCTCGAGACGGAAGACGGCCACCTGACGATAGGCGCCACCGACCTGGATATTTTCATTGTGACGAAGATCCCCGCCACCATAACGGAAGGGGGCTCGATCACGGTGCCCGGAAGGAAGTTCGCGGAGATGGTGCGCGAGTTGCCCGACGCCCCCGTGGAAATCGAGGTGGACGGAGTCAAGGTGACGATCAGGTGCGACAGGGGCGTATTCCGCCTGGTGGGCATAAGCAAGGAAGAGTACCCGGCGCAGCCCGATGTGTCTTCGGACCAGACCATAACGATACCGGCGTCCTCGCTGCAGCGGCTGATCCGCAAGACCGTGTACGCGGTATCGAAGGACGAGATACACCCGAGTCTGTGGGGCGCATTCCTGCGCATAGGCAAAGGCGCGGTCCGTATGGTGGCCACCGACGGTCACCGGCTGGCCAAGACGACGCTCCCCTGCGATGTTGCCGATGCGGCCACGGAGGGGATCATCGTGCCGCCCAAGGCACTGAACAACCTCTCTCGCCTCATCGGGGAATCGGACACGCCGTCCCGCGTCACGATCGGACAGAACCACGTCCTGTTCGAACTTGAAAACGCCCAGCTGTTCGCGAGGCTGATCGAAGCGACCTATCCGGATTACGAACGGGTGATTCCCTCGGGGAACGACAAGGTGGTCAAGGTGAACCGCGAGGAACTGGAAAGCGCCGTCCGCCGGGTGTCCGTCCTGTCCAACCCTTCCACCCGGCAGATCCGGTACTCGTTCCGGCCCGGGTTCGTCGAATTGAGTTCGTCCAGCCACGACATAGGCGGCGAGGCCCGGGAAGAAGTGCCGGCCGAATACGAAGGCGAGGCCATGGATACGACCTACGACTTCCGTTACCTGCTCGACGTCGTGGAACGGATTGAAAGCGATACCGTGGTTTTCAAACTCGATTCGCCCGTCAGCGCGGGGATCATCACGCCTTCCGAAGAAGAATCCGAGGGCGAGGACTACCAGTGCCTGATCATGCCCTTCAGAACGACTGAAGCGGAAAGTTAAAGGTGCACCTTCAAGGGCTGGACCTGCGTGATTTCAGGAACTACACAACCCTGTCGCTGGCCTGTGATCTGCAAACGAATGTTTTCATCGGAACGAACGGACAGGGAAAGACCAACCTGCTGGAGGCGGTTTACTACCTGTGCGTGGCCCGATCCTGCCGCGAGGCACAGGACCGGGATCTCGTGCGCATGGGATCGGACCACTTCCTGATACAGGGCAAGGGGCGGTCCGCGGAGGGCAGGGAGGTCGAGGTACAGATCAGATACGCCCGCCAGACGGGCAAGAAGGTTTTTGTGAATGAGTCTCCGCGGCGGAACCTGTCGGACCTGTACGGTATCCTGGCCGCCGTGGTGATTTCTCCGGACGACCGGAGGCTCGTCCAGGGTTCGCCGAGTTCGCGCCGGCGTTTCCTGGACATCGCGATTTCGCAGTCCAATGCGGCGTATCTTTCCGCCCTGCAGGAATACAGGCGGGTGGTCCGCCAGCGCAACGAGGCCTTGCGCGCCTGTCTGGAGAACCCCGGAAGGACTTCGGACCTGGAGGTTTGGAACGCGCCCCTCGTCGCGCTGGGCAGCCGCATCATGAGGAAACGGGCTACGGTCGTCGCGGACCTGAAGGAAGAAGCGACGGGAATTCACGCCTCCGTCAGCGAAGACAGGGAGCGCCTCGATATCGACTATGCGCCGTCTTTCGAATTCGAGGATCCGGAGGGTATCGAGACCGCCTTCGAAGAGGCGCTCGACCGGGCCGCGGCCCGGGAACGGGCGCGGGGCGTGACGGAGGTGGGGCCGCACCGGGACGACCTGTCCATTAAGATGAACGGGGTCTCGCTGCAGACATATGGATCACAGGGACAGCACAAGACGGCGGCGACGGCCCTGAAGCTGGCGGAAGCCCGCTTCCTCTGGCGGCAGTTGCAGGCTCCCCCGCTGCTGCTGCTTGACGACATCTTCGCGGAGATCGACGCCGCCAGGACGGACCGACTGATGGAAATGGTTCCCAGGTACGGCCAGACTTTCATCACGACGGCCAAGGAAAGCGATATCGGGGACTACCGCAAGGGGATCACCCGGTTCCGCGTCCACGAAGGCGCGGTGACGCCGTTTGACTGAAGGATCGGGCATGGCGCGGATAAAAAAGCCCACGACCCTCGGCGATGCCATTGGGAAACTGGTGCGTAGCCTCGGCATGGAAGGCAAGCTGGAGGAACAGCAGGCCGTGGACCGGTGGGCCCAGGTGGTCGGGGACCGCATCGCGATACATGCTCAGGCCGTCTTCTTCGAAGGCGGCAAGTTGTTCGTGGAGTGTGACAGCGCCACCTGGAGCCAGGAATTGCACTACATGAAGCCGGATATTCTGAGCCGGCTGGAACGGTCTTTCGGCAGACCCCTGGTCAGGGACATCATATTCACCAATTCCAGAAGGTAAAATCGATGTCAGAAACACGAGAAAACACGCCGGACGGCATGGACGGCATGGACGGCACGGACGGTCGGGACCGCTCGGACGGCATGGACGGCACGGACAGCCTGAAAACGCCGGGGATGGCCCAGGACGCCCGGGATGCCGATCAGTACGATGCGGAGAATATCCAGGTCCTGAAGGGACTAGAGGGCGTCCGCAAGCGGCCCGCAATGTACATCGGGAGCACCAGTTCCACCGGTCTGCATCATCTCGTGGAAGAAGTGATGCAGAACTCCATCGATGAGCATCTCCAGGGATTCGGCGATACGATCAAGGTGTACATCGAGGAGGACGGACGGATTTCCGTGATCGACAATGGCCGCGGCATTCCGGTCGAGACGCATCCCACGGAGAACCGGCCGGCCGTGGAAGTCGTCATGACCATGCTCCACGCCGGCGGGAAATTCGACAACAAGTCCTACAAGGTATCCGGAGGCCTTCACGGCGTAGGCGTCTCGGTGGTCAACGCCCTGTCCGAATGGCTCGTCGTGGAGGTGCGCCGGGACGGAAAGATCTACTACCAGCGTTACGAGCAGGGCATACCCTCCTGCGACCTCGAGGTAAGGGGGGAGACGGAGGAGAATGGCACGACCATCTCCTTCAAGCCGGACGACGAGGTCTTCGACACGACGGAGTTCAATTTCGATCACATCGCCCACCGCTTCCGCGAGCTGGCCTTCCTGAACCGCCACATGCGCATCGAGTTGCATGACGAGGCCAAGGGCAAGTCCGCGATTTTCGAGTACCGGGGCGGCATTGTCGAGTTCGTCGAGTACCTGAACGAGAACAAGACCCCCGTCCATGACACCATCGGAATCCGCCAGGAACGGGACGGCAACCAGATCGACATCGCCTTCCAGTACAACGATGGCTACCAGGAGAACATCTTCAGCTACGCCAACACCGTGCGTACTACGGAGGGCGGTTTCCACCTGGTGGGCTTCAAGACGGCCCTCACCCGATCCATCAACAACTACGCCCAGCGGAACAACCTGCTGAAGAATCTCAAGGTGCCCATAACCGGCGACGACACGCGGGAAGGCATCACCGCCATCGTGAGCGTGATCATACCCGATCCCCAGTTCGAGGGCCAGACCAAGGAAAAGCTCGGCAACAGCGATATCCGCGGCGTGGTGGAGTCGGTGGTCGGCGATGGCCTTTCCACGTACCTTGAAGAGCATCCGGCCACGGCGAAGAAAATCATCGAGAAGTGCATCCAGGCGGCGATTTCCCGTGACGCCGCCCGCAAGGCGCGGGAGCTGACCCGCCGGAAGAGCGCGCTGGAAAACACCACGCTGCCCGGCAAGCTGGCCGATTGCACCCTGAAGGATCCCATGGCCTGCGAGATCTACCTCGTCGAGGGCGATTCGGCCGGCGGCACGGCCAAGTCCGGCCGCGACAAGACCTTCCAGGCCATCCTCCCTCTCTGGGGGAAGCCCCTCAACGTGGAGAAGGCCCGTATCGACACGGTGCTGAGCAACGACAAACTCCAGCCCATCATCACCGCGCTCGGGGTCGGCATCGACGAAGATTTCGACCTGTCCCGGCTGCGTTACGGACGCGTCATCATCATGGCGGACGCCGACCATGACGGGCTGCACATCCGCACCCTGCTGCTGACCTTCCTGTTCCGCTACATGCGTCCGCTGGTGGAACACGGCCACGTCCTGATCGCCCAGCCGCCGCTCTACCGCGTTCGCAAGGGGCGCCGGGAGGACTATCTCAAGAACGATCGGGAGTTGTGGGAATACCTGCTCAACCAGAGTGTGGATCGCACGAAGGTGCACCCGGCGGACTCGGACGGCAACGGCCACGCGCTCACCGAGGACGGGCTGCTGGCCCATCTCCGCGAGATGATAGATTTCGAAGAGCAGGTCGGAGGTCTGGTCAAGACGGGGATGAAGCGCGATCACATCCTGGAGATGCTGAGGGACCGGGACCTGTACGACGAATACCGGAGAGAGCTGCGCGACCGGGCGGAAGCCAGGAAGGAGCAGGAAGCCTCCGGCGACGTTCCGGTACCGATAGATCCCGCCGAAGAAGCCCTGGACTCCTCTCTGTACGCCAGACTCCGAAGGCTTTGCAGCCGGCTGGAGGACGTCCTCGAAAAAGAGATGGTGGTGAGTACGGAGAAGACCGAGAAGCGGGTCACGGGGGTCGGCAACCTGATCGACGCCGTTCTGGACGTGGGACGCGAAGGCGCCACCATCTCACGGTACAAGGGACTGGCCGAGATGGACGCCGAAGAACTGTGGCAGACCACGATGAACCCTGAAACCCGCACGCTGCTCCGAGTCACCCTGGACGACGTGGTGGAGGCGGACAGGATCTTCACGATCCTCATGGGCGACAACGTGGCCGCGCGAAACGATTTCATCCAGCGTAACGCTCTTCTGGTCAACAACCTGGACCTGCACTAGATAACACGTTCAAGGGGAAAGCATGGCGGTAGAACAACACGACAACATACAGCCCATCTTCATCGAAGACGAGATGAAGAGTTCCTATCTCGATTTCTCCATGAGCGTGAACCTCTCACGGGCCATTCCGGACGTCCGAGACGGGTTCAAGCCGTCCCAGCGGCGCATTCTCGTGGCGATGCGCGACCTGAACCTCACCCCGAGCCGTCCAACGCGCAAGTGCGCCAAGATCGTCGGCCAGACGATCGGGGATTACCACCCCCACGGAGACCTGGCCGTATACGATACCCTCGCGCGCATGGCCCAGCCCTTCAGCATGCGGTACCCCATGGTCTTCGGACAGGGGAATTTCGGTTCCATCGACGGCGATCCTCCGGGCGCCATGCGGTACACCGAATCGAGGATGTCCCGGCTGACCATCGAGATGATGGAGGATATCGACAAGAACACCGTCGATTTCATGCCCAACTACGACGAGTCGAAGGACGAGCCGACGGTGCTGCCGGGCAAGTTCCCCAACCTGCTCTGCAACGGGTCGCTCGGTATCGGCGTGGGCATGGCGTCCAACCTGCCTTCTCATAATCTCAGCGAAGTGGTGGACGGGATCGTGGCGGTAATCGACGATCCGGGAATCTCGATCGCGGAGATCGCCGCTCACATCAAGGGCCCCGATTTCGCCACCGGCGCGATCATCTACGGCCGCAATGCGATAAACGAGTATTTCAACACGGGCCGCGGGAAGATCAAGGTGCGCGCCCGCACGGAAATCGAAGTCCATGAGCAAAGCGAGAAGGAAACCATCGTCGTCACGGAAATCCCGTACAAGGTCAACAAGTCCAGCCTGATCGAGAAGATCGCCGACCTCGTCCGCGAAAAGCAGTTGCTGGGCATTACCGACATCAGGGATGAGTCCGACCGGTCGGGGCTCCGCATCGCCATCGACGTGCGGCGGGACATTCCCGGCAACATCGTACTGAACCACCTCTTCAAGATGACGCCCCTCGAGACCACCATCGGCGTCACCATGCTGGCGCTCGTGGATGGACGGCCCCGTGTCCTGAACATCAAGGAATGCATTCAGCACTTCATCGACCACCGCCACGAGGTGCTGGTGCGCCGGACTACCTTCGACCTGGAGAAGGCCGAGCAGCGCGCCCACATCGTGGAGGGCCTGCGCGTCGCGCTGGACAATGTGGACCGCGTGATCGAAATCCTCCGCGGGTCCCATACCGGCGAGGAAGCCATGGAGGTCCTGTTGGACGAGTTCGGGCTGTCCCGAGCCCAGGTCGAGGCCATCCTGGACATGCGCCTGCAGCGCCTGACCGGACTGGAAAGGGACAAGCTGGAGGAAGAGTACAACGAACTGGTCGCCCGGATCGCCGATTTCCGGGATATCCTCTCGCGCGTGGAGCGGCGGATGCAGATCATCAAGGAAGAGATGATCGACCTGAAGGAGCACTTCGGCGACGAAAGACGGACCGAGCTGATCGACATCGAAGGCGATCTCAGCATCGAGGACCTGATCGCCGACGAGGAAATGGTCATCACCATCTCCCACGCCGGCTACGTAAAGCGCCTGCCCATGGACACCTATCGCAGTCAGAACCGCGGCGGCAAGGGGATCACCGGCATGAAGACCCGGGAAGAGGATTTCGTGGAGCACCTTTTCTCCGCCTCGGCCCATTCCTACATCCTGTTCTTCACGAACCGCGGCAAATGTTACTGGCTCAAGGTGTGGGAGATCCCCGAAGCCGGACGCACCGCCCGCGGAAAGGCCGTGGTCAACCTGTTGCAACTGGGCCAGGGCGAGAGCATCGCGGCCTTCCTGCCGATCAGGAACTTCGACGACGAGCACTACATCGTGATGGTGACGCGGGGCGGCCTCGTAAAGAAGACCGTCCTTTCCGCCTATGGGAACCCTCGCCGGAACGGCATCGTAGCGCTGAACATCCTCGAAGGCGACGCCCTCATCGAGGCCCTGCTTACCGACGGCGACAACGACATCGTCATCGCCACCCGGAACGGCCAGGCCGTCCGTTTCCATGAGAGCGATGTCCGGACGATGGGCCGCGGCGCGCAAGGGGTGCGGGGCATTCGCCTGGGTGAAGACGACCGTGTCGTGGGCATGCTGGCGTCGGGACGGGACACCACGCTGCTTTCCGTGACGGAAAACGGCTACGGGAAACGGACCGACATCGAGAACTACCGGCTGACCCGCCGGCACAGCAAGGGCGTGAGCAACATTCGCACCAGCGAACGCAACGGCTCCGTCGTGTCGATCCACGCCGTCTCCGATGAAGACGAACTGATGATCATCACTACGAAAGGCCTCATCATACGCCTGCCGGTCCGCGACTTGCGTCCCATCGGCCGGAACACCCAGGGCGTCCGGCTCATAAACCTCGGCGAAGGGGACCGTGTGATCGACGTCTCGAGGATAACCCCGGGCGGCGAAGAGGACGATCAGAGCGGCGAAGAGGACGATCCGGCGTCGTCCGAAACGACAGAATCACCCGGATTGAGCGGGGACGAGGAGGGTTGAAAAAAAGCGCTTGACACGTTGGGCGCGCACCCTATATTTCGTCCGTTCTTCTATGGAGGAGGGTCTTTCGCCGAAGGGTGAAAGGACTTTCGAAAACGATTCGTTTCAAGGCTGCATTTTTGTAGAAGCGGGGGTATTATGGGGATCTGCCCGGAGTGTGGCGCCGAGATCCACCTGGACTATGATGTCGTGGTAGGCGAAATCATTACGTGCCCGGAGTGCGGCGCGGAGCTGGAAGTGACCAGCGTCGACCCACTGGAGTTCGCACTGGCACCGGAAGAAGAGGAAGACTGGGGAGAATAAGCCCGCGGCCGGATGGGCGGTTTCGAGAAAGTACGGGATATCAAGATGAGCAAACGAATGAAACATAAACATGGCAAACATGATTGTGATTTACGTTCGTCCGCTCATCGGGCCCCACGATAATCCTCCGAAAGGATAACGGGGCCACGGGAACAGTTGAGAGCCGTGTTCCTCTTCGATTGAGCGAAGAGGCCGGCTCTTTTTTTTTGCATGCGGGGCAAGGGAACGCGGATATCCGAAATGACGCGGGATATCCGAAACACACGGAAACGCGGAGGACGCGGGATCTATGGAATTGGGCATCGTACTGTCGCGTATCAGGAAGGACGAGAAGCGGCTGATCGCCGAAGCGCGTAAGCGCGGAATCGACGTAACGACGATTGACAATACCCGGCAGGTCTTCGAACTCGACCGCCGGCACATGGACCTGGACGTGGTCCTGGAAAGGTGCGTCGATCACCACCGGGCCGTGTACGCGCTGACGGTGTTCGACCACTGGGGCATACCCACGGTGAACCGGCAGTCCGTGGTGGAAACCTACGGAAACAGGCTGCTGACGACGCTGGCCTTGCGGGAGAACGGGGTGCCGGTGCCGGAAGTGCGCGTGGCATACACGCCGCAATCCGCCCTGGAAGCCATGGAGGACATGGGTTACCCGGTTGTCCTCCGGCCCGTGGAGGGTCCCGAGGGCCAGCTCGTTTCACGCATCGGGGACAAGTATACGGCGGCGACGGTCCTGGAGCACAAGCGCATACTCGGCGCCTATCACCACTCCATCTTCTTCATGCAAAAGCACATCGATACGCCCGGACACGATATCAGGGCATACGTGGTCGGCGACGAGACGGTGGCTGCCGTCTCGGTGCTGACCCACCACTGGATCGGGACCATCACCGCCGGTGGCCTGATGAAGCAGGAGCCCGTCACAGAGGAGCTGAACGACCTGGCGGTCGGCGCCGTCCGGGCGATCGGCGGTGGCATCGCGGTGGTGGACATGGTCCGTACGAAGGACGCGTGGTTCGTGCAGGAGATGGGCCCGCCGTCCGGGCTATCGGACGCGTCGGACGCCACGGGGGTCAACATACCGGGCAAGATCATGGACTACGTGGCGGACGCGGTGCCGCGGGGAGGACGTGACTCGTGAAAATCGGCATGCTGCTTTCCATCGTATCAAGGGAACAGAAGATGCTCTTCGAGGCCGCCGCGAAACGGGGCATCGTCTTCGACCGGCTGGACGACCGGCGGATCGTCTTCGACCTGGAGAACCACCGGTACGACCACGACGTCATCCTGGAGCGGTGCATCAACCACTCCAGGGCCCTCAACTCGTTGAAGATACTCAACGCCGCCGGCATCAGGACCGTCAACAACTGCGAGGTGGCCCGTGTGTGCGGGAACAAGTTCCTGACGACCATGGCGCTGGTGGACCACGGGGTGCCGACGCCGAAGGCCCGCATAGCCTTCACGGCCGAGGCGGCGCTGGAAGAAATGGAAGCCATGGGTTATCCCGTCGTGCTCAAGCCGCCCATCGGTTCGTGGGGGCGCCTCATCGCGCGGGTCAACGACCGTCACGCCGCCGAAGCGGTGCTCGAGCACAAGGAGACGCTCGGATCCTACCAACATTCGGTCTTCTACATGCAGGAGTACGTGGACAAGCCCGGACGGGACATCCGGTCCTTCGTGGTCGATGGCGAGACCATCTGCGCCGTCTACCGCTACTCGGACCACTGGAAGACCAACACCGCCCTGGGCGGGACGACGGCCGACTGTCCCGTGGAGGGCGATGTGGGTACGCTGTCCGCCCGCGCCGCGGAAGCGGTGGGCGGCGGCATCGTGGCGGTCGACCTGATGGAGTCGCCGGACGGGATCGTGGTCAACGAAGTCAACTACACGATGGAATTCCGGAACAGCGTCCATCCGACAGGAGTGGACATTCCCGGCCGAATCATCGATTATCTCGTAAAGGTGGCTGAGTCATGATCAAGGTGTCAATCGTAGGCGCGACCGGGTACGGCGGAGGCGAGTTGCTGCGTCTGCTGCTGTCTCACCCGGAAATCGAAATCGGTCAGGTGACTTCCCGGTCGCTCGCAGGCAAGCCCGTGGGACGTTCCCATCCCAACCTCCGCCGGGTCACGGACCTGAAGTTCAGCGCCACCGACGACCTGGCGCCCTGCGACGTCCTGTGCCTGTGCCTGCCCCACGGGGAGGCCATGAAACGGTGGGACGCCCTGTCGGGCCTGGCCGGCCGCGTCATCGACCTGAGCGCGGACTTCCGTCTTCGGAACGCGGCGGATTATCCCATCTGGTATGGACACGATCACACGCACCCGGATATGCTCGGACGGTTTGTGTACGGCCTGGCCGAACTCTACCGCGACGAGATCCGGGACGCCGAATGCATTGCCTGCACCGGGTGCCTGGCTGCCACGGCGATCCTGTCGCTCGCGCCCCTGATGCGGGCGGGCGCCGTCGATCCCGCGCGGCTCTACATGGAGGGCAAGATCGGTTCCTCCGCGGCGGGGAACCAGGCGGACCGCTCCACGCACCACCCCGACCGCAGCGGCGCCGTGCGGTCCTTCAAGCCCACGGGCCATCGCCACACGGCGGAGATCGAGCAGGAGCTGACTTTCGGTGGACAGGCGCCCGAGGTCCATTTCTCTGCGACGGCCATCGAACTGGTGCGCGGCATCCTGATGACGACCCACGCCTTCGTGAACGACGGGCTGTCCGAAAGGGACATCTGGGGTATCTACCGGGAGGCCTACGACCGCGAACCCTTCATGCGGATCATCAAGGAACGCCAGGGCGTGTTCCGGTACCCCGACCCGAAGTTCCTGGCCGGTACTAATTTTTGCGACATCGGGTTCGAGCGGGACAAGCACAGTGACCGCGTCGTGGTCATGGGGGCGCTGGACAACCTGGTCAAGGGCGCGGCCGGCCAGGCCGTACAGGCGCTCAACATCATGTACGGATGGGACGAGCGGACGGGCCTGGAGTTTCCGGGCCTGCACCCGGTGTAGTCAGCGGCATCCGCACCCGGTGTAGTCAGCGGCATCCGCATCCGGTGTAGTCAGCGGCATCCGCACCCGGTGTAGTCAGCGGCATCCGCACCCGGTGTAGTCAGCGGCATCCGCACCCGGT
>CAZZNP010000027.1:37258-38751 GCA_964655785.1 uncultured Gemmatimonadota bacterium
GTCAGCGGCATCCGCACCCGGTGTAGTCAGCGGCATCCGCACCCGGTGTAGTCAGTGGAATCCCCATCCGGTATAGGAAGAAGAACATGAACTACAGGGCACCGAGAGGCACCTACGACATCCTGCCGGAGGACCAGGCTTACTGGCGCTTCGTGACCGAGAAGACCCGGCAGGTCTGCGAACTGTACGGCTATGAGCAGATCGACGTACCCGTCTTCGAGCAGACCGCCCTCTTCGAGCGGGGCGTCGGCGAGACCACGGACATCGTGGAGAAGGAGATGTACACCTTTCTCGACCGAAGCGACGAGAGCATGACGCTGCGGCCCGAATTCACGGCGGGGATCTGCCGGGCCTACGCCGAGCGCAAGCTCCACGGCAGGCCCCAGCCGCTGAGACTCTACACCATCGGCCCCGCCTTCCGGTACGAACGTCCGCAGGCAGGGCGGTTCCGCCAGTTCCATCAGATCGACGTGGAAGTGCTCGGCAGCCAGGACCCGGCCATCGACCTGGAAGTGATGCAGGTCGCCTGGCAGATCTACGAAGCCGTCGGTATCAAGGGATTGGCCTTCCAGGTAAACAGCACGGGGTGTCCCGCGTGCCGGCCGGGCTATATCCAGACGCTGAAGTCGTGGTACGAACAGCACCTGGACGGGATTTGCGGCGATTGCCGGCGCCGTTACGAGCAGAACCCGCTGCGGCTTCTGGACTGCAAGAAGGAAGCCTGCAGCAAAATAGCGGAAGGCGCCCCGCCCATCGCGAGTTCCCTGTGCGGCGATTGCGACGGCCATTTCGGCCGGCTGAGGTCGTACCTGGATGCCCTGGGCCGTCCTTACGAGGTCAACCATCGCATGGTTCGGGGTTTCGACTATTATACCAAAACGGTGTTCGAAGTCTGGGCCGAGGGCATCGGCGCGCAGAACGCGGTGTGCGGCGGCGGGCGGTACGACGGACTGATCGGGATGGTGGGCGGACCCGAAACGCCGGCAATCGGCTTCGCGTCGGGCATAGAGCGCATCATCCTCACGATGAAGCAGGAAGGGATCGAACCACCGGGAGTTCCCAGGCCGCGGGTATTCGTCGCCTATCTGGGCGCCGGGGCCAAGGACGCCGCCGTATTGCTGGCGCAGGAGCTTCGGACCGCCGGCGTGGGCACGGCCGCCCTGTGGGAAGACCGCAGCCTGAAGGCCCAGATGAAGCAGGCCGACCGGCTCGGCGCCGGTTACGTCCTGATCATTGGGGAAGACGAGGTGAAAGACGAGGTCGTGACGGTCCGGCGCATGGCGGACAGCACGCAGGAGACCGTTCCCAGGGCAAGCGTCGTGGAAGCGGTGAGCGGCGGGGACGCGCCGTAAAAGGACAGCACGCAAGAGACCGTTCCCAGGGCAAGCGTCGTGGAAGCGGTGAGCGGCGGGGACGCGCAGTACGCGGAGGCGCCGTGAAAGGACGCGCCATAAAAGGAGAGAAGATCCCATGATCGTGGTCAAGACCGGAGG
>CAZZNP010000028.1:0-18054 GCA_964655785.1 uncultured Gemmatimonadota bacterium
TGCGTTCCATTGTAACTTCATTTCACCACCATGCCGCGCATCGCGGCGCATCGCGCGAGCATTCAACGCCGAACAGGAAAGACAGCGCTGATCGTGGCTACGAAAACCTATCCTTCGCTGCCTTACACCGAACCGGACAACCTCGTCCGGGATTTCGCCAGCCGCGGTATTGTCGCCCTGCCGCCCGAGCGTCTCGGCATCCCCGAAGAGATACATCATCGTATATATGACCGGGAAAAGCAGGCCTACCTTGCCCGCAAACCGGTGACACCGGGCAGCATTCCGGACGTCCTGAAGGTCATCAACGCCCCGGGCGTGGTCGAGGCCTGCAACCGGATCGTAGGCCGAAACTGGGCCATCGTCCCCTTCACCCACAACGCTTCATTCGCGAGCGGCGCCCGGGACCAGCACTGGCACAAGGACGACAACGGCCCCTACAATGCCCGCAAGCAGAGACACCACCAGGCCGTGCAGATCGAAATGCTTTACTATCCCCAGGACGTGTCCGAAGTCATGGGACCCACGGCCACCATCCCCTACTCCCATTACTGGACGTTCAACCACGAAGAAAATCACGATAACTTCGCTGGGGCCGACCACCTCGATTTCGAATACCAGATCAGCGGACTGGAAGGCGTCCCGGTCAGTGGTCCCGATTCCGAATATGACTGGGAAGACGTCGTCCACAGGCGCACAACCCATGATGTACGCATGCGGGAGGCGGTGGCGGGCACGGGCTGGCCTCTCGTACGCCCCTTCGAAGCCGCACCGCTGCGGGCGGGCACCGTGCTGCTTTATTCCCACAACACGTTTCACCGAGGGAACCACCGGCGGGACGACTGGCGCCGATGGGACAGCCAACCCCGTTTCATGTGGCGATTCTGGATCTATCGAACCACCGAACCGGACGTACGCGACGACGCAGCTCCCGGCGAGATTTCCTGGCGTGAGCTCGGCGTGGACCCCTTGACCGGCGTCGACCTGGGGGAGGCGGACGACGACGCGACCGTAGTCTGGCGATACCATGACCACTGGATGCAGACGGGACGGACGCCTCCGACGCGTCCTGAAACCACGGCGCTCTCCCCGAAAGAACGCGAAGCCGAGGCGCGCGACCTGCACGATCAGATGCTCGCCATGGGCGACGAGTCGGAACCTCTCCGCATCGGCGCGGCCTACAAGCTTGCGTCGATCGGGAACGAAGCGCTGGGTGTCAAGCACCTCGCAGAAGCGCTCTACTGCCACCGTGAAAGCGTGCGCAGGGCGGCGACGTACGGACTGATCGCCGTGGGGGCCCGTGCCGCGGACACCTTTATAGCAGCTACGAAGTCACCGGTCAAATGGGTCAGGAAGGCGGGTGGTTACGGTCTGGGAGACTGCGCGCCACTCACCGACGAAGTACTGGAGTCCGTAACCGCGCTACTCCACCATGATCCGTCCGTCTATGTCCGCGCTGTCGCAGCGGGTACCCTGGGGTGCCTGGGACGCCGCGCCGCGGGGACGGGCATCGGGCAAACCCTCGTTCCCCGCTGTTTCGAAGCGCTCGTCCGCAGTCTCGAAAACGAAAAGAACCGGCTGAGCATGGACCTGGCCCAGAAGCGGAGCATAAAGTTCGCCCGTCCCACCGACGAATGCGACGTATGCGAAGGCAACGGCGTCGACATGGGTCTCGAACGCTTCGAACCGGTTCGTTCAGCGGTCCGGGAGAACGCCCTTTGGTCCCTGGTCATCCTCTGCTCCCACGGGGCTCACCTGGCCGGCGGTGCGCTGGATGACACCATCGAAGCGCTGAAAACGGTCGTGCGCAACGACAAGAACGTCATCTGCGTCGGATTTGCGATGGACGCCCTCAACCGCCTGGCATGCCTGGACACCAAAGGACCCTCGCCGGCCGCCCTCGACGGACTGCGATCGGACCTTATAGGGATTCTCGGAGAATCCCCCGTACGGTGCTGGGAAGCGCTGGTCCGGGGCGGGTTGAGCACTGAACACCTTTCCGCATTCTCCGAGACCGGCTAGACCCGCAGCCCACTTTTCACTTCACTGATCTCCCGGCGCGCGGTGCGCCAGGGACCGTACCGTGCCCGCCATTGTGTCACCAGGACGATATCCGTGCCCGCCATTGTGTCACCAGGACGATATCCGTGCCGCAGATCCTCGTCGACGACATCATAAAGACCTTCCGCATCGCCCAGCGGCGGCCCGGCCTCTGGGGTGCGCTCCACGGAGTGTTTCGCAGGGAATACCGCGAAATCAAGGCCCTGGACCGCGTCTCTTTCGAAATCGAGCGCGGAGAACTGGTGGGTTATATCGGTCCCAACGGCGCGGGCAAATCCACGACCATAAAAGTCCTCTCCGGCATCCTGGTACCCGATTCGGGCCGATGCGAGATCGACGGGCGCATCCCCTGGCGGGACCGGATCGTCAACGCGGCGAACATCGGCGTGGTGTTCGGCCAGCGGACCCAATTGTGGTGGGACCTGCCCGTCATCGAGTCCTTCGACCTGCTCAGGGACATCTACCGAATCGGGGGCAGCGATTACGAGCGGGCCAGGGACGAACTCGCGGCGCTGATGGACCTGGAGCCGCTTTACGATGTCCCTGTTCGTCAACTCAGTCTTGGACAACGCATGCGGTGCGACCTGGCCGCGGCGCTGCTCCACGCGCCGTCGGTGCTCTTCCTGGACGAGCCCACCATCGGCCTGGACGCCGTTTCGAAGCTTGCGGTACGGGACTTCATCAAGCGGCTCAACCGGGAGCGGGGCGTCACCGTCGTATTGACCACCCACGACATGGACGACATCGAGGAACTGTGCGAACGCGTCATGGTGATCGGTCACGGCAGGATACTGTCTGACGGCACGCTGGACGACCTCCGCGCCCGGGTCACCAGGGAGCGGCGACTGATCATAGATCTTCTCGACGAAGGCCAGGCAATCGAAGATCCCGACGTCACCTTCATTTCGCGAAACGGAAGCCGCGTACACCTGCGCTTCGATCCGGACCGCGTCCGGACCGCGGCGCTGATCAGCCGCATCACCGCCAGGTACGCCATCAGGGACCTCTTCGTGGAAAACCCGCCGATCGAAGAGATCATTTCCCGGTTGTACGACGAACACGAACTCCGTTGAATTCCGCACAGGCATGAATCTACCGTTCATTCTTCCCTACACGGCTGTACTGTCGGCCCGGTTCCGCATGATGCTCCAGTACCGGGCCGCGTCCATTGCCGGTTTCGTCACGCAGATCGGCTGGGGCGCGATCCGTGTCATGGCCATGGAAGCGTTCTACCGGTCCACGAGCGCCCCCCAGCCCATGAACCTCGAGGACGTCGTAACCTACATCTGGCTGGGCCAGGCACTGCTCGGTCTGCTGCCCTGGAATCCCGATACGGAAATCCGTTCCATGGTGCGGTCGGGCACCGTGGCCTATGAACTCGTGCGGCCGGTAAACCTCTATACGTACTGGTTCTCCCGGTCGCTGGCGTTCCGGGTCGCGCCTACGTTCATGCGATCCATCCCGCTTGCGATACTTGCGTTGCTGTTCTTCGGGATGCAGCCCCCGGATTCCCCCGAAGCCCTGGCTGCCTGGCTGGCGGCGACCGCCGGAGCGGTCCTGCTCAGCACGGCGCTCACCGTGATCCTTTCCATTTCGCTGATGTGGACGATTTCGGGTGAAGGCGTGACGTTTCTGGTGTCGCCGGTGATTTACTTGCTGGCGGGGATGGTCATTCCCCTCCCGCTCTTCCCCGACTGGGCGCAACGAATACTCGAGATACTGCCTTTCCGGGGGATCTGCGATGCGCCATTCAGACTGTACATGGGCCATATCCCGATCACCGAGGCCTGGTCCGTGCTCTTGCACCAGTTGATCTGGATCATCGTACTGATCGCATTCGGCGCATGGCTCCTCTCGAAAGCGACCCGCCGCCTGGTCGTTCAGGGAGGTTGAAGCATGGCGAACCCACTTTCCCTATACACCCATTACGTAAGCATCTCCCTCCGGGGCCAGATGCAGTACCGGGTTTCCTTCATACTGGGTACGCTGGGCCAGCTGCTCAGTACCGGGGTGGAGTTCGTCGGTATTCTCGCCCTCTTCGACCGCTTCGAGAGCCTGAGCCAGTGGTCGCTCGCGGAGGTCGCCTTCTTCTACGGACTCGTCAACGTGGCCTTCGCCTTCACAGACAGTTTGTCCCGCGGGTTCGACCACGTGGGCGACCTGGTGCGTACCGGGGAATTCGACCGCATGCTGCTCCGGCCGAGGAGCACGGTGCTGCAGCTGATCGGCAGGGAATTCACGTTGAAACGGCTCGGACGTCTCTTGCAGGGAGGGGGTGTCCTCATCTGGTCGACGCTGTACCTGGACATCGTATGGTCCCTGCCGGTGATCGCGCTGACCGTGGTAACCGTGTTCTGCGGCGCATGCTTCTTTCTCGGGCTTTTCATCAATATCGGCACGGTTTCCTTCTGGACCACGGAAACCCTCGAACTCATGAACGTACTGACCTACGGCGGGATCGAAGCCTCGAAATACCCGCTCTCCATATACCACTCATGGTTCCGCCGGTTCTTCACTATGGTGATCCCCATGGGATGCGTGACTTATTTCCCGGTCCTGGCCATTCTCGGACGGTCCGATCCCCTGGGAACCTCCCTGGCGTTTCAATACGCGGCGCCCTTGTTCGGCCTGGTTTACTTCATTCTTTCGCTGCTGATCTGGCGTTTCGGCCTGCGGTACTATCGTTCGACCGGAAGCTGATGGGTACGCCGCTTCTCCGGGCCGGAACACACCCCTATCGCGCGCAACCATCCATCTGGCCGACTCGCCCCATGCGCACCGTCCTTCTTGACGATACCGCGGGTCCCGTGTTTATTGGTCCGATATGGCGAACGACAGGCAATACCGATCCAATACCCTGTTCGTGGGCACCCGCGGCGTGAAGGAATACCGGGCCAGCGTACCCGTCTGGGTGGACGATTCCGATGTCGTGCTCGAGATCGGCTGTGAATGGGGCATGACCACTACAATCATCGCCGAACACGCCGCTTCGGTCATCGGTACGGACGTCAGCCCCGATGTCATCGAACGGGCCCGGGAACGCCACCCCCATATCCGGTTTGAAACGCTGGACGCCTTCGACGTGAGGGCGGCCCTCGATCTGAACGAAGCGTTCACCAAGATCTACATCGATATGTCCGGCATATCGGGTTACCGGTCCCTGCTGGACCTGATCGCTCTCCTGAACAGCTATTCCGCCGTGTTGAGGCCGGAAGCGATCGTGGTCAAGAGCGGCGCCCTGAAGCACTTCGCCTCCCGTTGCATTTCCTTCGGGAATGATGGAGCCTGGAATGAGCGAGCCCGGAACGACCGGTGAGATCCCCGCGGCGGTTCGCCGAAAGACCGGTGTCCTCGTCCACGGTTACAATCTGCATGCGGGAAAGTGGGAGTCCGTGGCCTGGGGAGAGCCGCCGGATCAGGCCGGCCGCGTGCCCATGGGGGTGTTCGTCGCCCTGTGTGAGCAAGCGGAAGTGGTGGTCTTCGGTTCAGGCGCATCCAGGAAGGACGGAATGCTGGAATCCGAGGCAACGGCCAGGTTGTTGTGGGACCGGTTCGATGAGCTCGCCGGGTTCTCGAATTTCGAAAGCCGCCTGCCCCAGATGAAGCACCCCCTGTCCGCCGGACGGTTCAGGAAGCGGATCGAATCCATACTGCATCTGGACACGGAGTCGAAAAACACCCGCGATGAGCTCGCCCATGCCGGCGAGTTGTTCGTCGATCACGGCGTGACGCGGGTCATCCTGGTATCGAGCCCGACCCACGTTCCGCGATGCCTGAGGGACGCCTGTGCGATCTATGGGGAGAAAGGGTACTTGTCCCATTTATTACGGGAGCTTTACGCCGCGCCCAGCGTCACCGGATATCCGGGGTACTCGGCGGCCGACGTCGCCATATTCGAACCGCCCCATCGTCCGGACCGCCCTGATTCGAACCTCAGCGGCCTGTTAGCCCGCGTGCACGACATTCCGGACAACGCACGGGGAAGGTTCGTCCGTCGACTGGACGACCTGCTCAAGGAATTCAGGGAGTAGACGATACAAGGTGTAGACACATATCCGGCTTCTTGTTCGGGAGGCCGCAGGACAATTGCGAGGAGCCAGGCATGATGACCCCTGAACAAAGATACCTGTTCGATGTTTTCGGTTACCTGCACATCGAAAACGCGCTTGGAAAGGAGGAACTGGCGGCCTGCCAGCGGGCTTCGGCCCGTTACATGAACACCCCGGAGGACAAGTTGCCGCCCGGTTTCGAACTCGATGGCAAGCGCTATCTGCACGGGTTCGCCTTCGACAAGTCGCTGGAAGCCCTGACCCGTCATCCGTCGATCTGGCCCATCGTCCGGGAACTCACCAACGACAGGCCGCGGCTGATCAGCGGCACTCTCCAGGTGGACCGTCCCGGCGAATCGGCCGTGGGCGGGCTGCACTGCGCCAGGGAGGGTTTCGGATGGGAGAGTACCCGTTACGAGACTCATCACGGACGGGTCTATTGCGACGACATTATCGTATTCCCCTACCTGGACGACGTCTTTCCCGGAGACGGCGGTCTCATCGTACTTCCCGGATCCCACAAGGCGAATTTCCCGCGGCCGGAAAACCTGTTCAACAACGGGCTCATGCACGGCGTGGAGGACCTCGCGCCCGGGGTGGTCAACATCACGCCCAGGGCCGGCGACATCGTCGTGACATCGGAGCTCATGACCCACGGCATCCTGGAATGGCGGCCCAGGGACCGCATCCGGCGCATCCTGGTGCTGCGCTACAAACCCCAGCACGCCGGACTCGCGACGCCGTTCCCGGAGGAAATCAGGTCCGTGCTGTCTCCCGAAACGCTTGAACTGACCGAGACCGCCCACTACAACCATGTCAAGGACATCGTGAAGGACGGCCAGGGCGCTTCACCGGAAGGAACGGACTCGTGAACATCAGGAACATTCGCGCTTTCACCGTGGACCTGTCCCGTGCCAGGAAAGCGGTCAAATCCTCCCTGCAAAGGAAAGGCCGTCAGCCCGCCGGGCCCATGGACCGGTACCCGGAATACCGGGGCAGGCGCTCGGACGCGGGGCCCACCTGGCCGACAGCGGCATGCATCGTCGAAGCGGACGACGGCTCTTTCGGACTGGGGATCACCCAGCAAAGCGGCCCCGTCCTTCCCATCATCAACGACCACTTCAGGACCTTGCTGACGGGCCAGTCCGTCATGGCAACGGAGAAGTGCTACGATCTCATGGTCCGTGCGAGCGCCCCGTACGGAGGGCAGGGCGCGACCGGTTTCGCCATCAGCGCCGTGGACCTTGCGCTCTGGGACCTTAAAGGAAAGCTGCTCGGCAGGCCGGTGTACGAACTACTGGGCGGTCCGCAAAAGGAACGGATCTTCTGCTACGCCACGGGATTCGATATCGAATGGTACCTCGAACTGGGGTTCAGGGCGGTGAAGCTGCCCATGCCCTATGGCCCCGAAGACGGGATTGGCGGGCTGAACCGGGCCGAGGAAATGGTCGCTGAGGCGCGGTCTGAAATCGGTGACGATATCGAGCTGATGCTCGACTGTTGGATGGCGCTCGACGAGGAATACGCCGTGCGGCTGGGTGAAACGCTGCGACCTTACCGGCTGAAATGGATAGAGGACTACCTGATGCCCCACGACCTGGCCGGATTCGCGGCCGTCCGGCGCCGCCTGCCGGCCCAGGGCCTGGCCACGGGGGAGCACTGGTACCTGGCGGAACCGTTCCTGTATGCCGCGGAACACCGGCTGGTGGATATCTTCCAGCCGGATATCAAGTGGTGCGGAGGGCTGTCCGCCGCGATCCGCATCTGCCATATCGCCGAGGCCGCCGGACTTACCGTGGCGCCCCACGGCGCCATGAACGATCCGTATGGGCAGCACCTGGTCTTCGCCATGCCCGCCGCCCGCTGGGGAGAGCGTTCCAGCGGGGTCTCACCGCCCGGAGTGCCCCTGTCCGATATGGTTGAACTGCCGGGAACCGCCGTGATCGAAGACGGCTGCCTTACACCCGCCGACGCGCCGGGATTCGGCATCGAAGCGGATCAGGCCTGGCTGGAGCGCGTAGCCCTGTGACGGTTATACACCCGCTTCAGGACCTTCCGTTTCCGGCGAGACATGAATCGTCCGGGTAGGGAAGGCCATACTTAGACCGAGCGATTCGACGATCTCCATGATCTTCAGGTTGACGTCCTCCCTGATCCTCAGGTAATCCTCCCACACCGTCGTCCCGGTAAAATAGTAGACCATGATATCCAGCGAGTTTTCCGAAATCTCGTTGAATCGGACCAGTATGGTCGACTCCTGGCTCACCTCGGGATGGGTGCGGAGCAGATTTTCGATCCTCGAAACGGCTTCTCTCATCAGTGCCGATGGCGTATCGTAGGTGAGTCCCACTGTAATCCATACCCGGCGGTGCGGCCGGGACGAGATGTTGTCGATCACGAATTCCGCCAGCCGGTTGTTCGGCACGGCTACGATGGTCTGCTCGAACGTCCGGATCCGGGTGCTTCGGAAACCGATGCGCTCCACCACGCCTTCGATTTCCCGGTCGGGCGACACGACCCAGTCCCCGGCGACGAATGGGCGGTCCACCAGCAGCATGATGGACCCGAAGACGTCGGACAGGGTCTTCTGGGCGGCCAGCGCCACGGCCAGTCCGCCGATCCCCAGGCCGGCCAGCAGGCCCGAGACCGAATAACCCAGGTTCTGCAGGATCATGAGCGCCGCGAGGATCCAGACCATGATCTGCAAGGCCCGTTCCACGAGCGGGACCAGGTGATCGTCCAGCGTCGTGTCCGTTTTTTTCGCCCAGGTCTTGAGCATCGACGTAAACACGTTGACGCATCGAAAGATCATCCAGGCCGTCAGGAGGGAGAAGGGTACCCAGAATCCGGCCCGCAACACCGCCATGACCAACTCCGGCGGGCGCAGCGTATAGATGGAGAGGTACAGACCCAGCACGACGATTACCCACTCGAGTGGTTTCTCGATCGCCATGATCAACATGTCGTCCAGGTGAGTCTTGGTAAAGCGGGCCAGCCGTTTGGCGACGCGGGTCATCAGGTGCTTGAACACCCATTTGACGACGAAGGTGCCCAGCAGTATCAAGAACGTCGTGCCGACTTCCCTGCCGGACCACTGCCACGACTGTTCGAAAATGTTTAAGAAGTTTTCCATGGTATGTTCCTTCCCGCCAGGGCCGGTGCTCTAGACATTTTTTTTCCACATCGCCGGCGCCGATGCATATATTCAAGGGCTGTATCTTAATGGAAGGTCCGTGGACTGTCAAGTCGTGGCCTTCCTGATCGGGTTGCCCGGAATGGGTACACGCATAAGGAGGAAGGTTTGCCGAATCGCGCCGCCGGACTGTTTTTTTCGGCCGTATTGATCTGTTCGACTGCTGTGCTTTGCGATGGTTCCGGAGTGCCGGAACCGCCCAAATACACCGGGGATCTTTCCGAACTCAGCTCGCGGGGAGTCATCCGCGTCCTCGTCCGCTCGGACACGGTCGACCATCTACCCCGCAATGCGGAACCGGTCGAGCTAGACCAGGATGTGGCGAGGGACATAGCCGAATCGCTGAAGCTGGACTTGCGGCTGGTCACGGTTACCGACCACCATTCCATGGTTGACAAGCTCCTGCTTGGCGAGGGAGACATCGTCGCCGCGAACCTCACGGATACACCGGATCGTAAGGCGAAAACCGCCTATTCGGTACCTTATCACTACGTCGACGAATTCCTGATCGTCCCCGCCGGAGAACGCATTCCGGAGAGCCTCGATGATCTGGCCGGCATGGCGATCAGCGTTCGGGCATCCAGCGCATACCACCAGACCCTGCTGAATCTGCAGAATCAGGTGCCCGACCTGCGCATCGACATCGTGCCTGAAACGATGTTGACGGAGAACATCGTCGACGGGGTCGCCCGCGGCGAGTTCGCGGCAACGGTCTGTGACGACAACCTGTGGTACGCCATCGAGAAAGCCTACGACGAACTGGCCGCGCCGCTCGTGCTGGCGGAGAACCGCGAGATCGTCCTGCTGATGAGGCCCGGAGACGACGAACTCAAGGAGAAAGTCGATGAAATCCTGCTGGCCCGGCAGATCACACGCAACCGGGAACGCGTTTTCACCGACGACCTGGACGGTCTGAAGAAACGCGGGCGGCTGCGTATGATCACGCGGAACAACGCGCTCACCTATTTCATACACCGCGGTATGCAGGTCGGTTTCGAATACGAACTCCTGAAGGAATTCGCCAGTCGGCATGATCTGAGGCTGGAAATCGTCATCCCGGACGACCACGGCAAACTGCTGGACTATCTCAACGAGGGGAAGGGGGACATCGTCGCCGCGGCCATGACCATCAATGAAGAGCGGAAGGCGAAGGCCGATTTCACGATACCCTACAACGACGTGGAAGAACTGGTGGTGGTCCGCTCGGATGAAGACGGCATCTCGAGTTTCGGGGATCTTGTCGGCCGCACGGTACATGTCCGGGCCAGTTCGTCGTTCTTCACTACGCTCGAGGCGGTTGCCGATTCCATCGAGGGACTTGAGATCGTTGGATTGCCCGACGACGTCGAAACGGAGGACATCCTGGTCGGAATCGACGAGGGCGTCTACGACGTGACCATGACCGATTCCAATCTGCTGGAAGTGGAACAGGCCTATGGCCGAAACCTGAAGGCTGCATTCCGGGTCAAGCCCACTTCGCTGGGATGGGCTGTGAGACGTGAAAATCCCGCCCTTGGCGCCGCGCTCGACCAGTACATCAGGCAGGAGAAAAGGGGGCTGTTCTTCAACCTGATGCGCAAAAAGTACTTCGAGAACCTGCGTACCATAGCCAGGTCCCGGGATTCCCTGCGGGTCGACCTGACCGGGCAGCTTTCTCCTTTTGACGATCAAGTCAAGAAATACGCCGAATACTACGGTCAGGACTGGCGTCTCATCACGGCGCAGATGTATCAGGAATCCAGGTTCGATCCCAATGCCGTGAGCTGGGTAGGCGCCCAGGGGCTCATGCAGGTGATGCCTGCCACGGGCAAGCAGATGGGATTCACCGAACTGCATGAACCGGAACAGGGGATACACGCCGGCGTGAAGTACATGGATCACCTTCTCGACCGGTTCGATCCCAAACTGCCGATGGAGGTGCGGGTGCAATTCGCCCTCGCTTCCTACAATGTCGGATACGGCCACCTCCTCGACGCACGCCGCCTGGCCAGGGAACTGGGCAAGGACCCCGACCAGTGGTTCGGCCATGTCGAAAAAGCCATGCTGCTCCTTTCCAAACCCGTTTACTACGAACGCGCCCGCTACGGATTCTGCCGGGGCGGCCAACCCGTACACTACGTCGCGAACATCAAGCAGTCCTACGAGGCGTACCTGGAAGCGCTCGCCTCGAATCGTACTCTTCGAGGCGACGACGCGGACAGACTCGTTGTCCGGAAGTAGCCCGTAGTCGGAGGATTCCATGGATTCCGACGACAGAGACCCCGTCCGACAGGAACCCTGGCAGAACCTCAAGGTACTCATCCAGGCCGATTCGCGGCACGTACTGCCGTCCTATATCGGTTCGCTGACGGCATCCGAACTCGCACTGGCCATCTCGCGCCTGAGCCAGGAAGAACGTACCCTATTGCTCGGTCTCCTGTCCCCCCAGGACGCGGCCGAGTTGATCGATAACGTAGGGGACGTGCAGGCGGTCGGCCTGATCGGCGATCTTCCGCCGACCGAAGCCGCGGCGATCGTCGACGCGATGTACAGCGACGCCCAGGCAGACCTGCTCGGCGACCTGAAAGACGAAGAAGCGGACGCCATCCTCGAGGCGATGCCGGACGAAACGGCCGAGGAAGTCCGGCAGTTGATGCAGTACCCGGACGAAACGGCCGGCGGCGTCATGCTGACGGAGTTTGTTTCCTATCCGATACATTATACCATTCAGGACGTGATCGACGACCTGAGAAACAGACATGATGAGTATACCGGTTACGACGTGCAGTACCTGTACGTTTCGGATGGGATGAGACTTGCAGGGGTCCTCCGGCTCCGGGACGTGCTCATGGCGCTGCCCGGGCAGTCGCTCGCGGAAATCATGTCGGCCGATCCCGTGCACGTCGACGTCCGTACGCCGCTCGAAGAAATGCGGGACCTCTTCGAGACATACACCTACCTGGGACTACCGGTTACCGATGGAGGAGGAAAACTGGTCGGCGTGGTCCGCGCCGCAGACGTGCAGGGAAAGCTGACGGAAAAGACCGAAAGCGAATTCCTTAAGACGAGCGGGATCGTGGGCGGCGAGGAACTGCGCAGTATGCCCGTCTTGAAACGTTCCTCGCGCCGGCTGTCCTGGCTCAGCGTCAACGTCGTACTGAACATCCTGGCCGCGAGCGTCATCGTGCTCTACCAGGATACCCTGGAAAAAGCGATCACCCTGGCGGTGTTTCTTCCCATCATTTCAGACATGAGCGGATGCTCGGGCAACCAGGCGGTGGCCGTGAGCATCCGGGAACTGGCCCTGGGTCTGGTGCGTCCCCGGGAGATCCTGCGCGTCCTGCTCAAGGAGGCTTCGGTCGGGCTCATTAACGGACTGGTGCTTGGCGCCCTGCTGGCCTGTGCAACCTTGCTGTGGAAGGGAAATCCCTACCTGGGCCTCATCGTCGGCACCGCCCTGGCGGCCAACACGCTGCTCGCGGCCTGCCTGGGCGGATTCATCCCGCTCGCGCTAAGAGCGCTCAAGGCCGATCCCGCACTGGCATCCGGCCCTATGCTCACGACGGTAACGGACATGTGCGGCTTCTTCCTGCTCCTCAGCCTGGCGCAGTTGGTATTGCCGAAACTGGCGTGATCCGATTAATTTGGGATATATTGTCGGACCAGGTGAATGACGCAGCGGGACAACTTCCGCCGTTTCTACCGACCTAGAGGACATTCGTGGTGAATACGACCGTAACCAACGTCATCGGCAGTTTGCGCAAGGCGAGCCAGTTCATCGGCAGCGAGATCTGGCATATCAACACCCGTGGCCTGTCCCGGCTGCACGCACTCCTGGTACGCACAGCCAAGTCTATCCTCTTTCTGTATCACCAGTTCTGGGAAGACCGGTTGTTGACCCGCGCATCGGCGCTGACGTTTTCCAGCCTGCTGGCCCTGGTCCCGCTGCTCGCCATCGTGTTCACCCTGTACCAGAGCCTGGGACTGTACGTGAACTTCGAACCCACCTTGCGAGAGTGGTTGAGCCCCCTGGGAAGCAACGGCGACATCATCGCCAATCAAATCATGGACTTCCTGGCCAATGCCCAGACCGCCACGCTGGGATATATAGGGCTGATCGTCCTCCTATTGGCGGTCCTGGGTATCCTGGCGAATATCGATGAATCCTTCAACGATATCTGGCACGTGCGCCGTATGCGAAGCTGGAGACAACGCCTCGTCAGCTACCTGGCGCTGCTGCTGATCGGTCCGCTGACCATCACCGGCGTCGTGACCTTCACGGGTTCGTCGAACAGCATTGCCATCCTGGCCAACTTCGAGCGGGTCGCAGGGTTCTCGCCCCTGTCCGTCCTGCTGATCGGGGCTTTCTTCTCGCTCATAATCTGGTCGGTGCCCAACACGCGGGTGTCGATCCGGGCCGCTCTGGTTGGCGGCGTGATTTCAGGACTCGGCTGGCTATGGATTAACCGGATATTCGCGCAGTTCATCGCGGACACGACCCAGGCGAGCGCACGGGAGATCCTGTTCGCGGGTTTCGCCGCCCTGCCGTTGTTTCTGATCTGGCTGTACCTGGGCTGGGTGATCCTGTTGCTGGGCGCGGTCCTGGCTTATTCCATCCAGAACGTGGGTATCATGGAGTGGAGGCAATCGGAGCGGGTTCACGGGACGGCGCTGCGGAGCTACATCAATGTCCTCGCGTTCCTCTACATCATCCGCAATTTCGTGGAAGAAAACAGACCGACAAGGCTGGACCGGCTTTCCGGCCAGACAGGGGCTCCCGAGAACATACTCGATGAGATGCTGTCGGCCTACGTGGATTCAGGACTGCTTTCTCGGAAATCGGGGTACCATGTCACCTACATGCCGGCCAACTCGCCGGAGGAAATACCTCTGCGTTCCCTCCTCAATGTCCTGTACCATCCGGGACCGCTGCCCGATCGCTTCCATAACGTCGATCCGCTGAACGCCCTGGCTCGTGACCTCCTGCAGTACTACCGGACGTCCCACCACTATCCCCTCGACCAGTCCCTCACAGACACGGTGCTGTCCCTCACGCCGCCGAGGAAACCATCCGGAAACAGCACTGTAGAAAACCCATAGAAGAAGGTTCAGGTCCGTCAGGCCCCTCAAGGCCTGTCCGGGTTGCCGGTTCGTCAGGCCTTCCCGGTCTGCCCGAACTGTTCCGGCCCAATGGCATGCCGCAACCCCTCCAGACTGCAACCCGGCGTCAGGTCGTGGTGCATGACCGTTCGGAAGAAGTCCTCCATCCCGAGCAGAAAAGGTTCGATGTACTCCCTCGAACCGGCTTTGCCCATGTGGCCCACGCGTAGCGAATCCCGGGCGAACTCGCCCATGGCCTGTGCCGCCAGGAAGCCATGGTTGCGCAGCAGGTAAGTCCGCAATATCGAAGCTTCGGATACATCCGGATGGACCCGGAATGTGGTCACCGTGCAGGACGCGGCTTCATCGGCCACGATAGGCGCGCAACCCACAGCGCGCAGACCGGCGCGGACCACGGACTGGGCCCATGCGTACCGGGCCCAGTGGCCCTCCAGGGTTTCCAGGTTCATGATCCGATTCAGGCTAGCGTGCAGGGAGACGATCACGCTGCTGGACTGTGTTGTGGGATAGGGATGTTCTCCCGACGATTCTGACGCCCGCTTCCAGACGGCAAGGTCGTAGTACCAGCCCCTGTGGGAACTGTCCTTGGCGCGTATGATGTCCCACGCCCGATCGCTTACCGCCAGGATGCCCAGGCCCGGAGCGGTCTCGAGGGCCTTGTTGGAAGAAGTCACGGCTACGTCGATGCCCAGTTCGTCCACGGGGATGTCGTAACCGCCAAGAGCCGATACGCCGTCCACGAAGAAGGGCAGGCCGAAGTCGCGCGCCAGGCCCGCGTATTCCTCCAACGGATTCCGCACGCCCGTGCCGGTGTCGTTGGCGACCACGACCAGGCCGGCAACGCCCGGGTGCCGTTCAAGGGCGTCTCGCATTTTGTCCGGATCGCCAGGCTCGCCCCACGGGGCGTCAACGGCGATGACCTCGCTCCGGAATGCCGTGAGTATTTCGACGAGCCGGTTGGCGAAGGGCCCGTTGGTCAGCACCGCCACCTGCTCTCCTGGCTGGAACAGGCTGCTCAGTCCCGCATCGAGTGCGCCTGAACCGGGAGCGGTCATGATGATGATGTCGTTCCGTGTCTGAAAGACGGTCCTGAGCATCGAAACGGTTTCTTCGTAGATGGGACTGAAGTCTTCGCCATAGTGAGGCAGTACCTGCTCGCTCAGCGCCTGCAGGGTTTCCTCCCAAATGTCGATGGGTCCGGGCAGCAGCAGCTTGGGTCGGGTCATGGGTTGTCTCTGTCCAGTTGAACGTCAGGCCTCTTTGCGATGATCTCGTTGATCGCGCCGATGAAACGGTCGATGTCCTCGTAGGAATCGTAGAAATGGGTGGAGACCCTGAAGAAGGAAAGGTCGTTCGCCCCGATGGCGGTGACCTCGATCTTGTAGTCCTTCCACAGATACTCGCAGACCTTCGGCAGATCAATGCCTTCGATGGAGAAACTGGTGATGAACCCGGACATGGATTCATCCATCGGGATGGTGAGGCGGGCGCCCCGGATCCGCTCGAGCGCCTGTGCCTTAAGGTACCGGGCCAGGCCGAGACAGTAGGGCCGGATCCTGCTCTCCCATCCGATATCGAGCTGGTAATCGATGGCGTCACCCAGGCAGGCATGGTGGGTCAGGTCGCGCGTCCCGTTAACGTCATAGCGGCTGGCCGCGTCCGTTTCGCGCATATTGTGGCCGATCACCACGGGCCGGACCTTGTTCTGGTATTTGGCGTCCATGTAGAGAAACCCTACGCCCTTGGGCGCCAGCAGCCACTTGTGGGAACTGCTCGCATAGAAGTCGCATCCCACCTCCGACAGGTCGAGGGGGACCATCCCGACGGCGTGCGCGCCGTCCACCATGGCCACGGCGCCGTGTTCATGGGCCAGGCGCGTGAGTTCCGTGATAGGCGCGACGAGTCCGGTCGTGAAATACACGTGGCTGAAGATGACCACGCTGGTGTTGTCCGTCATCCCAGCCGCGTAGGCGTCCACGATTTCCTGGGGCGAGGACGGCGGCGTAGGCAACGGAATATAGTTCAGATTCAGGCCGTCCCGCTCGGCCAGCCACGTCCACAGGGCACGGACGGCGGGATATTCCTGGTCGCTCAGCAGCACGTCGCTTCCCCGTTCCCAGATCAGGCCCTGGCCGGGTATGTTCATGCCCATCGTCGTGTTGAGCACGAGGGCGATCCGGTCCGGGGTGGTCCCCACGAACCGGGCCAGCTTCTCCCTGGACGTCTCTACCATGGGACCGAGCAGATCGCCGTGTCTGCGGTGCAGGGGGTCCGCCTCGAATTCCCGCATCAAATCGATGATACCTTCGATGACGGGCCTGGCGGACGGCCCCACGGTGCCGCCCTGCAGGTAGGTTACGTCGTCCATCAGGTAGAACTGTTTCCTGATTTCCGACCAGTAGGCCGCTTCCTCGGCAGTGATTGGATGATGCGATTGGGTGGTCATGGGCAGTCCCGGAAAGGGTGAAACGGAAGGGCTGGGATCGATTCAGGACAACGCGTTTATTCTAAGGGCGTCCCCACGAGGTGTCAAGGCGATACGATACTGGTTGGCACGGCAAGGGAATAGCGTTTATCTCCTCGCGCGCAAACCGAATCACACCACGATCTTCCCGCCAGAAAAGGCTTGTCAACACGGCCGTGGCATCTAACTTGTGCAGGTTGATCTTCGTTGAATGAGTCACGACGGCGGCGGTTGTCTTGCGTGCGACTTCAGGCGGGCTCATAAGGAGAGAATATCCGATGCGAGGAAACAGGGTGCTGGAAAAACTAAGGGCCGGAGAGACCGCCCACGTGGTCGGCGGCCACAGCCACACGGCGAATTCCATCGATTTCATGGGTCAGTTCGGTTTCGACGGCTTCTGGATCGAAGGTGAACACGGGGACATAACCTTCGATCGCATCGGTGACGTTTCAAGGGCGTGCGACCTGTGGAACATGGCGTCGGTCATGCGGGTGCACGCCAACGAGACCGGTTTGATCGGCCGCACGCTGGACTGTGGCGTCAGCGGCCTGGTCGTCCCCCACGTGAGCAGCGCCGAGGCGGCGGAACGCGTGGTGCGCGCCAGCAGGTTCGCGCCGGCCGGCATGCGGGGCATGTACTTCAACCGCCGGGGGTACGGCACCGAAAACAGCGAGTTCATCTCAAAGGTCAACGATGAGATCCTCGTCATCGTCCTCATCGAAGAGATCGAGGCGGTGGAGAATCTGGACGAGATCCTCGCCGTGGATCACATCGACGTGTTCTTCGTCGCCCCGGGCGACCTGGCGCAGACCATGGGCTATCCAGGACAGATGTATCACCCGGACGTGAAGAAGGTGGTCTCCGATACGCTTGGACGGATCGTCGCCGCCGGCAGGAACGCGGGATCGCTCGTCGGGGAGGAGACCTTCGAAACGCACGCCGAGATCGGTGTCCGGTTCTTCTTCACCGTGTACGACCACTGGATCCGGGCCGGCGCAAAAGCCCACTGGGACCGGATTGCGGCAATGGGGTAGCCAGGAGGTGGGGTTTCGATCACCCCGCCGCCTGAATCATCACCCGGCCTGCCGCCCCGCGCCCTCGGCTTTCACCCGGCCTGCCGCCCCGCTGCGTTAAACATCACCCGGCCTGCCGCCCCGCGCCCTCGGCTATCACCCGGCCTGCCGCCCCGC
>CAZZNP010000028.1:18154-31597 GCA_964655785.1 uncultured Gemmatimonadota bacterium
CCTGCCGCCCCGCGCCCTCGGCTATCACCCGGCCTGCCGCCCCGCGCCCTCGGCTTTCGCCCGTTTATAGACGACTGCGCCTGCGGCCACGTCCTCCACGGCCAGCCCCTGAGACTCGAAGAGGGTGATATCATCGCTGCCGATCCGCCCGGGCACATGGCCGGCCACCACGTCGGCCAGTTCGTGGACACGGTCCCACTGAAGGAGTCCGGTCTCCACCGGTTCCAGCAGGTCTCCGCATTCCATCCTGGCCTGCTCCCTGGAGTCCACGGCAACCACCCTGGCCCGCCTGACCGTCTCCGTATCGATTTCGCTGCGTAAGAGCGCGTTCGAACCGGCGGCGTTCACGTGGGTGCCCGGAGCGAGCCAGGCGCCTTCCAGCACCGGCTGCGCCGCGCTGGTGATCGTGATCACCACGTCCGCTTCTTCGACGCAGGCCCGTGCCGAATCCACCGGCCGCACCGGCACGTCCAGGGCCTCGCTCATCTCGCGGCAATAGGCCTCTCTTCGTAACCGGTCCCGTCCATAGGCTTTCACGTCCGCCACCTTCCGTACCGCGCAGACCGCGGCCAGCTGGCTTCGGGCCTGCCATCCCGTGCCGACCACCCCCACGGTGGCCGCGTCCTCCCGCGCCATGTACTTCGTCGCCACGCCGCTCGCCGCGCCCGTTCGCATCTGTCCGAGCCGGTCAGCCTCGATCGCGGCCAGCAGTTCGCCGGTGTCCGCCTGGAAGAGCAACACCACGAACTTTGCACCGTGCCGCGTGGTCGTATATGCTTTCAGGCCGGTTAGATTCAGTGCCGGAATCCCCCCGGACATCACGTGGAGGGTATGGCCCGGAAGACGGACCCTGGAACGGGGAATGTTGACCGCCGATCCCGTTCCGAGTCCGCGGAACGCCTCTTCGACCGCACGGACGGCCGCGTCCATAGACAGAAACCTTCCTACTTCCTCCTCGTCGATGTAAAGCATGCATTGCGCTCCATTCGATAGGGTGGCTGGTTCTTGGAACTTCCTAGACGTCCTCGATTTCGCCGGCAGGTGCGCTGTTGCGACGAGAAGCGGCAACGCCCCGGGTGAACGGTCAATGGTCCCGGACAGACGCCATGATATCCGGTACGCCGAAAGGGTGTCAAGACCATTGTCTCTGGTGTCCGACCGGGACGCGTGTCTTGACAGTTCCCGCATGCGTGCTATCTTCACCTAGGTCATGCCCCTGCCCCTTCAAGCCTTTCGAGACCGGTTTCCAGCACTCCAATACCGCGACTTCCGGCTTTTGTGGTCCGGACAGGTTGTATCTCTCACCGGATCCCGCATGCAGCAGACGGCCGTCCTCTGGCATATGTATCTGTTGACCGAATCCGCGTATGCCCTTGGTGCGATGGCGGTTATACGACTCATACCCATCGTGGTGCTATCCCCGCTCGCAGGGGTGATCTCCGATTCCCACGATCGCCGGCGCGTTCTGCTCATCGCTCAGTGCGGCCTGGCCCTGATCAGCACCACGCTGGCCTGGATCACCTGGTCCGACCAGGATACTCCCACTGCGTTGTACGTGATCACCGCCATCAGCGCGGGTATCGGTTGCTTCAGCAGTCCGGCCAAGAACGCCATGGTGCCTAACCTTGTGGAACGGCGCCATCTCGCCAACGCCATGAGCATCAATATCACCGCGTCCCACGTCGCATCGGTGTCCGGACCAGGCGTGGCCGGCCTGATCCTTGCGACGGGCTCCATCGCCGCCGTTTACTGGATCAACACGGTTTCCTTTGTTTTCATGATCGTTCCGATCCTGATGATGCGCAAGGGACACCGGAGCGCCGGCGCCGTAACGAAGGTCAGCTTCGCCGCTGCCCTCGACGGGCTCCGTTTCATAAAGCGATCGCCCGTTATCCGTTCCGCAATGCTCCTGGATTTCACCGCAACCTTCTTCGCATCCGCCACTTCGCTGCTGCCCATCTTCGCAACGGAGGTGCTGGGCGTGGGCGAAAGGGGATACGGCCTGCTCTCGGCGGCCCCGGCCATCGGCGCCGTGCTGACCGGCGCGCTCATGTCCACCTTCCCCGTGATCTCGGGCCAGGGGCGGCTTCTGTTCAAGGCGGTGGCCTTATACGCGCTGGCCACCGTTGTTTTCGGCATTTCGTCCAGCTTCTGGCTCACCTTCGCGGCGCTGTTCCTCACCGGCGCCTTCGACACGATAAGCATGGTGCTGCGACACACCATCATGCAGCTGTCGACCCCGGACGAACTGCGCGGCCGCATGACTTCAGTCAACATGATCTTCGTCATGGGCGGCCCCAGGCTAGGCGAAGCCGAAGCCGGACTGGTGGCGGGACTCGCCGGCGCGCCTTTCTCCGTTATTTCGGGTGGAATCGGCTGCCTCGTCGCCGTAGCCGCCATAGCCTGGCGGTCTCCCACGCTCAGAAAGTACGACGGCCATCGATGAGACGTGCCCAGGAGGAACTTCTATGATATACGATGTTCACTCGCATGCCTGGAGATATCCCGATCACTTCAACGACACGTTCCGCAACCAGGCGATCCGGATGAGGGGATACGAGCTGGACTTGACGCCGGAATACGCGAGCTATCTGGCGTCCGCACAGACCGCCGGACAACCCGTGAAGACCGTGGTTTTCGGTGGAAAGGCGCGACTGTCGGGTCTGTGGACGCCGGACAGCTACGTGGCGGCCTATTGTGCGGAGTATCCCGACCAGACCGTCCCCTTCATGTCGCTGGACCCCACGCAAGACGGGTGGCGAGACGAGATGGCCGAAGGCGGGGAACACCTGGGCATGCGCGGCATCAAGCTTCTGCCCATGTACGCGGGGTTCTATCCCCATGACCCCGAACTGGACGATCTGTGGCAGTACGCCGCCCGCAACGACCTTCCCGTATTACTGCACACCGGCACGACCTTCGTGGACCAGGCGCCGCTGGACTGCACCCTGCCCCGACACCTGGACGCGGTCGCCATCAAGTTTCCCGAATGCAAGATCATCATGGCCCACCTCGGCCATCCCTACGAAGGGGAAACCGTGGCGGTCATCCGCAAGCACCCCAATGTGTATTCCGATATCTCCGGGTTGCACTACCGACCCTTTCAGCTCTATCACAGTCTCATGCTCGTGCAGGAATATGGCGTATGGAACAAGCTGCTCTTCGGCACCGATTTCCCGGTCACGACGGTGGACGACACGATCCGCGACCTGCGCGGGCTGAACGGCATGCTCGAAGGCACGGCGCTGCCCCGGCTGGACGAAGAGGAAATCGAAACAATGATCCACCGGGATGCGGGAGAGATTCTGGGGATTGACCGATAATACGGCAGGCTGAGCCGCGCAGGACGGCGAAGGGGCGCAGGCAGGCGAAGGGGCGCAGGCAGGCTGAGCCGCGCAGGACGAAGATGGGGCGCAGGCAGGCTGAGCCGCGCAAGACGGCTTCCAGGCGAGATCGCCCGTATCAGTCTTCGCCGGTCAGCCACTGCCAGAACCGGAAGGGCTCCGGTTCGTTTTTCGAGGGATCCTTCAATATATCCTTCGTTATGTACAGGTTGGTCTGGAGATTGGACATGAGCTCCCCGCGCCAGGCCCTGTAGCCCCACTGGTTGGGTTCCAGGGATTCTCCCCTGACGAAGGGCTTCCACATCTGGTTTATCCGGATGTACCACAGAAAAATGCCCCCGACTTCATCGACCAGGATCCGCTCGGCGTCCCGGTACATGGCCATGCGCCGGTCCGGATCGCCAACCAGTTCATTGGCCTGCTGCACAAGGGACTCGAACCGATCGTCGTGCCAGGCGTGGCGCCCATTGGAAAGCCAGATGGTCAGGAGGTTTCCCGCGTCAATGAAGTCGTACTGGTAAGGCACCATGCCGAGAGTAAGCTCCCGGGCGCTCATGGCGTCCAGGTAGACCTTGCGTTCCACGTTGCGCACGCCCACATCCAGTCCCAGGTGCTGGTTAAGCATGGCCTGAACCGCTTCGGCGGCTGTACGGATGTTCGCGGCTTCACCGCGCAGCCAGATGTTCACCTCCGGGAATCCTCTTCCGTCCGGATAGCCGGCCTCGGCGAGAAAGCGCCTGGCGAGTTCGGGTTCGAAACGCTGCAGCGGAGCCAGTTCCTCCGAATTGGAACCCGGGAATCCTGTCGGCAGCATGGATGAGGCGGGAATGCCCACGTCCCGCATGGCCGACTTTATGATGGCATGGACGTCGACGGCATGGGCGAAGGCCTTGCGTACGCGTACATCGTCAAACGGCGGGTTGTAGGTGTCCAGCATCAGGTAGTACGTTGAGAAATCCGTGTAGGCGTTGAGTTGCTCTCGCATGACCGGATCCGCTTTGATCCGGTTGATCTCGGCCTGGTTGGTCAGGGGGATGTAGTCCACTTCGCCGGCTTCGTAGGCCGACAGGAACTGGGGCGGGACCGCCAGGTTGTACAGCCTGGCTATGATGCGCTCCAGCATGGGCCTGATGGGTCCCCGGTAGTTGTGATTTATGCCGAGTACAATCCGATCGCCCTTGATCCATTCGACCAGCCGGTAGGGTCCGCTTCCGAAATGGGTTTCGGGACGGGTTGCCCATTCTGGTCCGTACTTGTCGAACAGGTGCGTCGGAGACACCCAGCTCTTGGCGAGCAGGAGCGGCATGTAGGGCGTGGGACGTTCCGTCGTGAAGGTCACAGTAAAGTCATCGAGGGCTTTGACTCCGAGCGAATCTAGGGGGAGGCGCCCACCCACTACGTCGGTCCAGTTCCTGATGGACCGGAAGTACCATTCGAAATCGAAACCTGTTTCGGGATTCGCCCAGCGGCGGAAGGTGGCCTCGTAGTCGTGCGCCGTGAGGGGATGGCCGTCGGCGAAGATCATGTCCTTGCGAATCTCGTACGTCCAGGTCAGGCCGTCCTCGGACAACTCCCACGAGGTGGCGCCGGCCGGGAGCAGATTGAAATTGCGGTCCACCCGGACGAGCGGTTCGGCCACCAGCCCCACGCCCCATGCCTGCTTGTAGGTGGACGTGCCCCGGTCGAGGTACCGGTTGTCGGGAGAAAACTGGGTAAGGACCTGGCGTTCGGGCGGCGCGGCATCGGGTGGCAAAGTCACGCCAAAGGAGTTCACGTACCGCTCCGTCCCGTCGGCTTCCTTGCCCTGGTCGTCCTGTAGCGCCGGGACGGAAAGGCTGAACAGCGCGACGGCCGCCCAGAACAGGGACAGAATCACCACGGGACGCCAACGCGCGGCGGCACGCGGGATGGACGCGGTCTGATCGGATCGGAACAACGGAAGCGTTCCTTGAACGACAGGATGGAATTTCGGATGAAGTCGCTGGTGCATTTTACCGTAATCAAGACGGACTGTCAACGGTTTCATCCCGGGACGGAACGCCATAAAACAAGTGACACGACGTGCACCGGCATATACCCTATACTGTCCGAACATGCTGGTTCGAACTACGATGCAACCGACTCCTGCCTCAAGGGAATGTGGATCCTTATACGGTAAATTCCACGGAAAGGAAGACAGCATGCCTATCGCCACGAGACAACTGGGAACCACGGACGCCTTCGTGACTGAACTGGGTTTCGGCTCCGCGCCTCTGGGAGACCTGTTTCAACCGGTCACGGACGCCAAGTCACGCGCCACGCTGCGGGCGGCCTGGAGGGCTGGCATCCGTTACTACGACACATCTCCATGGTACGGTTACGGCAAGAGCGAGTTGAGGCTGGGAGAGTTGCTTCGCCAGAAGAGTCATGGATCCTACGTGGTGTCTACCAAGGTCGGCCGCGTGTTCAAGGCGACTCGGGACCTTAAGCACTTCGATTACGGATTCTGGTGCGGCGGGCTGCCCTTCGACCATGTCTACGACTACAGTTACGACGGGATCATGCGGTCCTACGAAGACAGCCTGACCCGTTTCGGGATCCACCGTATCGACCTGCTGCTGATCCACGACCTGGATCCCTTCTACCACAACGAACCGCAGATACAGGCCTATCTTCACCAGTTGTTCACCAGCGGTTGGCGCGCGCTTGCCGAGCTCAAGGAATCAGGCGATATCAAGGGGGTCGGCGCCGGGCTCAACAAGACAGGGATGATGCTTCGGTTTCTGGACCTGATGCCCCTTGATTTCTTTATCGTCGCCATGCCTTACACGCTCCTGGACCAGGATGCGCTGGACCTGGAACTGCCCAGGTGCGTGGAAGACGGCATCGGCATCGTGATCGGCGCGGTCTTCGCCTCGGGCATCCTCGTCACCGGGCCCACGGAGACGTCAACCTATGGCTACTATCCCGCAACGCCCGAAATCCTGGAGAAAACCCGGCAAATACAGGGCGTCTGCGAACGACATGACGTGCCCCTGGCCGCGGCCGCCCTGCAGTTTCCGCTCTTTCACCCGGCGGTCGCATCCGTCATCCCCGGCGCGATCAAACCGGAGTACGTCGAATCGAACCTGTCCCACTACCAGTTTCCCATTCCGGCGGACCTGTGGGCGGAGTTGAAGTCGGAGGGGCTGATACGCGAAGACGCTCCGATTCCAGGCTGACCGCTCATGGAACTCGAACTCTGGCAACTTTTCCTGCTCGCCGGCGTAGGTGTTTTTTCGGGGTTTCTGAACGTCATCGCCGGCGGCGGATCCCTGCTGGCGCTGCCCGTCCTCATCTTCATGGGACTACCCGGCAACGTGGCCAACGGTACCAACCGAGTGGCCATCGTCGCCCAGAACGCGTCCGCCTTTACCAGTTTCTTCAGCAAGGGGTATTCGGAGTTACGCACCATGCTGACCCTGGCGCTTTGCGCCGTGCCGGGGGCGGCGATGGGGGCGTACCTCGGGACCCAGGTCAGCGGCGAACTGTTCAATCGGATTCTCGGCGGTCTTATGATCGTGCTGCTGATTCTGATGAGCAGGAAACCTCGTGACGCGGAGGAAATCGATAAGCCCCGGAGGCTCGTGCTGGGACACGTCCTGATGGTCGCGGTGGGTTTCTACGGCGGGTTCATTCAGGCCGGCGTCGGGTTTTTCGTCATGGCGGTCCTCTACCGTGTCGTCGGTCTCGATCTCGTCCGCGTGAACGCCTACAAGGTTTTCATCATCGGCATATACACCCTCGTGGCGCTGGCCATCTTCGCGGACAAGGGACTGGTACTCTGGATCGCAGGGGCCAGCCTGGCCGTGGGCACGACGATCGGTGGGTGGGTCGGCGCCCATTATACCATCAAACGAGGCGAGCGGCTGATCCGCGTCGTCCTTAACGCGGTGCTGATCATCATGGCCGTAAGACTCCTGTTCTGAACCCCCTGTCACCGGAGGTCGGCATGGCTGATCCCCCGGGAGATCCCCGGCCGAACGTCATTCTCTGCATCTGCGACCAGTTGCGCGCATTCGAAGTGGGTTGCTATGGAAACGACGTCGTCCGTACGCCCCACCTGGACCTACTTGCGGAGGAAGGCGTGCGATTCGAGATGGCGGCGAGCAACAATCCCGTCTGCATGCCCGCGCGTTCCTGTCTCCTGTCCGGCCAATACAGCCGGACCTGCATGGGCACGCTCGGCAACTACGCGGAACGGCGGGCCGATGGATCGACGACGATGCCCGAGTATCCGGCGGCGGGACGACCCCATCTTCCCGCGCCGACGCTGGCCGAAATGTTCAGGAATCTTGGATACGATACAGCGGTGATCGGGAAGTGGCACATTCATTCCACGCCCGAATCGCTGGGATTCGACTACAGCCTGTATCCCCGGGTACATCACCGGCACACCGGTCAATCCTTCGTGGAAAACAACGAGGAGGAATTCGAGGTCGACGGGTTCAGCGTACCCTTCGAGTCGGACCAGGTCGCGGGCTACCTCAGAGACCGGGAGAACCGGAAGGACCCCTTTTTCCTCTACTACAGCATATCGCCGCCCCACATGCCGCTGATGGACGCACCGGAAACGTACCTGGAAATGTACGGCCCCGACGATATCCCTTTGCGGCCCAATGTATTTCGAGATGGCCAGCTACCCTTTGACGAGCACTGGTTCAAGGTGTACCAGTGGGATTTCCTCTTCTACGAGAAAGACCTGCCGTTCACGCGCGTATTGCCGCCCGGTTTCGATCTGAGGCGCCTGATCGCCCTGTATTACGGCATGACGACCTGGGTGGACGACATGGTCGGCCGGCTCATGGGTTTTCTCCGGGCATACCGCCACGCAGACAACACCATCGTCGTCTTCCTATCCGACCATGGCGATAACCTCGGCAGCCACCATCTCTTCAACAAGGGACGCCTGATTGAAGAGTCCATTCGCATACCGCTGATCTTTCACGATCCGCATCGCCTGGTACCCCGCGTCGTCACGGACTATACGGCCCAGATCATCGACGTCATGCCCACGCTCCTTTCCCTTTGCGGCGGTTCCGTTCCCGCCCACGTCCAGGGGAGGGACCTGGCCGGAACGATGACGGCCGGGGAAACTCCGGGGGAAGATGGCGTATTCATAGAGACAGGCAGGGGGGAAATCGGACTGCGCACGGCGACCCACACGTACGGGATCCGCATCGATCCGGCGACGGGCGGCGTCCTGGACGACCGAGGGTGCTTTTACGACCTGCGGACCGACCCCTTCCAGATGCGCAGTGCGACGGACACGTCCCTCGACGGAGAGCCGGCGGCCGGCCTCCGGGACCGGCTGCTCGCCTGGCACCATCAAACGCCGTGGATGCACGGCGCAATCCCCTGACGCACCATAACCTGGACTACCGATGACCGGGACGATCCGGACCGGAAACAACCGGCTTATCGCCGTATTGTTCGGCCTCATTTTCGTGGCCGTGGCCGACAACCAGATGATCTCTCCGCTCCTGCCCGACCTGATGTCGGCCTTCGGCACGGATGCCGGGCAGGCCGGACTGCTGGTCTCGGTGTACGCCATCGCCGCCGCGGTGGTCTCCTTCGCCATCGGACCCCTGTCGGACAGGACGGGACGGCGTAGAATGCTCGTGTCGGCGCTGATTGTATTCGTCGCCGGGACCCTCCTGTGCGGCCTGGCGTGGGACTATGCCTCGATGCTGGCCTTCCGCGCTGTAACGGGAGCGGCGGCGGGAACGCTGTCGCTGAACGTTACAGCCTGCGTGGGGGACCATTTCCCCTACAGGCGGCGGGGCGCGGCTATGGGCCTGGTCATGTCGGGGTACTTCGCGGCGATGATCCTGGGCGTGCCCGCGGGCGCATTCGTCGCGGAAGCATGGACCTGGCGGTGGGCTTTCGCCGCATTCGCGGCGGCGGGGTTGCTGCTGTGGGTACCCGCGCTGGCGATTATACCGAAACGCGTGCCGGCGCCGGGCACGTCCGGCGCGGAAGGGGCGTCCGGCGCGGAAGAGGCGGAAGGGGCGTCCGGTGCGGAAGGGGCGTCCGGTGCGGAAGGAGCGTCCGGCGCGGAAGGAGCGTCCGGTGCGGAAGGGGCGTCCGGCGCGGAGCACGCTGTCCACAGGATATCAATAACCGGCATGGTGAAAGGGTACGGTCGATTTCTCGCGCGGACCGGACCTCTGGCCGTGATCGCCGCTTCTTTTCTCGTATCGGCTTCCACGGTGGGTTTCATTACCTACGTGGGGACGTGGCTACGGGACGCTTACGGACTCACCACCGACCTGATCGGCATGGTCTTTCTCTTCAGCGGCCTGGGCGCGCTGCTGGGAAGTCCGTTGGCCGGACATCTCTCGGACCGGGTGGGAAAAAAGCGTATCGTGGTGTTCAGCGGGCTGGCCATGGCCGCGATGCTGGCCGGAATCCCGTGGATCGACAATCTGCTGCCGGTGGTATTCGCCGGGTTCATCCTGACCGGTATCGCCGGGGCGTTCCGTCACGCGCCGTTGCAGGCGTTAGTCACGGCCATGGCGTCGGACGAAGAGCGCGGCGCCTTAATCGCCCTCAAGAACACCGTCGCGGAGATCGGCATCGCCACCGGCACGGTCCTGTGTGGTGCACTCTATGTCGCATCCGGATACCCAGCTGTAGGAGCGGCCTGCGGCGTCATGGCTGCTGCAGCGGCGCTCCTTGTCCTGTGCTGGGTGAACGAACCGCGCGAACCGGACGGCCCAGGCGAACCGCGCGAACCGGGCGGCCCAGGCTAACCAGACGGCCCGGGCTAACCGGACGGCCCAGGCTAACCGCGCAAACGGGCGGTCCGGGCTAACCGGGCGGCCCGGGCTAACCGGGCGGCTCGGGCTAACCGGACCGGACATGACGGCTCAGGATTCGTCGTACTCAGTCAGGCGTCTCACCCAGATGTTTCGAAATCGTACGGGATTGCCGTGGTCCTGCAATTGCAATGGGCCCGTCACGGCGTGGGGCGTGTCATAGTTCGCCAGGTTCTTGTGCCCGGTGGGACCGACGGACCTTTGGCGGTTATGCACCACGATACCGTTGTGCATGACCGTGAAGTGCGCACCCTTGACCAGCCGGTCGCCATCCCAGGAAGGCGCTTCGAAGACGATGTCGTAGCTCTGCCACGCGCCCGGACCCCGGCTCGCGTTGACCAGGGGAGGGTACTGGCCGTAAATGGCCGAGGCGGATCCATCGGCGTAGGTCAGGTTGTCGAAACTGTCCAGCACCTGGATTTCATACAGCCCCAGCAGGAACACGCCGCTGTTGCCCCGTCCCTGGCTGTCTCCCGCCACGACTTCCGGGGTGGCCCATTCCAGGTGCAACTGGCAGTCTCCGAAGTGTGCGCGGGTCGATATATCTCCTGTGCCGTTAACCTCCATGTAACCGTTCTCCACCTTCCAGCCGGCAGCGCCTCCGTCCCTCCCGGTCCACTGGTCCAGGTTCGATCCGTCGAATAGCACGACCGCGTCCGAAGGCGGGCTTCCGGCCTCGCCTCCCGGGGTGACGACTCGGGGTTGGGGGCGGTCGCCGTCGTGGACGCGCCAGGTGCCGCCGGGTATTTCGGGAGTATCGCTGTAACCTACGGAATCCGCCATGGATCGACTCCTATAAGCAAATTTCGTGAATCATGCGTGAGTAAACGTCCACCGCTTCGTAAAGTTGCGGTATTTCTACGTATTCGCCCACCGTATGGGCGCGTTCGATACTGCCCGGTCCCAGGACCACCATCTCCAGCCGCTCCCTGAAGTGGGGAGCGTCCGTCCCGTAGGGCACGGTTTCCGGCCGCTTTCCACCAGTGACCTCGGAGGCCAGCTGCACGATAGGATTCGAAGGATCTGCGTAGAAGGGACGGGACAGGGTGCTCGTGACCTCGAACCCGTAGCTCTCGGCCCGGGAAACCAGTTCCTTCACCAGTTCTTCGCTGTGATCGTCCGGCATCGTGCGGAAGCAGACGTGGCAGGTCGACCGCGCCGCGGATACATTCTGCTTGGTGTCGTAGTCTGTGATCACCATGTTGAACCCGTTGGAAGGCGGATTGAACTCCGCGTTCAGGAACCGTTTATCGTCTTTGATCCGCTCCGCCAGTTCGGCCATTTCGGCCAGGAAAGGGGCGATCTTGAAATTGGCGGATTCCCCCAGGCCCGTGCTGGTGTGGGCCGCGCGGCCGTGGGCCGTCACCACGACGTGCGCAGCGCCCTTGTGGGCGTACACCGGTGTCAGGCTGGTCGGCTCGGCCACCACGCCGTAATCCGGTCGGACGGCGTCCATGATGCCGGACTCCGTGGCGACCTGGTGGGCGCCACCACCGCCCACTTCTTCATCGGCCGTCGCGACCACGATCAGCGGCTTCTTAAGGCGTTCCGCGTCCACTCGCGCGGCGGCGATCATGGTACACGCCAGGGGGCCTTTCATATCGCAACTGCCCCGGCCCAGCAGCCGATCGCCGTCGACCACGCCGTGATACGCGTCCCAGTCCTGTTCCTGCCCCGGCACCGTGTCTGTATGGGAAAGGAAGGCCAGACCGCCTTCGCCCTGGCCCTTGCGTCCGACCAGGCTGACTTTCAGTTCACCGTTTTCATCCTCGTAGGACAGCCGTTCCACTTCGAGCCCGCATGCCTTCATCCGATCTTCGACCAGGTCGGATATGGCGGCGTTGCTCCACCGGCTAACGGATTTCACATCGACGAATTCCTTTGTCATTTCAACTGGATCCAAACCCACGGAATCCCCCTCTCGAGATCGTCGTTATCGCACCGCGGCGGGTGCTGTTCAGTCCGTCAGCCAGCCGGACATTTCGTCGCGCAGTTCCTTGTCCGCTTTCAGGTCGAGGGCTTCGAAGGCGTTGTCCAGGTGGCCGGTATGTCGGGCGCCGACGATGACCGACGTGATATCGGGATGCCCCATGGTCCAGGCCATAGCCAGCCGCACCATGGGAATCCCCCTGGATTCCGCCAGCGCACGCAGCCGCTCCACGTTCCTGAAATTCCGGTCGTTGAAGTATATATCCGCGTGACCGGGTATCACGTCGAATCGCGAGCCCTTGGGAAAGGCGTTCCGGTCCGGCGTGTATTTACCCGCGAGGAATCCCGCAGCGAGCGGACTATAGGACGTAACGCCCACTTCCTCCCGCCTGCAAAGGGGAAACAGTTCGTCCTGCGCGCCAGGGTCGGCCAGGTTGTAGGGCGGCTGGATCACCTCGAACCGGGCGTATCCATGCCTTGCGGCGGCATCCAGGGCTTCCTGCAGCTGCGCGGCGTTGAAATTGCTGCACCCCACGGTCTTGACGCTGCCGGCGGCCACTGCCTCGTCCAGAACGGCCAGGCTTTCATCGATTGGAACGGTTTCGTCGGGGGAATGGAGTTCGTAGATGTCCACGCAGTCCACCTGCAGCCGCTCGAGACTGACCTGGAGCGCCCGGGCGATGTTCTCCGGCTTGTTTCCGCTGCTTACCTTCGAGCAGATAACCACGTCGTCCCTGCAGCCCCGTGCCTTCATCCACTTCCCGATGATGATTTCGGAAGAACCCATGACATCCGAGGTCTCGCGCACGTCATCGACCTTTAAAACGTCGCGCCGGTATGTCCGGGCATTCCCGCCACCGTACGCCTCCGCCGTGTCGAGCCAGTCCAGTCCTTTTTCGACCGCATAGTCCAGAATGGCAACCGAACGCTCCTCGTCGATCTCTCGGCCGAAGGTCACGCAGCCCAGTCCAATGAAGCTGATCGACGTGCCGGTGCGGCCGAGTTTTCGGTGTTCCATACATACTCCCCCGGTTGTTTCCAACGGTTACGATGATCGTCCCTGGCAATACTGTTTATACCACAATGACCGGCTGTGGTGTGAATGTACATCCGGGTGGATCAAGCAGGCAAGAGATGTTTGGCGTGAAGACTGCAGGGGATGGGTACTGGTAGAAACAGCCGAACCGGGCGGACCGGGTGGATCGGGCAGACTGGACGTAGCTGGCGGACCACTAGAACATAGGACCGGGCGGACCGGGCGGGCCACAATAACATAGGACCGGGCAGACCGACAAATCAGAATCCATCATCGCCGGCCGGGACCGCGGATC
>CAZZNP010000028.1:31697-38195 GCA_964655785.1 uncultured Gemmatimonadota bacterium
GGACCGGGCAGACCGACAAATCAGAATCCATCATCGCCGGCCGGGACCGCGGATCGCCGACCGATTTGCCGAATACGTTCGTCCAGTAGCCTTTTGAGCTGGTTCAACTTGAGCCTGTGGGCCGCGAGTTCCATTTCGTGTTCCATGATCATTTGCCGGATAAGGCTGGGATCTTCACCGGACTGAGGATCGTCCGGGCCATTTTCCACAATCAGGCGCGAGGCTGGGGTATTGAGCTGTTTCGGCTGGGGCGCGAGGACCGTGTGCACGGTACTCACCGTATCCCCTCGGAGGTACGTGATTTCGATCCGTGTACCCGCCGGAAGCGTTGTCACGAATTCGGCCAGAACGATGGGATGGTTCATGGGAACGCCGTTCACGGCCTGCAGAATGTCGCCCTTGCGCAGTCCGATTTTCATGGCGGGACTGTCGGGATATACATCTGAAACGACCATGCCTTCGCCGGCGCCAAGCATGATATTGCGGTCACCACGGACGCTGACGCTGTCCCAGATTTTCTCCACGTAAACGCCCAGCCAGCTCCGGCGAATTTCGCCGTATTCTATGAGTTGCCTGGCGTAGGTCTTTACGCGGTTGATGGGTATAACCGAAATCGTTCCGTTGCCTTCTCCTCCGCCAACGCTTCCCGTGAGCGTAGTCTGGCTTCGTTGGGCGTCTGCCACGAGGCCCAGCAGTCGGCCGTTCGTTGAAAACACGGCGCCGCCGATATCGCCGCCGCCGACCACGGCGCTGACCTGCATCATGACATCTTCCTCCCGTACCCCGTTCACGATCCCTGTCGTCATCGAGGACGGGAAGCCATGGGCGTTGTTCAGCACCAGCACCCAGGATCCCGGCCTGACGTCATCGGAATCGCCGAGGCGTGCGGGATGGACCGAGACGCTGTCAACGCGGATCACCGCGATATCGGAAAGCCTGTCCACACCGACGAGTTCGCCGAGGGCGTATCGGCCGTTCCGAAAGTTCACCAGGATGTCCTGGGCATGATCCACGACGCCAGCCGTCGTGATGATGTAGCCGTCCCTGTGGAGAACCACGCCGGTTCCGATGGATCGTTCCCAGTCCGTGAAAGTCTGTCCGTTCGCGGTATTTATGAACTTCCGCTGTACGATCACGCTGGCGACCGCCGGTTCCACGCGTTCCACGAGGCTGACGATCTCATGTTCAAGGCTTTGAAGGTACGGGGTGGTCTGAGCGTAAACCCGGGAAGAGACGCCCATATGACCCAGACTGGCCATAAGCGCGGCCCAGATCAGGAGCCGGAAGCATCGGGACCCGGGAGGGTGGGATTGGGAATCACGCATGGTTGGTCGGAACGGGATACGGAAGCGTCTGATCAGAACGAGATACGAACGCGTCTTAGTGGGGCGGACGGACCGGACGAACCCGCCGTGTCAGGCGATCCGGGCAAACCGGGCGAATCGCGAAGCTCCGCGGAGCCAACCGGCTGCAGACGGTCTTCCACCGCCGGTTGTTCGAATCCGCCGCTGGTCGCCAGGTCCCGGGCGAAGGACTCGCTGAACAGGGAAGGATCCAGACGCATACCCGTACCCGCCAAAACGAATCGGATTCCGTTATTCGTCGGTTCCATGGTCCTGACGGTCTTGATGCCCTGTCTGTCGCCGGATATTCGAGATGTGTTGGAAGAGAGACTGGTGGTTGCCTGGGGAGTGGGGAGATCTGTGGACTGTTGCCGGTTTCGTGCCGTCGTTGCCGCCATGTGCGGCGCAAGTTCCCGTTCAAAGGGGAAGGGCGAAACCGGATCGGGCGGAGCAAGTTCCGGTTCGAATGGCGTCGGCACGGAGAAGGCCATGGGAGAGGCCGGAGTCGCACCGGATCGTTCCGGCGGCTTTGCCAGCTCCGCGTATCCGCCGATCACGGTGATGGTAAGGACCAGGCTGGTCGCGAATACCAGTTGAACGGGTCGTTGCCGACTGAGTTCGCCGAGTTCGGCAACGGCCGTCGATACGCGTCTCCACCAGGGGCCCGCGTACAGTTCACGGGTTATTTCCCGGGTCAGCAGATTGCTGAGTTGTTGTTCGAATTTCAAGCCTGGTGATACGGAAGGCAGACTCTTCACGGCCCGGATGGAGCTTTCCATGTCCTCGATCTTGAGTCGGCACCGGGGACATCCGTTCAGGTGAAATCGAAGCTCGTCTTCGTCCGCCTTCGACAACTGACCATCCAGGTAGTCCGACATTTGCCTTTCGTATCCGCTACAATTCAAAATGTCCTTCCTCCTCAATGTAACTCTACCTGCCACTGCCTCAGCATATCCTGCAGTCTCAACCGCCCCCGGTTGACTCGCGACTTGACGGTCCCGGTCGGGCAGCGAAGAATTTCGCCAATCTGCTCGTAAGACAGTTCTTCTATGTCACGCAGCACGATCACGGACTTGTATTTTTCCGGCAGTTGATCGATCGCGTGCTGGATGGCACGTCCCAGTTCATTCTGCTCCAGGTGATCTCCCGGCCCCGCGCTCGTGTCCGGCAAATCGATTCCTTCCCGCGTGCTGTTCTCATGAGGTGAAGCGTTCAGGGAGAAGAACCGGCGGCGTTTTCGCTTGCGCAACTCGCTCCGGGCGAGATTGAGCGCGATGGTGTATATCCAGGTGGAGAGATTGGAGATCGCCTTGTAATTGTGACGATTCCGGTAGACCCGCAGAAAGGTCTCCTGCACCAGGTCTTCCGCGCATTCCGTATTGTGGACCATGCGGTAGATGCAGTTATAAAGCCTGGTACGGTATCTACCGACGATCACTTCGAATGCACGTGTGTCTTCCCGCTGGACACGCAGGAATAGCACTTCATCCGACAGGGTCAACTCGTCGATTACCCCCGACTCGATATCGGGCGCCTGTACCGCGCGCATTGAGGTGTTGTCAGCCATACTCTTCGCTCCCATACCGCATTATACGCCGCGCCGTGGGGTCTGGTTTCAAAAAAGATCAAACACTTGCGGCCGGGTCCGACAGGTCCGGTCCGAGGCGGCTGTATCGCACCGACAGCCTTCAGACTGAATATAGAATCCCGCCTGAACGATGTCAACCGGCCCGTCATGCGCGCACTTCGCTCACATCGTGGATGGTATACTGGTAACCCTGCTCCGTCAGAAAGAGCTGCCGGTTCACTGCATAGTCCTGGTCCAGGGTGTTCCGCGTGATGAGCGAATAGAAAATAGCGGAAGAACCGTCCGCCTTGGGACGAAGGATCCTGCCCAGACGCTGGGCTTCCTCCTGGCGGGACCCGAAGGTGCCCGATATCTGTATCGCCACGTTGGCATCCGGCAGGTCGATGGCGAAATTGGCGACCTTGGACACCACGAGACGCTTGATTTCCCCGTTCCTGAAACGGGAATACAGATCGAGGCGGGTCTGAAGCGGCGTGCTGCCAGTAATCAGGGGAAACTCGAACAATGCTGCGATCTGCTTGAGCTGTCTCACGTACATTCCGATGATCAGGACCTGGTCCGAAGGATGTTGCTCCAGCAGGGTGCGGATGATCTCCGTCTTCCGGCTGTTTTCCGAGGCGATTCTGAACTTCTCCCGGCGATTGGCCACGGCGTAGGACATGCGCCGTGCTTCGGGCAGGTCGATCCGGATTTCACGGCAATATGCTTCCGCGATCCAGCCCTGCCGCTCCAGTAGTTTCCACGGCATGTCGTACCGCCGGGGTCCGATGAGGCTGAAGACGTCGTCCTCGCGGCCGTCTTCGCGGACCAGGGTGGCGGTCAGCCCGAGGCGCCTGCGGGCCTGGATCTCGGCCGTAAACCGAAAGACAGGGGCGGGTAGCAAGTGTACCTCGTCATAGATGATGAGGCCCCAGCCCTTCTGGTCGAAGAGTCCGAAATGCTCGAATTCGTCCCCCCGGCTTTTACGATAGGTCAGAATCTGGTACGTGGCCAGCGTCACGGGGCGGATCTGCTTTGTCTCCCCTGAATACTCGCCGATATGCTCCTCCGTCAGCGAGGTCTTCTCGATCAGTTCCTGCCGCCATTGGCGCAGCGCCACCGTGTTGGCCGTCAGTACGAGCGTGTGGCACTTCAGGGCGGCCATGGCGCCGAGCGCCACGATGGTCTTCCCCGCGCCGCAGGGCAGCACGATGACCCCGTTGCCTCCCTGCGGTGCACCGTTCATGTGGAACGCACCGACCGCGTCCAGCTGGTAGTCCCGCATGCTGAAGGACTTCCGGTCGCCGTTATCGGTACGCAAGCCGATCTCCAGCGGGGCGCCTTCCACGTACCCCGCCAGGTCTTCCACGGGAAACCCGACCTTGATCAGGGCCTGCTTGATGTGGCCGCGGTACCGGTCCCCCACCTGGACCCGCCGTTCGTCCAGAGGCTCGGCGAGGAACTTCTTGACCGAGATCAGACCGGAGACTTCCGCAATCAGGGCGGCGTCGTCAGACTCGAGGATTAGCCTTCCTTCTTCCTTGAGCAGCCTGAGCTGTCCGTATCGGGCGATGAAATCGATGATCTCCCGGCGGATGTTCTGGGGAATCTCGTATTTGCTCAGGCTTTCGAGCGAATCGAGCACGGCGTCCGCGCCCATGCCTGCCGAGGCGGCATTCCAAAGGGACAGCGGGCTCAGCCTGTATACATGGATGTGTTCCGGAGACTTTTCCAGTTCCGCGAACCGGGCCAGGGCATCCCTGGCATCCTCGTAACTCGGGTGGTCGACTTCTACGAGTATCGTCCGGTCGCTCTGTACGATCAGTGGATTCTTCAGGTCAGGCAAGGATAACTCCCAGGGTTTCAGTTCCCGATGGCGGCATCCCGGCCGTCTTTGCCGGCGAGGCTACCGTCCAGATCGGGATGTCCGGCCAGAATCCGGCCGCGAACGGTATCGTATACATGGTCGACGGTGATGCGTTCCATGCAGTCGAAGTATGGACAGGCGGTCTCGATGCATTTTGGACAGGGCGGCACTTCCGGCATCAGGATATCATGATCTCCGCCGAAGGGACCCCAACGTACCGGACTGCACGGTTTTATGGGGCAGAACAGCGCTACGGCGGGCGTGCCCACGGCCGATGCGACGTGAAGAGGGCCGGTGCTGTTCGTAACGCAGAGCGTGGATGCCTGGAGCAGCGCGGCCAGTTCCTTGAGGTCGAGTTCACCGGCGACCCCGATGACTTGATCCGGCAGCGATCCGGCGACCCCTTCGACCAGGTCGCGTTCCCCGGCCGAACCCGTAACGACCACGGGGATGCCGCTCCGGGCCAGCCTTCCAGCCAGTTCCGCGAAACAATCCGCGGGCCAGTCCCTGGCCGACCCTCCGCTGCCGGGATGCAGCAGGACCAGCGGATCGCCCGGCCGCAACCGCCACCGGTCCATGCGATCTGCCAAGGCGCGACGGGCCGATTCGGGCACGTGGATCTGCGGAGCGGCTTCGCCAGCGCCTTCGAACAGCGCCCGTGCCAGGGAAAGGTTGTATTCGACTTCGTGCTTGCTGGCCTCCCGCCGATGCTCGTAGATCCTTCGGTTGAACAGCAATCCATAGGCCCTGTATCCCGTCCCGATCCGTATCCGAATGCCGGCGAGTCGGCAGGCCAGGGCCAGTCTCGCCGTGGGATGCAGGACCAGGGCCGCGTCGAACCGTCCCGCGCGGAGTTCGCCGACTAGTCGAAGGAATCCACCGGGTCCTCCGTGACGTCCGGATCGTTCATCGACAATGATCTCGTCCAGGGCGGGATGCCCTTCGATGGCGCCGGCGGCGTAAGGAGAGACGAGCATCGAGATGTGACAGCCGCCGTCCTGTTCCCTGAGTACGCTGAGCACGGGCGTCGACAACAGCACGTCGCCGATTCGGTCCGTTCGAATGACGAGTATCCGCATCGCCGTCTCTTCTCCCCGGTCAGGACGCTCCGGCGCGTTTCACTGGCGCCAGATGTCCCTTACGCGGTCAAAGGATGTACATCCCGCCCTGATGAGTCGCAGCATCCCATCGGATACGTCCACGACCGTCGAAGGCCGGTCCGACGGCGAACGCCCGCCATCGAGAATCAAGTCTACCCGGTCGCCCAGCCCCGCGGCCACGTCCTGCGCCGTAAGCGGTTCCGGTTCGCCCGACCGGTTGGCGCTAGGTGCGGTTACGGGGCCGCCCACCGCCCGGCACAGATTCCCTGCGATCGCCGCGCCGCTGTGCCTGATCCCAATCGTCGTGCCCCCGCCCAGCAGTTCCTTCGGCACGCTGTCCAGCGCGGGAAAAACCAGCGTCAACGGTCCGGGCCAGCAGGCGTCCATCAACGCATGCACACGCCCTGGGATGCACCTGACCAGCCGCTCCAGGTCCCTCCGGTGTGAAACCAGCACCAAAATCGGCTTGGATTCCTCGCGGCCCTTTGCTTCATAAATCCGCCGGATAGCCGCGGGATTGGTCCCGTCCGCGCCAATGCCGTAAACCGTCTCGGTAGGAAAGGCCACGAGGCCCCCGTCGCGGATAACGGCGGCAGCCTCCCTCAGCACCTTCTCGTCCGG
>CAZZNP010000029.1:0-4839 GCA_964655785.1 uncultured Gemmatimonadota bacterium
TGACCGCATAGCCCGCAGGCAGGGTCCGGCGCCGCGGCGCGTGGTAATCCAGAGGGCTCGATGGGACGATGGTTAAACGCCTTGATCGGCACGGCCGCGTATTTTGCGGCGGCCTGTGGAACTCCGGGTGACGGGTCCGGCGCCGGAACGGAAGCCTCACGCGTCAACTCGCTAGGCCGGGAACTGCCGGTGGACGCCGCTCCGCCGAGCGAGCAGTACATCCGGCTGACGATGCTGGAACCGTCCACCCTGGACGTGGGTATCTCCCTTTTCGACGCTCAGTTCAACGCCTTCCTTTTCGAATCCCTCCTGGTCTTTGACGAAGACATGGAGATCCGGGGCGCGGCGGCCGAGTCCTGGTCCGTGGCGGAAGACCACGTGACCTGGACGTTCAAGATCAGGCAGGGCGCGAAGTGGAGCGACGGCCGCCCGGTGACCGCTCACGATTTCGAGTGGTCCTTCCGCCGGCTGCTCGATCCCGCAAGCGCGAACATCTTCGCCTACTTCTACTACCCGATCAAGGGCGCCCGGGCCTTCAATTCGGGCCGGACGAGCGATGCGTCGACCGTCGGCGTCCGGGCGGTCGACGACCGCACGCTGGTGATCGAAACCGAAGAGCCCTGCTCCTACCTCCCCTACATTCTGACCTTCTTCACTTCCGTCCCGGCGCCCCGGTGGCAGGTGGAGAAATACGGTGTGCGGTGGTCCGAGCCCGAATATTGCGTGTCCAATTCCACGTGGCGCCTCGCGTCGTGGGACAAGGGCGTCGGCATGACCTACGCGCTGAATCCCCATTACAACGGACCGTGGAAGGGATACCTCGAGCGCATCGAGTTCACCTTCATCCTGCCGGGTTGGCGCGGCCTGCCCGCCTACGAAAACGGGGAGTTCGACCGGATCGCCGTCCTGGGCCCCGACTATCACCACGCGCGTATCGATCCCGTCCTGAGCCGCGAACTGATCACCTATCCCAACTTCGGGACGTACTACACGATCTTCAAGACCAGCGAGCCGCCCTTCGACAACATCCGGCTGCGCCAGGCCCTCGCCCACGCCGTCGACCGCGAGTCCATCTGCAACGTCGTGCTCGGCGGCGGCGCCACGCCGGCCTACGGCATGCTGCCGAAAGGTTTTCCCGGCTACCAGGCGGACCGGATCCGCGCGTACCAGGCCTTCGATCCCGAACTGGCCCGGCAAAGATTGGCGCAGGCCGGCTATCCAGGCGGCAAGGGCCTTCCCCCGCTCGAGCTCTGGGTACGGGGCCAGCCGCCCACGCCTGACGAATGGAACGTGGTGGTCGCCATGCAGCAGATGTTCGAGGATCATCTGGATATCGAGATAAGCCTGCGGCAGCAGTCCACCAACGCCTTCAACGCCTTCATGCGCAACCACGAGATCCCGTGGGGATTCCTCTGGTTCAACATGGACTACCCGGACCCCAGCGACATGATTGCCGTTCCGTGGCGTTCCCAGCCCGCGGGATCGGGAAGGCAGGACTGGAAACACGACGAATTCGACCGCCTGGTGGATGCGGCCGCGCGGGAATTCGACGATGGGAAACGGGTGGCCATGTACCAGGACGCCGAGGTGATCCTGGCCGAGGAGGCCGCGGGCGTGTTCCTGCACAACATGGTCAACGCGACCCTGAGCAAGCCCTGGGTCATGGGTATTGTGGAAAACCGATACGGCGACAGGCGGTGGAGCGGGTTCGCGCCGGCTTACGCCACGCTGTACATCGGGGAAACCGAAGCAGGATCGCGCCGGCGGTAGAGAACGCGCCGGCGGTAGGAATCGCGCCGGCGGTAGAGATCGCGCCGGCGGTAGAGATCGCGCCGGCGGTAGAGATCGTGCCGGCGGTAGAGATCAGGAGAAGGGGTCCACGTCGAAACCTGATGCCGGCCGGATCCGTTCCGCGCCTTCGGGCCAGTCGGTGGGCCAGTCCCATCCCGGTATTTCCAGGCTTTCGGCCCGGACCCGGTGCGCCGCGGCACGCCGGTGCACGCCCGGTGGCGCTTTGCTGACTTCCGAGCTGTGGAGCATGGTGGGATAGTAGAAGGTGACGCTTCCCTCGCCCGCGGTGCAGTCGATTGCCTCGTGCGCGTGGGCGGCGACGTAGCCCGCCAGTCCGCCTTGTCCGCCTTGGCCGTCCTGGCCGCCTTGTTCGTCCTTTCCATCCTCTCCGCCTTGGTCGTCCTGGCCGTCCTGGCTGGTTGCAAGTTCCAGGGGGCCTTCGAGATAGGAGCCGGGGAGGACCTTCATGGCGCCGTTCTCGATGGTCTGCGGGTCCACGTTGATGCGGACGATGATGGTCTTGCGGAAGTAGTCTTCCTTCCAGTCTAGATCTGCAGGGCGCACGTGCACGTGGCCGAACTGGGTCCAGTAGCCCGTGAGATCAGCCTCACGGTCCTTCGGTGGATCGACGATGAAAAAGGTGTCCTGGTGCCAGCCGATCTCGGCGTCCCCGCCGGCCACCTTGTCGAACATGGTGCCGATGCTCGCGTGCCGCACCGGCTCACCCAGCGCGCGTTCAAGCACGCTCACGATGGCGGGGTGCCGGGAAAAACGGAGTCCGCCCTCGCACACGGCATAGAGCTCCCAAAGCAGCCAGACCGTATCCTTCGATTTCCCGAGTAGCTTGTCGGTCGGTCTTCCCTTGTACGTTTCGACGTGGCTTGCTTCCGAGATGGTCCGGTCGAGAAGCCCCCGGAACGTTTGCATCTCTTCCGACGAGAATACGCCTTCGACGGTCACGATTCCCTGCGTCTTCAATTCATCCGCCACTGCCTGCAGATCCCGGGCGTTGTTTTCCTGGTTCAAGACGTCACTCCCCTGGCACACGGCTTTCCTAACGGTTCAACCTGAGCGTTACCTCTTCCGTCTCCCATCCCGACCGTATTTCCAGGGTATCGGGATGGACCATGGACCTTTCGGCGGGATCGAAAGGAAAGGCGGTGCCGTAGTCAAATCTTCCGTTTCCATTCGCGTCGCGGTAGGCTTGCAAGATATACCGGCCCGGCAGGACATTGTCAAATCGAAAATCGCCCGGACCGGCCAGTTCGACTTCCGATGAAGCCTCCGATTCCCGCACCTTGTGAAGGGAGATCTCCACGTAACCCGTCCCCTCCGGGTCTTCGTCCTCGAACCGCCCCGACAGCGAACCGTAAGTCTCGGGATCGATGGTGGTAAAGGCGTACGAAAGCGTATCGGGACGGTCGCCCGTGGACTGCAGCGGCTGGCCGAACCTGTTCTCGACCAGGCCGGGCAGTATGAGGATCTCGTACTCGGCGGTTGGTTGCAGCAGGGTGTCCGGCCGCATCGCGGCGACCGTGGTGGCGATCCAACGAAGATCCCCACCGATCTCCCGGCCGGTGGAGTCCATAAGGACCACGGCCCCTTCCTCCAGGGTAACGGGCACGCTAAAGGAAAATCGGAGCTCCACAGACTGCGTGACGTCCCGTGAGCGGTTGCCCGGATGGACGTCCAGAAGTCTCGGCGCAGGCGGATTCTCGATGGACGACCCGGCGAACTCGGCGGTGTTCTCGGTCGAGTCGATCGGTTCCGCCCAGGTGTTCTCCAGTCCGTTCACAGTCAGGAGATAGGCCCGGTCCCGGACCTGGGGCGCCGTGGTCAGCACGATCGTCGCGGGATCGTCCGGGTCCTGGTACGCCGACGTGACCTCGAGGCTTTCGCCCTCCTCCACACCGGTGATGGCATAGGCGTCGAGGTTCCCGACGAGGTCTCCACGGGGCGCCTCGCTCAGGTAGACATTCAGTTCGCGCATGTGGGAGGGCCGGACCGAGGACACGTTCATGGAGGCGGTGTCGTTCACGGCCAGGCGAAACCACATGGGCCCGTCCAACATTTGACCTTCCGACAGGACGACGTCCCGCGCGGGGACGCCGACGGGGTCCAGGCCCGCGTCGTAGAGACGGTCTCTGCCCTGGTCCAGGAAGGCAAAAAACCGGTAACGGTCGGCCGAAAGGTGGGTAAACGTGAAGGTGCCGTCCCGGCCGGCCTGGGTCAGGTAGTCCGGAGTCGTTCCGGCCGGGTCCGGATCGGGCTTCCCTGAGAGATTGTATGCCCAGACGTATGCGTTCCTGGCGGGAAGGCCGTCATTGACCACCATGCCGGTGACCTCGCCCTCCTCGATATTCGGTCCGGTCGCGAGCGCGTATACATAAGTGGAATCCATGCGGTTGCCCCGCATGTCCCTGAAACCGGTGCCCACCGTGATGATATAGGTTCTTTCCTCCTGCAGAGGTTCTTCGAACCGGATCGTGATCCTGTTGCCCCGCCAGCTCGCTTCGGATGTGAATTCCACGATAGGCGCAATAAAGAGGTTGCCCTCGATGGAACGGGGCTGAATGCGTTCATTGAAAATCAGCGTTGGGGAAACGTCCAGCGGTACGTGGGTCGAACCCGTCGGTGGATCGGTTTCCACCACGTAGGGAGGAATCCGGTCGCGCGGTCCGCCGGGCGGCATGCCTTCGCGGGCGCAGGCCAGGGTGACCAGGACGGCCAGAGCAGCCATGACGGCCATGCTGACCGGGCGGGCCAGGCGGATCATGCTGACCAATCGGGCCATGACGGCCATGCTGATCGAACGGACTATGTGGATCATGACGGCCATGCTGACCGGGCGGGCCATGACGGCCATGCTGACCGGGCGGGCCATGACGGCCATGCTGATCGAACGGACTATGTGGATCATGCGGTCCATGCTGACCGGGCGGGCCATGACGGCCATGCTGACCGGGCGGGCCAGGCGGATCATGCTGACCAAACGGGCCATGACGGCCATGCTGATCGAACGGACTATGTGGATCATGCGGTCCATGC
>CAZZNP010000029.1:4939-10539 GCA_964655785.1 uncultured Gemmatimonadota bacterium
CGGGCCATGACGGCCATGCTGATCGAACGGACTATGTGGATCATGCGGTCCATGCTGGCCGGAGGCATCTGAGTGGAATTGACCGGAATGACTTTCATGGGTCAGGCGCGGGGATGCGCCTCTTCGTACATTTTCTTGAGGCGGTCGAGGGCGACGTGGGTATAGACCTGCGTGGTCGACAGCCGTTCGTGGCCGAGCAGTTCCTTGACGGCGAGCAAATCCGCCCCGGCATCCAGCAGGTGCGTGGCGGTCGTATGGCGGAGCACGTGGGGCGTCAATCCCTGCTGGCTTATCTTCAGGCCGTATCTCTCCAGGATATACTGGACCCCGCGGCCCGTCAGCCGGCGGCCGTGTTGATTCAGCAGCAGCGCGACCACGTCTTCGCGATTCCCCTTGATCAGCAAGGGGCGGGCGTCCAGATAAGATGCCAGCGCGGCCAGGGCCTGGCCTCCCAGCGGCACGATGCGTTCTTTGTCCCCTTTCCCGATCACCCGGACTCGTTCTTCAGTCAGATCGATCGAGCCGACGTCGAGTCCGACGAGCTCCGACAGCCGCATGCCCGCCCCGTAGAGCAGTTCCAGGATGACCGCGTCCCTCAGTCCGAGCACCTGGCCGCGGTCGGGCTGGCCGAGCAGCGCCTCCACCTGGCCGTGGTCCAGAAACCGGGGCAGATGACGGTCCCATTTCGGCGTGGTCAGATAGACGCACGGGTTGGAGGAAACGACCCCTTCCCGGCAGAGGAAGTGGAAGAAGGAACGTACGGCTGCAAAACGGCGCGCGATGGTCCGCCTGCTGAAGCCTTCACGGTGCAGGTGTCGGAGGAATGCCCGCACCACGGATTTGTCGATGGAATCCGGACTCGGCAAGCCGGCGCCGCCGTGTTCGGATAGAAAAGACAGGAACTGGCCCAGGTCGCCGGAATAGGCCGACCGGGTGTGCCGGGAGTAATTACGCTCGATTTCGAGATGATCGAGGAATTCGCTGACCAGTTTCTCCATGATAGCTCACGCCTCCTGGAGGGTCTGACCTGCCTGGTCCTTCTGGTCCGCCTGGCCCGCCTGGTCCGCCTGGCCCACGTGGTCGGAACCGGAGGGGTCAGGCTCGGTGGAACGGACGCGATGCTTGCAGGAAGGACACTGCAGCGCCGTCCGTCCTGACCTTTCCTGTTTTTCGACCATGAGGGGATAGTCGCAGCTCGGGCAACGGCGATTGACCGGGTTGTCCCACACTACGAATCGGCACGTCGGGTATTTGCTGCAACCGTAGAAATTCCGGCCCTTCTGTGACCGGCGCGCGGTCAGGAATCCGTCGCAACCTTCTTCCGGACAGTCCACACCGAGGTTGACCGGCCGCGTCTCCCGGCAGCGTGGATATCCGCTACACGCCAGGAACGGGCCGTACCGGCCGGTCTTCACGACCATTTTCTCACCGCACTTGCCGCAGACTTCGTCCGTATTCATGCCGGCGGTCCCTTCGTCATCCATCGGGCGGGTGTTCCTGCACGCGGGAAACCCGCTGCACGCCATGAACCGTCCGTTTCGGCCCCACCTGATGATCATGGGCTCGCCGCATTTCTCGCATTTCTCGTCCGTTTCCTCCGTCAGCGCGCTCTTCAACTCAGCTCGCTGTGCGTTTACGGACTGCAGCCGCTCATTGAAGGGCTCGTAGAAGTCCACCAGCGTGCCGGTCCATTCCAGTTCGCCGGTTTCAATACGGTCCAGCGCGTCTTCCATTCTGGCCGTGAAGGCCACGTTGAACAGGTCCGGGAAGGACAGGACCAGGATCCGGTTCACGGCCATGCCCAGGTCCGTCGGGGTGAACCGGCCCTGCTTCATGGCCGCGTACTTGCGCATGCGCAGCGTACTGATGATCTGGGCGTACGTGCTGGGCCGGCCTATCTGCCTGACCTCGAGTTCCTTGACGATACTCGCCTCCGTGTACCGGGGCGGGGGCTGGGTGAAATGCTGCTTGGGTTCGAGTTTCTCCAGCGCGAGCCTGTCATCCTTGCTCAAGGCGGGCAGGGATTTTTCGTCATCCTTCTGTTCACTGTCTTCGTCGACCGGTTCTTCGTAGGCCTTCAGGAATCCCGCGAAGGTCGGCACGGTGCCCGTGGCGCGAAACTCGTATTTCCCGGATCGGATGTTCACGGTGGTAACGTCGAAACGGGCCGGCCGCATCTGGGAAGCCACGAAGCGCAGCCAGATCAATTCGTACAGCTTGTACTGGTCCGTCGTCAAAAAGGGTTTCATCTTCTCCGGGCTGCGGTCCGCCGCCGTGGGCCGGATTGCTTCGTGGGCGTCCTGAGCGCCCGCCTTGGTCTTGTATCTCCGGGGCTTGGCGGGTACGTACTCGTCGCCGTAGACCTCGGCAATCAGGCCTCGCACGGCCTCGACCGCTTCGTCGACGATACGGGTCGAGTCGGTCCTCATGTAGGTGATCAGCCCGATGGTCCCCTCGTCTTCCAGATCGATGCCCTCATAGAGCTGCTGCGCGATCATCATGGTCTTCTGGGTGGTGAACCGGAGGCGCCTGGACGCGTCCTGCTGCAGCGTGCTGGTAATGAAGGGGGGATATGGATTGCGTTGCGTGCGCTTCCTGGTTATGTCTTCTATCCCGAAGGTCTTGCCGCGCAGGTCCTCGACCAGGCCATGAGCTGATTTCTCGTCGGGTATGTGGACCTTCTCCCCGTCCACGCGGATCAGTTTCACCGGGAACACTTCGTCCCGCTCCGTCTTGAGGAAGGCCGTTATGGACCAGTACTCTTCGACCTCGAACTTTTCGATCTCCGCTTCCCTTTCGCAGATCAAACGCAGCGCTACCGACTGAACCCGGCCCGCGCTCAAGCCGCCCGTGATCGTCTTCCATAAAAAGGGGCTGACCTGGTATCCGACGAGACGGTCCATGACGCGGCGCGCCTGCTGGGCATTTACTTTCTGCATGTCGATGGGCACGGGTTTGTCGATGGCCGTCCGCACCGCGTTAGGGGTGATCTCGTGGAAGAGCACCCTCCCCACCTCTTTCTTGCTGTTGCCCAACTGGCTGGCTACGTGCCAGGCTATGGCTTCGCCCTCCCGGTCGGGGTCAGTCGCCAGGAAGATATGATCGGCCGTCCGCGCCGCGCTGCGCAGGTCTTTCACGACCTTTTCCTTGCCCGGAATCGTGACATACTCGGGCTGGAAACCGTTGTTGACGTCGACTCCCAGGCTCTTGGGCGGCAGGTCCCGGACATGGCCCACGGACGCCATGATCTCGAAACCCTTGCCCAGGTACTTCTTGATCGTCCGCGCCTTGGCCGGGGACTCCACGATAACGAGTGATTTGGACATATTCTCGAGTCTATTGGGGCTGGGATGAAGGAGGTCGGCCTCAGTTGCCGATAATGCCGTCTTCGAGGTCGTCGGGCAACCAGATCATGACCTGGCCGGACTCCGATTCAAGCAGGACCGGAGCGGCGATGGTCTTGATGTCTTCCCTGGTGACGGAACGGGCGCCCGTCAGCATGGCCCGTTCGATGATCAGTTCGGTCTGCGTATCGTTGATCAGACCCAGTTCGCGGAGTTCCAGCAGGTAGCCGTACGCGTCCGGCTGAATCATCAGCTGTTCCACGGCGTGCAGAATCCGGTTGGGCTTGGGCTGGAGCGGCTTGGTTGGATCGACCAGGATTTCGGCCTGTGCCTGGAGGCGGTCGAACAGCCAGGCGAAGGCCGTGTTGACCTCCTGCTGGGTATATCCGTGGCCGACCAGTGTCTGGGAAACGTCGGCGATGTCGTTGAAGCGGCCTTTCTCATCCTGCATGTGCTTCATCAGGAAAACGATGATTTCCATCACTTTTTCCATGATTCTCTCCTGAAGGAATGCGAAGATGGATCAGGAACCGGGCCGAAAAACGACCCATGGCCGTACACGCCAATTCCAGTTTTCGTTGCCCAAATCTAATCTTCCGGGGGGTTCCATGCAAGTGTTTTTCCCGGTCCGGGACGCTGTCACGACGCTTCGAAGACCTTGCCGATTTCATCGCGGTCGAAGGCAGGGAGATCGACGACAGACCCCTTCCTCCTGATCCGGATTCCAAACCCGGGCGGCCGTATGGATCCGATCTCGGCGACCGGGATGCCGGCTTCCGAAAGACGGGCGGTCAGGGGTGCCGCGCGGTCGGCGTCGACCACGATGAGCAGGGCGCCCGACGCGATGACGCCGAGGGGATCCAGGCCGTAGAACGAGCAAAGGGCCTCCGGTTCGGGCAGCAGGGGCAACCGGTCCTCCTCGATCAGCATGCCGACTCCCGAAGCGACGGCGATTTCCCGTAGCCCTGAAGCGACACCGCCCTCCGTCGGATCATGCATGGCGCGGACCCCGCCTGTTTCCATGGCGATACGGGCTTCACGCACCACGCTGAGACCTGGCTTCCGAAGGTACCCGCGGCACGTCTTAAGGAATTCGTCGGAGAAACGGGCTCTGACCTCGTCCTCTTTTTCCATGGCGATCAGGGCCGTCGCCTCGATGGCGTACCCCTTGGTCAGCAGGACCCGGTCGCCCGTCCTGGCGCCGGAACCGGTAACATAGCCGCCGGGTGCCGTTTCCCCCAGCATCTGACCGATAAGCAGCGGCCGGTCCAGTCCGTGGGTGATTTCGGTGTGTCCGCCGCAGAGCGTGACGCCGAGTTCGGCACATGCGTCGGACAGCCCGGAGAAGATGCGGTCTACCAGGGCGGCGTCCGTTTTCGCTTCCGGGAGCAGTATGGTAGTCAGGAACCACCGGGGCACCGCGCCCATGGCCGCGACGTCGTTGGCGTTGATGTTGACGGCGTACCAGCCGATTTCTTCGGTGGCGAAGGTGATGGGGTCCGTTTTCGTCACGAGTACGCTGGAACCGAAGGAAATGACCGCCGCGTCCCGGCCGATGCCCGGACCCACGAGCAGTCTCGGGTCGTTACCGGAAGCATATCGGCGAAGTATGCGGTCCAGGTCTTCCGCGGGCAGCTTGCCGACCGGGTAGTAGGGAGGCATGTCTCGCTGATTGGATTGGATACGTGGGTTTCCGCGCTTCGGGCGGTGCGGGACTGCCTGCCGGCAGGCCACTCCAGCACTTCGGGCGCTTTGGGCGGTGCGGACGTGCCGGACGGGTTATTCCCGCTGCTTCCGCTGGGCGCGCAGCGCTTCCTTGAGTATCTTCCCCGGCTTGAATTTGGCTTTCCGCCGGGCCGGAACCTCGATGGTATAGCCGGTCCGCGGATTGCGGGCCGCCGGTTTGGGGCGGGTATTCCTTATTTCCAGCGCGCCGAACCCCCTGATCTCGATCCGGTTGCCCTCGACCAGGTTCTCCCGCATGATTTCGAAGAGCGCGTCGATCACGGGATAGATCTGCGTCTTCTTCAGTCCCAGCGTCTCGCTTATTTCGTTGACCAGTTCTCTGCGCGTCGTCGTCATGTAAGTCCCTCGAACCGGGATTTCTTGTTTCCGCCGGATGATCACGGCTGCCCGTACAGCCGATGGTCACGGCCACCTGTGCAGCCGATGTTCACGGCTGCCCGTACAGCCGATGGTCACGGCCACCTGTGCAGCCGATGGTCACGGCCGCCCGTACAACCGGATGATTACGAA
>CAZZNP010000029.1:10639-28191 GCA_964655785.1 uncultured Gemmatimonadota bacterium
CGGCCACCTGTGCAGCCGATGGTCACGGCCGCCCGTACAACCGGATGATTACGAAAGCCCGTACAGCCGGTGCAGCTTGTTTACGTTCTCTTCGTCGATGGTGTTGACCTGGCCTAGCATCCGCGCCACGAGGGCGATCCGCGCGCAGTGTTCCATGGTTTCCATCTTATGATACGCGGCGACGATGTCCGGCCCCAGGGTAAGCGCGCCGTGGTTTTCCAGCAGGACCGCGTCATATTCCCGAACGTATCCCCTGAGCGCTTCGACCAGTTCCATGGTCCCCGGCGTCCCGTATGGCGCTATGGGTACAAAGCCCAGGGAGACGATCACTTCGGGCAGCAGGTTGTCGGGCAGGTTCACCCCGGCCACCGCAAACCCCGTCGCCGTAGGGGGATGGGCATGGGCCACGGCGTGTACGTCCGGTCGCTCGCGGTACACCATCAGGTGCATTTTCATCTCTGAAGATGGCTCGTTATGCCCGGTAACCACCGTGCCGTCGTAATCGACGACGACCAGCTTGTCCGGGTCCAGGAACCCTTTGCTGACCCCGGTCATCGTGATCAGCAATCGGTCTTCGGACAGGCGAACGCTCAGGTTCCCGTCGTTCGAAGCCACGTAGCCCCGGTCGTACATCCGCTTGCCGACATGGATAACGTCGGATATTACTTGTTCAATTTGCAAGATAAACCGGTTCCAGGAAGAAGATCACGGATTGCAGTGGTTCGAATTCGAATATATCCGGCACGTTGTTCCCGTACAAGTATTATTATTTCCATAAGTTATAGGCCAAGTAATATGCCAGGTCATATGCCGGACCTCACGATTCGCACAACGTCGGGGATCCGGTTTTTCTCCACGCCCCGCATGTCGATCCGAACCCGTTCCGGGCTGCAATGGACAAGCATAGGCGGGGTTCCCTTCAACCAGCCGTCCGCCAGATCTTCGCACCGGCCCCCTGGTGCGCGGATCGAAACGGCGTAGCTGGGCAGGCTTTCACCGGGGAGGCGGTAGGTGGAGAGATACGCCCGTACTTCGGCCATGGCGCACTCGACACGTAAACGGCCGCCTTCCGACAGGCCTTCGAGCAGTTGCCGGGCGCGGTCACCGACTTCCTCCCTCGTAGGGGCCAGCATGTGGCCGGCCGGATGGCAGGCTAGATCGCAATCACCGCCGGCCAGTTCCGCCAGCCTCGCAGCGAGTCCCGCCCTGACGTGCCTGGAGGCCTGCACCGCGGGCCAAATGACGTGCTCTCTCATGCGTGCAATGATCCCGCGTTCTCCGATCAGAAGGCCGCAGGGAGGTCCGCCGATCAGGCCGCCGCCGGCCGCAATGATCAACGGCGTGCCATGCCGCACGGCTTCCGTGACGGAATACGCGGCCGGAAACGCGGCCGGAAACGCGGCGGAAGAGACCGGACGCAACGTCGTGTCGCCAGCCAGGTGAAGCACCGGGACGCCGGCTTCCGCTCCGGCACGGACGATCTCCTCCAGCGCGGCTTCTTCGGTGAAACCCCGAAGGGCGCAGGTGGTCGGACGTGCCGTGACGATCAGCGCGGTCCGGTCACCCAGGACGCGCCGGTAATCGGACAGCCGGGTCTTGTTGGTGGCGCCCGTCTCTACCAGCCAGGCGCCGGCAAGTCCGCAGATCGACGCCGGGTCCAAAGGCTGTTCATTGTATGGCGCATCGATCAGTCCCATCTGGTTGCGGCCGAAGACGACTTCCGCACCTTCGGCGAAGGCTCGGACAGCAAGGAGCAAGGCTGTGGCGGCGGAACGGCAGACAAGGGCGTCTTCGGCACCGGTCAATTCACGCAGAAGGCTGGAGGTTCGACCGTCCGTGTCCTCCTCTTCAACCGCATGGCTGAGCGCCAGCCTCGAAGCGATCCCGGCGGCCGTCCCGGCGATTCCGCCCCGCGCCGCTGGATGGAAGATGATGCCCGATGCGTTGATCGGGACCCCGTCCGCCGCCCGGGCTTCACGCTCCAGGAGCGCAGAGACGCGCCCGGCGAAGTCCCCTGGCTCGAGACCGTACCCTTCCGTCTCCGGGAAACGGTTCCGGATCCTTTCCCGCGCGTCGCGCAGCACTTTCCGGATCGCGGTGTCTATACGCCGGTCCTCGAACCGGTCCCGCAGTATTCCGATACGGGAATCGCGTTGCATCGCGGCCACGGAAGGCAGACGGGCGAGCAGTAATCTCAGGTCTTCGCGTCCAGATGTCATGTGGGGCCATCTTTCCGGCACAAGGCCTCGATCGCGGATTCAGTGAAACGCCCCGTCGAGAGATCTCCGCCGGCGCGCAGTGCCCGGATCTCGCGAGCGACCCGATCCAGGTCCGCGGGGCGGTCCACGTCGTGCCAGGCTGGGAGTTCGTGGCTTGTAAGTCCGCATGCCCGTATCGCCGCCCGGGTCTGCCGCAGCACGCGACCGGTGCCCCAGTCGATCGACTCGAACAGCCGGGCATACCGTCCTGCGGCCTTCCCGGCGCGTGCTGTTTCGCCCGATTCGCCGGCCCTTCCGGCGGCCTTTCCGCCGCGTGCTGTTTCGCCCGATTCGCCGGCCCTTCCGGCGGCCTTTCCGCCGCGTGCTGTTTCGCCCGATTCGCCGGCCCGTCCGTTTCGCCCCAGTCCGATCAGGTAGTAGCCCCCGTCCTCGGCGGGCCCGAGCACGACGTCGTGCCGGTCGAGCGACGCAAAAGCCTCTTCGACGTAAGCATGGGGGAGAAGGGGGCTATCTCCTCCCAGGACGACGGTCTTGTCCCATTCATCCCGAAAGAACGCTGCGAAGGCGTTCGACATTCGTTCACCCAGGTGTCGGCCGCGCTGGGCGATCCATTCCACGTCGGGGTTTCCCAGGGCGGCCCGGAGATCCGCCAGCCCGTCGTCCGGCGTCCACGCCACGAAGAGCGACGTGCCGGCGATTCTTTGCACAAGTTGAAGCGTGTCCAGGATGAAGGCGCGATAGAGTTCTGCCGCTTCGACGGCTGAAACCTTCGGCGTCAACCTGGTTTTCACCGTCCCGGGCCTCGGGGCTTTCATGAACAGGACGAGTGCGTTCGACATGGGCAGTTGTTAGAACGAGAGGCTGCGGGGCAGGCCGGATCCCCACCCGGTCCGCCCGGATCCATCCGGTCCGACCGGATCCACCCGAAAGGCGGCGGGGCGTTGAAACCAATACGTATCCGAGTAACCCATGCATACTACCGGGTGGTCCGCGGCCTGTCAATTAAAACACTTATTTATCAACTATTTAACCCGTTTTCAACCGGCTTCGAATCAACAATAGGCCTTGACATGAAGGGGGTCCGGAGGTTATTTTCGGCCTTTCTTAACCGGAGCGCCGGCGCTCCGATTCACTGGACCGGCGCCCGTTCAAGACGAGCCGCGCGGCGGCGGGTCCGATTCATGGAACATGGCCATGTGGGATGAAGTCAAGGCAGTCATCGCATCGAACCAGTCCTTCGTGATCTCCAGTCACGTCAATCCTGACGGGGATTCGATCGGCTCGGCACTGGGGGTCTACGAATGTCTCAAGGCGCTGGGGAAGGACGCCGTCGTTGCCATGAACGACGCCACCCCGGACGCCTATACGTGGCTTGACCCCGACGGAGAAATCCTCGCGCCCGCCTCGGAGGCGGATATGGCGCGCCTGGCCGACGCGGACGTGGCCGTCATCCTGGACGCCAACAGCTGGGACAGGCTGGGGCGGCTGCATAAGCCGCTGAAGGAATCGCCGTCGGTCAAGATCGTGATCGACCACCACCCCTACAATAAACTGATCACCCCCTTGTCGGTTATCGAGACGAAGGCGTCTTCAACGGCCGAGCTTGTTTACGATCTGATCGAATCGCTGGGTGCGCCGCTTTCTTCAAGGGCGGCTGACGCATTGTACACGGGCATACTCACCGACACTGTTTCCTTCCGCTTCGCCCGGAGTGCGCCTTGCGCCCATATCATAGCGGCCAGGCTTCTTTCCAAAGGCGTCGACCCGTCCCGGGTCTACGACCAGATCTACAACCACAACACGGGCGCACGCACCCGGCTCATGGGCCGAGCGCTTTCCAATATTCAATTCACTGGATGCGGCCGCGTCGCCTGGCTGACCGTAACGCGGTCCATGATCGAGGAAACCGGCGCGCTGTCTTCGGATACGAGCGGGTTCGTGGACGTTACCATGACCATCGCCGGTATCAAAATCGGGATCATCTTCGTGGAATCCGGAGACGGCAAGGTCCAGATCAGCATGCGGTCCCGGCCCGAAACCGACGTCAACCAGGTCGCCGTGGGCCTGGGCGGCGGCGGCCACAAGAACGCAGCGGGCGCCGTGTTCGACGGCACGCTCGAACAGGCCGTCAGCACCGTAACGAGGGCGGCTGTCGGCGCAATCTAGCTCGGCGATACTTCCCGCGGTCCGTCCGTCGGCGCAATCCAGCTCGGCGATACTTCCCGCGGCCTCTCCGTCCGCCCGAACCATCCGACCGCATGATGCTCATAACGCGAAAAACCCGGTTCTCGGCGGCGCACCAGTGCCGCAACCCGCGGTGGCAGGAAGCCATGAACCGGCTTGTATACGGCGACTGCGCCGCAGGCACCGGCCACGGCCACGACTACGAGGCCGAATTCACCTTCGGGGGGCCGGTCGATCCCCGGACCGGCGTGGTCCTGAACCTGAACGAGGTCAAGCGACTGCTGAGCGCCGTGATCGAACCGCTGGACCTGAGCCACCTGAATCACGATCACGAAGCCCTGGCGGGTCCTGCGCCGACCAGTGAGAGACTCGTCAGGCATCTCTGGCGCGAACTGGAAAGTAGCGCCGGGCGGTGCGGGCTAACGCGCATCCTGCTCCATGAAAGCCGCACGAGGAACATCGAATACACGGGAGACGACAGCATGGTCTATGTCACGAGGAGCGTCGAGTTCAACGCGGCCCACCGTCTGCACAGTATAAGGTTGAGCGACGAAGAAAACGTGCGTATATTCGGAAAGTGTAACAACCCGCACGGCCACGGACACAACTATGAGCTATCGGTGACGGTCCGAGGTCCGTTGGACGAGAAGACCGGGACGGTCATCGACACGGGGCGTTTCGATGACATCCTCCGAAAGGAAGTCGTCGACCGCTACGACCACCGGCACCTGAACCGGGACCTGGAGGAGTTCAAAACGGTCAATCCGACGTCGGAGGAGTTGCTCCGGGTGATCTGGGGCCGGCTGCTGCCGTGTTTCGATACCCCGTCCCTCTACAGGATTCGCCTGGTGGAAACGTCCAAGAACGCTTTCGAGTACTATGGAGAGGAGGGCCGGTAACCACGATGGATCCGATCGAGGGATTGACGAGATCGCTGCTCAAGGAAATCGGCGAGAACCCGGACCGGGACGGCCTCAGGCGGACGCCCCACCGCGTGGCTGAATCCCTGCGGTTCCTGACCCAGGGGTATGAAAAAAGCATTGAAACCGTCATAAATAAAGCTATCTATGAAGAGGACTACGATGAGATGGTGCTGGTCAAGGATATCGAGTTCTTCTCGCTGTGCGAGCACCATCTCCTGCCATTTTTCGGCCAGTGCCACATCGCCTACATTCCCAACGGGAAGATCATCGGCCTGGGCAAGATCCCCCGCATCGTGGACGTCTTCTCCCGGCGCCTCCAGTTGCAGGAGCGCCTGACCTCCCAGATCGCCCAGACCCTGCAGTCCTGTCTCGACCCCCTGGGGGTGGCGGTCGTCATGGAAGCGAACCATCTCTGCATGATGATGCGCGGCGTGGAGAAACAGCACTCCAAGGCGACGACGAGCGCCATGCTCGGCGTGTTCAGGGACGATCGAAGCACGCGGATGGAATTTCTAGACCTGACCCACTCCAGTCACCGCGGATAAAGCCGGGCGAAGCGCGCCGGCTTCTCGACAGCGCGGCCGGTGGAGGCAACCCTGATGGAGGCAACCCGGTGGAGGCAACCCGGTGAAGGCAACCTGGTGAAGGCAACCTGGTAAAGGCAACCCGGTGAAGGCAACCCTGATGGATAAAGACCAACTCGTTGACCGGCTCGCGGCCGTCCTGGGCCGGGAGAACGTCATCGACGCGCCGGACCAGTTGATCGTCTACGAATGCGACGGGCTGACCATCGACCGGAACACCCCCCACGCCGTGGTCTATCCGGCTACGACGGAAGAGGTTGCGGCCGCGGTCCGCATACTCCACGAAGCGCGTATCCCCTTCGTGGCGCGGGGAGCGGGCACCGGACTGAGCGGCGGAAGCCTGCCGCCCGACGGCGGGGTCATGATCGCGTTGACTAAGATGAACCGCATCGTGGAGGTAGACTTCCGCAACCAGCGGGCGCTGGTGGAGGCCGGCGTGGTCAACCTGCACCTGTCGAAGGAAACGGGCCGGCGGGGCTATCACTTCGTGCCGGATCCCTCGAGCCAGTACGCCTGTACCATTGGCGGGAACGTCGCCGAGAACTCGGGCGGCCCCCACACCCTGAAGTACGGGGTCACGACCAACCACACGCTGGGCGTGGAGGTGGTCCTGCCGGACGGGCAGGTCACCTGGTTCGGCGGCAAGGCGGAAGACGCCGTGGGGTACGATCTGCGCGGTCTTCTCATCGGCTCCGAGGGGATGCTGGGTATCGTCACGCGGGCCTGGGTCAAACTGACCCGTCTTCCGCAGGCCTGGCGGACATTTCTGGTAGTGTTCGACAAGGTGGAGGACGCGTCCCGCGCCGTCGCCGGCGTGGTGGGCCGGGGGATCGTCCCTTCGGCTCTCGAAATGATCGACCGGGTCGCCATCGGCGCCATCGAGGCGGCCTACCATTTCGGATTTCCCCTGGACGCGGAAGCCGTGCTGATCATCGAGCTCGAGGGGCACGAGGCCGGCCTGGACACCCAGGCCGAAGCGGTGGCCGCGGTGTGCGGGGAGAACCGGGCCCGCGAGATCCGCACCGCGGAAGACGACAAGGAACGGGCCCTGCTGTGGACGAGCCGCAAGAGGGCCTTCGGCGCCATGGGACGCCTGAGTCCCAGTTACTACGTGCAGGACGGCGTGGTCCCCCGAACGAAGATACCGGACATCATGGAGGTCATAAAGACGACGGCGGAGAAATACGGACTGCTGATCGGCAACGTGTTCCACGCCGGCGATGGCAACATCCATCCCTGTATCGCCTATGACGACCGGGACGAGGAACAGGCGCGGAAGACCGTGGAAGCAAGCAACGAGATCCTGCGGGCCTGCGTCGACCTGGGCGGATCCATCACCGGGGAACACGGCATCGGATACGAAAAGGTCGACCTGATGCCCCTGATTTTCGACGAAACGGACATCCAGGCCATGGAAACGGTCAAAGAGGTGTTCGACGGGGACAACCTCAGCAATCCCGGCAAGATGTTTCCCACGAACCGTTCCTGCATCGGGTGCGGGACGGCGGAACTGAAATACACCAACCGACAGGCGGCGCTGCTCTGAACGCGATGGCATACAGGTTCGCTCATGTCCGATGAGTTGCTGCACAGCAGGCTCGGATCCCTCGTGGAAGGATATGAGCCCGCGAGCCGGGAAACCCTGGCATCCCTTGCCGTGGACGGAGTCGTTCCCTCGGCCGTCGTAGCCCCGGGGAGCGTGGAGTCCCTTTCGGCTACCGTGAAAATGGCCTCGGATCAGGGTTACGCCATAGTTCCGCGGGGCGGCGGCACCAGGATGGACTTCGGCCATCCGCCCACTCGCGCGGATATCGTCGTGTCCCTGGAACGCCTCAACCGGATCGTCGCCCACGAACCCGCGGATCAGACGGCCACCGTGGAAGCCGGCATCACGATGGCCGGGCTGCAGGCCGGACTGGGCAAGCGCGGCCAGTATCTCCCTCTGGACCCGCCCCACGGAGACGCGGGCACACTGGGCGGCGTACTCGCCACCAATGCCTCCGGCGTGCTCCGGGCCTCCTTTGGTACGGCCAGGGACCTGGTCATCGGCCTCCGGGTTGTCCAGGCAGACGGCACGGTCGTCCGTTCCGGCGGGCGGGTCGTCAAGAACGTGGCGGGTTACGACCTGAACAAGATGTACATCGGTTCGCTCGGCACGCTCGGCATACTCGCGGAGGTGAACCTCAAGCTCCAGCCCCTGCCCGAGGCGGGCAGGATCATCGTCGGAGGCATGCCGGGGTTGACGGCGGCGGCGGAATGCGCCTTCCGGGTCATGGACTCGGAGATCATGCCGTCCTTCCTGGAACTGGCCAATCCCGCGACCGGCGCGTTGCTGACTAATGAGGTTGGCGAGGAAGCGACCGACGGCGGCGGCACGGTGGCGGTTCACGGCGCCGGGGTTGACGGCGGCACGATGGCGGTTCCCAGCGCCGGGGTGGACGGCGGCACGGTGGCGGTTCACGGCGCCGGGGTGGACGGCGGCTCGAGTGGTTCGAACGATCCGAACGGCGGAGTCGGACGGCATTTCGCGCTCGTCGCGGGCATGGTCGGACCGGAAGAGACGGTGGACTGGCAGTCCAGTGAATGCGAAAAGCTCTTCCGGGAGATGGGCGCGGTCCGAATCGTCCGCGTGGACGGCGACGGATACCGCCGGTTCCTGGATGGGATGAGGGCGTTTCCCTCGGGCCGGCTTGTGCCCCCGGGTATGGGACCCGGGCTGACCTGCCGGGCCGGCGTTACCCCGGACGGGGTGGAAGCGCTCTTCAGGATGGCGGACGAAGGCTGCCGGCGTCTGTCGATCGGATGCGCCATGCTCTCCCATTTCGCCAGCGGCCACGCGGCCTTCGTCTTCTACCGGGACGGGACGTTCCAGGTTCCTCACCTGGACGGTCTGGCGGACCTTATCGGGGAATTGCGGAGTGTAGCGGAACAGCAGGGCGTCTTCGTCGTGGAGCATGCGCCGGCCGCCCTGAAGGAACGGGTCGGCGCGTGGGGTTCGACCCGCGGAAACCGGCACATCATGGAAATGCTCAAGCACCGTTTCGATCCGAAGGGCACGTTGAACCCGGGTCGGTTTACGGACGGAATCTGAAGAAACAGGCTGTGCGCCGCGACGGAATGTGCCGCGCACCGGCCGGTCACACGGGGGATGCCAAATGAAACTGCCTGCATTCAGGGAGATACGTCAACGGTTCGACGCGCCCGTCGTCGAGGATCTGGCCGGGACGACCGGGGAGGAGGTCTCCCGCATGATCGAGGAGACCGGCATGCGCGCCGGCGCCACGGTGGCCGTCGCGACCGGAAGCCGGGGGATAGGGAACATTGCGGCCATCGTCGGGAGTGTCGTTTCCACACTCGCCAGGGCTGGACTGAAGCCCTTCGTCGTGCCGGCCATGGGCAGCCACGGCGGGGCGACATCCGAAGGACAGCGAAGGGTACTGGAAAACTACGGCATCAGCGAAGCGTCGACCGGGTGCGAGGTGCGCTCCGACATCGAGCCGGCCAGCCTCGGAGAGACCGCGGACGGACTGCCGGTCTACCTGGACCGCAATGCCCTTTCCGCGGACCATATCGTGGTGGTCAACCGCGTGAAGCCCCATACGGACTTCAAGGGTTCGGTCGGCAGTGGACTGATGAAGATGCTGGCCATCGGCCTGGGTAAGCAGAAGGGCGCAAGCTACTATCACGGCGCGGTCTTCGAGTACGGGTTCGAGCACATGATCTCGACCGTGTCCGCGCACGTCCTCGAGCACGCGCCCGTGGCCTTCGGGCTGGCCATCATAGAGAACGCCTACGATCAGACGGCGCACATCGTCGGCGTCCCGGCGAACGTCCTGCTAGAGGAAGAACGACGGCTCTTCCAGGAGGCGCAGCGCCTCATGCCCCGCCTGCCGTCCGACGACATAGACATACTGATTGTCGACGAGATGGGGAAGAACATCAGCGGGACCGGCATGGACACGAATATCATCGGCCGTCGCATGCAGAATTTCGAGACCGAGCCCACAGTACCCCGGATCCTGCGCATCATCGTCCGCGACCTGACCCCTGAGAGCGAGGGCAACGCGGTGGGCATCGGCCTGGCCGATTTCACCACCCGCCGCCTGGTGGACAAGATCAATCACCAGTATACCTACGTAAATTCCATCACGGGCATGAGCCCGCAGAAATCCCGCATCCCCGTGTTTCTGGACACCGACCGCGAAGTCATCGAGGCCGCCTTCTCCACCATCGGCATGAAACCGCCCGGGGACGGACGGGCCGTACGCATCCGGAACACGCTTTCCCTAGGCCGCGTCGCGGTATCCGAAGCCCTTTCGGAGGAACTGGCCGGCCGGGACGACATCGAGATTACGGACCGCCGCAGTACGCTGGAATTCGACGAACACGGTGCCCTGGCGCCCCTCCCCGGCTGAATACACAAGGCGTTCCTGGCAGCTCGTTCCACGGTTTCCCGACTGAATCGTCGGCCTGCCGCCGGCTTGCCCTGGCGCCCCTCCCCGGCTGAATACACAAGGCGTTCCTGGCAGCCTGTTCCACGGCCTTCCCGGCTGAATCGTCGGCCTGCCGCAGATTTTTTATTGACAAATCTCACAGGTTACGTATATTTATCAACTGCCCGATTTTGGGATCGGCTTATCTATCAGGCTTGACCCGCGGGCATTGTCGATTAAGTGGGGTCGAACAAGCCCCGGAGTCTAACGGTTAAACAGGAGTTGTCGCGGAACGTGAGCACTTTTACGAAAACCCATTCGACGGCGTCGGACGACCGGTCCCTGGATCTCTACCTGCGGGAGATCGGTAACGTACCGCTGTTGATGGCCGAAGAAGAAACCGAACTGGCCCGGTCTGTCCGGGCGGGCGACCAGAAAGCGCTGGAGAAGCTGACGTCTTCCAATCTCCGGTTCGTTGTCAGCGTGGCCAAGCAGTACCAGAACCAGGGTCTCTCCCTGTCCGATCTGATCAACGAAGGCAATATCGGGCTGATCAAGGCGGCCAAGCGATTCGACGAGACCAAGGGCTTCAAGTTTATCTCTTACGCGGTCTGGTGGATTCGGCAGTCCATTCTCCAGGCGCTCGCAGAGCAGTCCCGTATCGTGCGGCTGCCCCTGAGCCGGGTGGGCACCCTCCACAAGATCGGCAGGCTTTCCAGCGAATTCGAACAGGAATACGGACGGGAACCCAGCACAGAGGAAATCGCGCAGGAACTGGATATGAATCCCGGCGACGTGAAAGACACGATGCGCATCGCGAGTCGCCACGTGTCGCTGGATGCGCCGCTCAAGTCGGGGGAAGACAACCGGTTGCTGGACCTCATCGAGGACGACGACCAGGATGCGCCCGACGAGGCCCTCATGGTGGACGCGCTGAAGGAAGAGATTTTCAAGGCGCTCGGATCCCTGACCGAGCGGGAAGCGGCTGTTATCGCTTTGTATTTCGGCATAAACATGGAAAAGTCCTTTACCCTTGAGGAGATCGGGTCGCGGTTCAGTCTCACGAGGGAACGCGTGCGCCAGATCAAGGAAAAGGCGCTGCGCAGGCTTCGCCACGTCTCCAGAAGCCAGAAGCTTCGGGCCTATCTGAACTGATCGATCCCCATCCGCGACGCGGCGGGACCCACCCCGGGCATCCCGCCGTCCACCCGCCCGCGGCAATGCCGCACCGGCCGCCGGGGCGCGGAGTCGGATATGTTTCGACGAAGAATAGTCTCATTCATCTATTTGCCGGCCAATGCGCAGGGCGATCAACGGGTATACGGCGTCCTGCCGGTCCTGGCCTGTATCGTCGTCCTGGCCCTTCTCATGCTGGCGGGATGGCATTTCGGCGCGTCCGGCGTGATCTCCCTGCTGAATGACGGAGCCCTGACGGAAAGGGAAAGGGAGAACAACCGCCTGCAGGCGCAGTTGCGGGCCCTGCGTGAGCTGGACGATACGACCGAATCGCAGATCCTGGCTCTGTCGGAACGCGCGGAGGACATTGGAAAGATTGTGCACGGAACTGATGCGATCCCGGCGGACCCGGGCGGTACCGCGGCCGACGATTCCCCCGCAACCCAGTCAGCCATCGAATGGTCCGATTCGCCCGAAGCAGCCCTGGGCAAGATCAGCGGTAGGATCGACAGCCTGCTGGCCGAAACCCGTGCGGAACTGGCGGGCCTTCGGTCCATCGAGGAAGAATCCATGGCCGACGAAAATTACTGGCGCGGCATCCCGATCGTCTCGCCGGTGCGCGGTCCCGTTTCGCGGTCCTTCGGTTCGTCGCGCAACCTTTTGAGCGATGAGCAGCGTGTGCACGGCGGCCTGGACATCGCCGCGAACAAGGACGAGCCGGTACGGGCGACTGCTTTCGGTTTGGTTTCGAGGACCGGTGTGAACGCAAACCTTGGACGGTACGTGGACATCAATCATCAGAACGGATACGTGACGCGTTACGGACACCTCTCCGAAGTGCTGGTCGAAAGAAGGGAACGGGTGGAACGTGGTGACGTCATTGGGCTGGTCGGTAAGACCGGTAAAACCAGTGGATACCACATTCATTACGAGATCCACCACGAGGGACGCGTGCTCGATCCGTCGACCTGGTTATTCCCGGACCGGGGTCTTTAAACCGGACCAGGGATGGAAATTAACGGAAAAAAAGTTTGACACGCGGCGATTCCTGCTTCATTTTAGATGAAATATAGTCGCGGTAAGTGGTTTAACCGCAAAGACTAAGATCAGACGGCGATACTTGCTGGGATAAACAGTTTTGAAAAGAAATCGAATGCCGACCGGACTGATGGTCCTGCATTGCGGGGATAGAACGTTTCGGATACCCGGATCGCGGATCGCTTTCATGCTAGGCGTACTGGTCATGGCCACAGGCGTCATGTACGCCGGTGCGCGGTTGTTGATCGCAGAGTCCAGGCATGACGGCATGCACGAAGAGATCATGGCCCTGGAACAGTCCAGCCAGGCGAACAGGGCCTTGCTGGAATCCCTTATAGCATCGGAAGAGAGCGCCCGCCTCATTTCGGGGCTTCCAAGCATCCATCCGGATGTTCGGCAGGTGGGTGTAGGTGGACGGGCCGAGATGCCGGATCCGGGATTCGAGCTCGATTCGCCCTTCTACCGGGCATCCAGACTACACTCCGAGATGGAAGATTCCCGGCGCAGGTCGAGCCTTTCGCTCCAGAGCATGGTGGATATCGAGCGTCAGATCCGTGAGGTCGACGACCGCTGGCAGTACGTCCCTTCCATCACCCCGGTGACCGGCGTGATTACCAGCCGGTATGGACCAAGGACCGATCCCTTTACCGGCCTCTACGCCATGCACCAGGGGATCGATATCGCCGCGGCCCACGGGACCCCGGTCAAGTCTCCGGCCAGAGGCGTCGTGATCAAGGCCGGCGTGGACGCCCGGTACGGCCTGTACATAGACGTGGATCATCTGAACGGATACAGAACCCGCTTCGGCCATCTATCCTCCATCCTGGTCAAGAAGGGCATGGAACTGAAACGCGGCGACATCATCGGCCGGGTGGGCATGACGGGGAGAACCACCGGCAACCACTTGCACTACGAGATCCAGAAGGACCGGAGACGGGTCAATCCCATCAAATACATCCAGTCCGAAAACGACTGCTGATCCGTACCGACCAAGAAGTGTGACCAGAGGCAGGGGCAACGTTTGTTCCCTGTCTTTTTTTGTTTGTACCCCAATCGGACTGCGGGTTTTCCCCTTTTACTACAGCTGATCGGAACATTCCCGGCAGGCCGCCAGTCGCCGCGCCGTTTGTGGAGTCACGCCAGGCCGTCCCTGGAATCACGCCGCGCCGTTTGTGGAGGCACGCCAGGCCGTCCCTGGAATCACGCCGCGCTGTTTGTGGAGTCACGCCAGACCGTCCCTGGAATCACGCCGCGCTGTTTGTGGAGTCACGCCAGGCTGTCCCTGGAATCACGCCGACGGCCGGCGACGCGCCACGGCCGGGAAAAGATGAGGAGCGGATCGATGTTTCGTCAGGACTACCTCATGAGAACCATCCGCGTTTTCATTGATGCGCTGATCCTGTTGATCCGTTCGCGCCGCGACCAGGACTATCACCGTGCCCGTTCGATCATCACCCAGACCAGAGAGGACATCTTCGGCCTTTCGACGGCGTCCGTAATGGCGCTGTCGGAACGCACCTTGCTGTCCATGCTGATGCAACGGAGCGGCGGGGCCGTAGATACCGCTCTCATGGCCGCGCGCCTTTTCAAGGAAGACGGGACGCTGGCCGTGGCTGACGGAAAGGAGGAGGACGGCCGCAACCTGTACCTGAAGGCCCTCAACTGTTACCTGGAAATCGCCGTGGAACCGACCCTCGGCACGGAGGACTTTCGCTGGATCAGCGAAGATATCAGCGCCACCGGCCTGGTAACGGATCCCCATGAAGCGATCAGCGAGTTGCTGGGGCTGCTCGAAGGCGCGGAACTGCCCCTGTCGACTCTGATGCTGCTGTTCAGGTACTACGAACGGTACGGGCGGTACGGCCAAGCCGAAGACATCCTGTTTCAAGCCATGGACGACAACACGGCCGATCCCGAATTCGCGCGACTCGGCCTGGCGTTCTACGAACGACTCGAATCCGCGGGGGACGAAAGCCTGGAACGGGGCGGACTGCCCCGCGACGAAGTCCGGGAAGGACTGGAACAACTGAGGCTCCGGATACGGCGCGCAGGGCATGTTTTTGATTGACTGTACCCCGACGTATTTATAAATTAGCGGAATCGTAAAAACTCGATAATAGACGGGGATTTACGTCAACGGGCCGCCTGGACCGCCTGGATCACAAGGACCGCGAAGGCCAGATGGGCCGCCTGGACCGCCTGGATCACAAGGACCGCGAAGGCCAGATGGGCCGCTTTGATCAGGTGGACCGCCTGGATCACAAGGACCGCTTAGACCAGGTGGCACGCTTAGACCAGGTGGACCGCCTGGATCACAAGGACCGCGAAGGCCAGATGGGCCGCACGGCCCGATCAAACCTCATGGACAGCATGGACATCCCGGAACGCATGGACATCCCGAAAAACACGGTCGGATCGATTAGCACGGACGGTACTGCCCTGGAACAGCCGGCAACGCCCGCCGTGGTAGATGCGCCCGTCGTGGTAGATGCGCCCACTGCCGTAGACGCGTCTGCTACTGTTGAGGCGCCCGTCGCTGTTGAGGCGCCCGTCGCGGTAGATGCGCCCACTGCCGTAGACGCGTCTGCTGCTGTAGCGGTGCCCGTTGCCGTGCAGGGGAAGTCCCTGTATGTGGAGACCTACGGCTGCCAGATGAACAAGGCGGATTCCGAGCTTATCGTGGGGCTGCTCGCCCGTGAGGGCTACCGGGTCACCGACCAGGTCGACCGGGCCGACGTGATCCTGGTAAATACCTGCGCCATCCGCGAGAATGCCGAACAACGAGTACTCGGACGCATGTCCGAACTGAACCGGTTCAAGACGGCCAATCCCGACCTGATCCTGGGGCTCTGCGGGTGCATGTCCCAGCACCTCGGCGACCGGATCATCGAGCGCGCGCCTTACATCGACCTGGTGGCGGGGCCGGACAGCTATCGACGCCTGCCGGCCATGCTCCGCGCCCTGGACGCAGAGAGCGAACCCGCGCTGAGCCTGACCTGGGACCGGGCGGAACATTATCTCGACATCGACCCTGTCAGGGAGGCCGGCGTCAACGGCTGGGTCACGATCATGCGCGGCTGCGACAAGATGTGCGCCTTCTGTATCGTACCCTTCGTGCGCGGCCGGGAGCGCAGCACGCCCCACGGCGAAGTGATCCGTCAGATCGAGCGCCTCGCGGCGGAAGGATACCGGGAAGTGACAATGCTCGGGCAGACGGTGAACAAATACCGGGACGGCGAGGTCGATTTCGCGGACCTGCTTTCCCGGGCGGCGGAGATCGACGGCATCGAGCGCATCCGGTTCACCTCGCCCCACCCGGCCCATTTTCCGGACAGGCTGATCGAGGCCATGGCGGCTTACCCGAAAATCTGCCCCCATACGCACCTTCCGTTGCAATCCGGCGCGTCGACGACCCTGTCCCGCATGCGCCGCGATTACACCCCGGAGGTATTTATCGACGTCGTCCACCGGCTCAGGGAGCGCATGCCTGGCATCGCCCTGACGACGGACATCATCGTGGGATTCTGCGGGGAGACCGAAGAAGAATTCGAGGCGACATGCGAGATGATGCGGACCGTGCGGTTCGACAGCGCCTTCATGTTCAAGTATTCTCCCAGGCCCGGCACCGCATCCCATAAGCGGCTGGCAGACGACGTACCCGAAGAAGTGAAGGCCCGCAGGTTGACGGCCATCATTGAGATGCAGAAGTCGATTTCCGATTCCAGGAACCAAGCGCACCGGGGCAAGACCGTGAACGTACTCGTCGAGGGCCAGTCGAAACGCGATGCCGGCAAGCTCTTCGGCAAGACGGACACTTTCAGGACCGTCGTTTTTCCCCGGCGGCCGGGCGTAGAATCCAACATGATCGTACCCGTGCGCGTCAGCGGCTCCACCCCCTTCACGCTGTTCGGCGATATCGTAACGACGGCTTAGCGGTTCCCCTTCATCGCCAGTGAATCGCGGGCGAAAAGCGGCGGTCGAAAAAGGAATGTATACACAAATGCATACACAAAAAGGAATGTATATACCATGAAATCAACCGAGCCTCACGCAAGTGGTCAGGGCGGTAACCAGGACGGTCAAGTCGGACACGAAGCGGAATCGCGTCTCGTAACCGATGCTGCTGGCGCCGGCCTTTCCCGCCGCGGGTTTCTTGGAAAGATTGCTGGCGGCGCCCTGGCCGGACTGGCTGGCACCGCGATTCTCAACAGTTGTGCGGATTCATCCCCAAAGGAGAGTACCATGTCATTCACGCTTCCCGATCTGCCTTATGCCCATGACGCACTCGAGCCTCACATCGATGCGCGCACCATGGAAATCCATCACGGCAAGCACCACAATACGTACATCACCAATCTGAACAACGCCCTGGCGGACCATGGCGACCTGGCCGGCAAGAGCCTGGACGAACTGCTGGCGGACAACTGCGCCATCGTGCCGGATGCCATAAAGACCGCCGTGCGCAACAACGGCGGCGGCCACGCCAATCACACCCAGTTCTGGACGATCATGAGCGGAAGCGGCGGCGGGAACCCCACGGGCAACCTGGCTGCGGCCATCGACGGCGCCTTCGGCAGCCTCGACGCCATGAAAGAGCAGTTCGCGGCGGCGGGAGCGACGCGCTTCGGATCGGGTTGGGCCTGGCTGGCGAAAGACGGCGCGGGCAACCTCGAAGTCTATTCCACGGCCAACCAGGACAGTCCGGTCATGGAAGGCAAGACGCCGATCCTGGGTCTCGACGTATGGGAGCACGCCTACTATCTGAATTACCAGAACCTGCGCCCCGCTTACATTGAAGCGTGGTGGAACGTCGTGAACTGGGCGGAGGCGGAGAACCGCTTCAACGGCTAAGCCCGGTCTGTTGAATCGGCGCGGCCGCCGGCTCAGCGCGGCTGCCGATAACGGAGCGGCCGGCGTCGGCATTCGTTCGACGTTATTAAGCGCGGCCGCCGGCTCAGCGCGGCTGCCGATAACGGCACGGACGGCGTCGGCATT
>CAZZNP010000029.1:28291-33462 GCA_964655785.1 uncultured Gemmatimonadota bacterium
GCGCGGCCGCCGGCTCAGCGCGGCTGCCGATAACGGCACGGACGGCGTCGGCATTCGTTCGACGTTATTAAACTCGGCCGGATCAGTCGGCGCGGCCGCCAAGCATGCTGGAGGGGAGATGGCGCGAACGGGAAGAGCAGCGATCCTGGACGGGGAAAAGGGCTCGTTCACCGTCGGCGAGGCGGTGGTCCCCGACCCCGGTCCGGGTGAGGTCCTGGTCAGGCAGACCATGTGCGGCGTGTGCGGCACGGACGTGCACATTTACAACGGCCACGCGCGCCGGAAGGCCTTCCCGCTGGTGCTGGGCCATGAAATCGTCGGCGTGATCGAGAAACTCGGGTCCGGCGTCGACGCGGACGCGATGGACAAGCCGGTCAGGGAGGGCGACCTCATCGCCATCATCCCCGGCCAGCAGTGCGGGACCTGCTATTTCTGCGCGGTGGTCCGGGAACCCGGACTCTGCCCGAACGTGCTGGCCTACGGCTTCCGGCCCTATGCCGACGTCAAGCCCCACTTCCAGGGCGGGTACGCGGAGTACGTCCTGCTGAACATCCCCCGGTCCAAGTTTCTCAAAGTACAAAGTTCGCCCGAAATCGCCGTGTTGCTCGAACCCTTCACCGTCGGCCTTCATTTCGCCGAAAAAGCCCAGATGAAACTCGGCTCCACGGCGGTGATCCAGGGAGCCGGCGCTATCGGCCTGTTCAGCCTGACGGCGGCTATCGAGGCCGGCGCGCACCGTACCATCGTCGTCGGCGCGCCCGCTTCGCGCCTGGAACTGGCGAAGGCCTTCGGCGCCGATGTGACCATCAATATCGAGGAAGTGCCGGACGCGCAGGAACGCATCGAGCTGGTCAAGGCGGAGACGCCGGGCGGTTACGGGGCCGACGTGGTCTTCGAATGCACAGGCGTGCCGCCCTCCATACCCGAAGGCGTGGAAATGCTGAGGCGGGGCGGCACCTACGTGGAAGGCGGTCACTTCACCGACTCGGGCGACGTCCGCATGAACCCCTTCAACCACTTCGTCTTCCGCCACATCACCCTCGTCGGCGTTTGGGCCAGCAACATCTCCCACTTCGTCCGCGGCCTTCCCATCCTCGAATCGGGGCGCTATCCCTTTGAGGAAATGGTCTCCCACACCCTGCCGCTCAGCCGGGTCGGCGAGGCCATCGACGCCCTGTCGACCGATTACAGGCTGGACGGCGAGGAGGTCCGGAAGATCGCCATATCGGGTGAGGTGGCCGGGTAAGCAAGGGTAGCTAACGGGTTAAGGAGCGGAGCGAAAAAGGAGTTTGTTTTGGCATTCAAACTGGGATTCAGCGGCCTGAGGTGGACGACGCCCGACCTGGATGAGATCCTCGGGCAGCTCAAGGAGACCGGCTGGGACGGTTGGGAGATCCGGCAGTCGCTGGACTGGCTTGGTTCCGCCAGTCGCGTGAAGTCCATTTCAGATCGGGCTGGTGTCGAGGTCGCCGTGGTTACGGGAATCGGTATCTCTCTCGACGGCGATCACGAAATGAAGGAGCGGAACAAGCGCCGTATCGACTTCGCCGCCGACGTGGAGGCCGACACCTTCATGTTCATGGGCGCCGGGCGACCCTACGGCCGCGCATCGACCGGGGACGACATCCGGGCCCTGGCCGACCTGTCAGACGAGTTTGCCGATTACGCCTCGCAGTACGACCTGGACGTGTGCTACCACATCCACACGAGCACCACGGTTGATTCCCGCGAAGAGTGGGAACTGCTCATGCGCCTGATGAAGCGGGCGAAGCTCTGTATCGACGTATCCCATTCGGCGTTCTGGCACTACGATCCCGCCCAGTCCATCCGGGATTTCAGGGACCGGCTGGTCTACGTACACCTGCAGGATTACAAGGATTACCGCTTCGTCGAGCTCGGAGACGGCGGGCTGCTCGACTTCGGCGCCGCCATGAAGGCGCTTGAGGAGATCGGTTACGACCGGTGGGTGACCGTGTGTCCCAGCCAGTCGGATCTGCCCGACCTCGAGAAGATGCGGCGGGAACGGGCCTATCTCCGCAAACTGGGGTATTGATGTCCGCGACCCGCTCAGGGTCGCTACCTTCCCCGGGATCTTTCCAGCACCGCCAGCGCAATGTCCGCGACCTGCTCAGGGTCGCTCGCGATGACCCGGATCATGGGCTCCTTGCCCTCGTCGCCGAGATCGTAGACGATGTCCGGCACAAAATCCTGCTCTTCGATGACCCGGGCCGTTCCCCATTCGAGGGACGAGCCTTCACGGTTTTTCGACTCTAGCGGCTCTTCGTGCCGGTCGAAGGAGGCGACGGACAGGCCCAGACCGCGGCAGGCATCCAGGATCGATTCTTCGTAGCGGATGTTCATCACGGATCGTTTGGCCGGGTCCTTCCGCATGGCGGTGAGGATGATCCGGGCCACGTGGGAAGACGCGCCGAATTCGGGGGGCGCCACGGAACGGACGTCGCGGCGCAGGCGGATGAGTCGGCCGGGAAAGGCCGCCACGTCGTCCGCCGACCTTGCGCCGGACAGCCCCATGCCCAGGTTGCACTGCACTTCGGGGACGAGATCCCCCGCGTGGGCGTTTTCGAGGCGCCGAGCCGCGGCGGACAACTGATCAAGGACCGAGAGGCGTTCGGCGTCGCGGTAGAGCGCGTGGAAGTGATGGACCGGTCCGTGCCCGCCGCCCAGGGGCACGGCGTGGCGAAGGGCCCCGGTCAGGTAGGTCTTGGCGCCGCCCACGGCTTCGGCCACGCTCGATCCCTTGGCCAGTCCGGCGGCGATCGCGGATGCAAAGGTGCAGCCGGTCCCATGGGTGCTCCGGGTGTCTACGCGTTCCGCTTCGAACGTCTCGAAGTTCGCGCCGTCGTAGAGCACGTCCACCGCCGGCCCCTCGAGGTGCCCGCCCTTGACGACCACGTGGCGCGGCCCCATTCCGAACAGGCTTCGGGCGACGGCCTTCATCCCTTCGACGTCCGACGCCTCGATACCCGTCAGCGCCTTCGCCTCGTCCAGGTTCGGCGTGATCACGGTGGCAAGGGGGACGAGCCGTTCGATCAGCGTGGATACCGCTTCCGACTCAAGCAGCGCGTCGCCGCTCTTGGCGATCATCACCGGGTCCACGACGAGCGGGATTTCCCGATACGCCAGCAGCGCGTCCGCCACGGCGGCGATGATCTCCGCGTTGGCGAGCATGCCCGTCTTGATGGCCCGGGCGCTGATATCCGTCAGGACGGATTCGATCTGCGCCGCCACGGCCTCGGACGGCAGGTTGTGGACGGCCTGCACGCCGAGGGTGTTCTGGGCAGTAACCGACGTCACGGCGGACATGCCGTACACGCCATGGGCCGAGAAAGTCTTGAGATCGGCCTGGATGCCGGCTCCGCCGCCGGAGTCGGAACCCGCGATGGTGAGCGCTACCGGGATCATATGAGGTAGATTGGCTGGGAAATCGTCAGGTCGTCCTGGGTTGGTTTTCGTAGAACTTCTTGATCAGGCGGTCCAGGTATTCTCCCGGGTTTGCAATCGCTTCTTCCGTGATCTTCAGTTCCCGGGCCTGGATCAGCTTCAGGCCGTGCACGTAATCCTTGAAAAGCTCCATGCCCATGTCTTCGGTGGTCCGGCCCTGCTTTTTCGCCACTTCCTCCAACGCCGCGGCCGCGGCCTCGTCCAGCGTGAGGGTGATGTCGTGTTCCGCGTAATACACCCGCACCTGCTCGGTAGGTTCGGGAGGCGCTTCCGCGAGCACCCGATCGAGTACGCTTTCCGGGTTTTCCACCAGGGCGGCCGTCACGCCGAACTCCTTTACCGTGCTGGAAGGCAGTTTCTTCTCGAACTTTATCAGGATCCGCTCCATGGCGCCAATGAGACCCCGTGCGCCCGTGCCCGACTGGTGGGCCCGCTCGGCAATCAGGCGCAGCGATTCCTCGTCGAAATCGACGTCGATGCCGTAGGCCTTGAAGTCCAGCTTCTTGGCGATGATGACCGGGCTGTTGGGGTTCCGAAGGATCTGGAACAGGTCGTCGACGCTGAGCTTGTGGAGCACGGCGGTTACCGGCAGCCGCCCGATGAATTCCGACTCGAAGCCGTACTTGATCAGGTCTTCGGCGGTCACGTGCGGCAGCCATTCACCATCCTCCGGCTGTTCCGCGGCCTCGCCCTGCTCGAATCCCATCGTCTGCACGCTCAAGCGTTTCTTGATGATCTCTTCCAGGTTGGCGAAGGCCCCGCTGACGATGAACAGGATATTGCGTGTGTTGATGCGTTTTCTTTCCACCTTGCCCGTCTTCTGGAACTGGAGGGCGTTTTCCATCTGGGACGTCAGGTCGTGGGGCGCCTGCAGGTCCACGTCCGTCTCCTCCATCAGCTTGAGGAGTGTGCGCTGGACCCCGGTCCGCGACACGTCCGGGCCTACGGTATTGCCCGACGAGGCGATCTTGTCGATCTCGTCTATGTAGATGATGCCGTACTCGGCCAGCTTGATGTTGCCGTCGGCCTCGTGGACCAGCGACCGGACCAGTTCGTCCACGTCCCCGCCCACGTACCCGGTCTCGCTGAACCGCGTGGCGTCGCCCTTGACGAAGGGCACGCCGATCTTGCTGGCGATGAGCTTGATGAGGTAGGTCTTCCCTACGCCGGTCGGACCGATGAGGATGATGTTGTTTTTGATGTTGCCGACCGGTTCCTGCTCTTCCTGGAGCCGGATGCGGTTGAAATGAGTGCAGATCTTGGTGGCCAGGATCTCCTTGGCCTCATCCTGGCGAATGACGTACTCGTTCAGGTAGGCTTCCAGTTCCTCCGGCTTCATATCGAAGCGGATCTCGGGTAACGGCGCTTCTTCCGCGGGCGGGTCCGTGGGGACGCCTTCCTTTTCCGGCTGGGCGAACTGCACCTGCGCACCGTACTTGTTCGAGAAAAAATCCTTCAGGTCCTTCTGTATGTCACCCATTTCAGGGGTCTTGGCCATGCGGGTCAATCCTTTGGACATCCAGGCGATGCGGCAGCTCGGTATTTCGTCAACTCCAATATAACCGCCAGTCCAGCGTGGTCTGCGTTGGCGCTGCGACAGAACCTCCATAATATAGGCGATGAGGCGCCAACGGGCAAACGCAATTGGTATCAAACGTCCACCAATCTGATTATTGTACAATTGTACAATGACCGACGCGACCGCATAA
>CAZZNP010000029.1:33562-37301 GCA_964655785.1 uncultured Gemmatimonadota bacterium
ATTACATTGGTGGGACCGGATCCCGAACCTCCGGACACGCGCGTTATTTCTCCGGTCCCTCGACCGCCCAGTCGACGATCTGCCGGCTATCTGCGGGTTCGCGCTGCGTCCGAAGCCGCTCTTCCGCACCTGCGGCGCGGTAGGCGGCCTCCGTGTCGTCGGCGTCCAGCGCAGGACCCGTGTTATGCAGAAAGAGGTCGGCGGGTGTGGCGAGCGCCGCTGCCGTGGGCAGGCCGCCCAGCCGCCGGAGGAGGGGGATGAACAGCTTCTCCTGATACGCCTCGTCGCTGTCGACTTCGAAACGGTCCAGGTCGATCACGGCCCGGACGATCTGGGGGTAGAGCCCACAGGCCAGCAGGGACCACGGACCGGCAGCGCCGATGCCGACGAGGCAGACCGAGGAGAACCCGCTGTGCCGCCGGAGAAAGACTGCCGACGTAATGATGTCCCTCACGCGGTTGGCTGTGACCGTGCGGTTGTAGGTGGTGTGGTAGGCGTAAGAGGCGTCCATCACTCCTTCCGCCGCGCCGGTCAGAAAAACGTCACACGTGAGGACCGTCTGGCCTCGTCCCGTCAGTTGCTGGATGAGGTGGCCCGGTGCCTTCTCATTGTCCGTGGTCAGCGCCGTCCGGCCGTCGGGGTGGACGACGAGCACCGCGCCCCGGGGCTTGCCCCCCGGACGGAACTCGGTTACCGGTATCCGTTCCCCCGCGTCTCTCCAGCCAATGTATCCTCTCCGGACCATACCGGAACCGGCCTTGCTTTGTCCCAGCCAGGTTTCCGCGAGATCTTCGCCCGGATGTCCGGGTATACCGATGGCCGACCGCAAGCCTGCGGACATGACCTGGCGGTACCTGCGCAGCGTCCTGGCGTCAACGGGTCTCATCTTGTGAAGCTGCTTGCGCGTCCGGTCGATCCAATCCGCCGTCAAGCCCTCTTCGTCCACCCGGTTTTCGGGTTCGGAACCCGGCGCAATCGCCAACATGGATCCCGGAGCCTCCGGTTCGATGGGCCGGTCGGCAGGGCGCTCGACAGACCGGTCGGCAGCGTGCTCGACGGGCCGGTTGGCAGCGTGCTCGACGGGCCGGTTGGCAGCGCGTTCAACGGACCGGTTGGCAGGGCGCTCGACAGACCGGTCTTCCAGGTCCCTGCCGGTATCCTGGTGCAGCATCCACTTCCCGAACCATGCGTAGACGGCTTCCCTGCTGGCCGCGTTGTAGTTGTGCCCGGCGTCGATCTGCGTCTGGGCGATACGGTCCTCCGCTTCGTACAGCGCGTATACGGCCCGGATGGCGGGGTACTCGAAATCGGGTGTGTTGACCGTCCAGTCCCCCGTCGCCGACACCAGCAGCAGAGGCCGGGGCGCGGCCAGGGCGGCGATCTCCATGTTGTTCGTCTCGATACGGAGATTGGGCCCGTTTTCGCAGACGCACCCGCCCTGCATGTGCCCGGATACCATGTTGACGGGCGCGGCGGCCCGCACGCGATCGTCCACGGCGGTGAGCATGAAAGTCTGTGTGCCGCCGCCGGACGCGCCGGTGCAGGCAATGCGGTTCTTGTCCACTTCCGGAAGGGTATGAAGGAAGTCGATGGACCGAATGCCGTTCCACAACTGCAGTCCCATCAGGCTGAGACCCCAGAGTTGCTTCCGGTCGTCCCCGAAGGACCGGTGATCCAACTGTGCGCTGTCGTTGTATCCTGCCATGGACCACGCGAAGGCCACGTATCCCTGGAGGGCGAAGTTGATGCACCGCGCCGGTATCGAACCGTCGGGCTCGTGGTTCAGCCGGCCCTCCTTCCAGTGACCATGGGGATTCAGGATGGCCGGAAAGGAGCCTTCGGGACCGGTCTTGCCATCAGGGCCGGCCGTACCTTCGAAATCGGGATTGCCATCAGGGCCGGCCGTACCTTCGGGACCGGTCTTGCCATCAGGGTCGGCCGTACCTTCGGGACCGGTCTTGCCTTCGGAACCAGGATTGCCGCAAGCGTGAGGACTGCCGTGGGCGCCGGTCTTACCGTCGGCGCCGGCGGGGCGGTACAGGTTGCCGGTCACATAGAACCCGGGCAGGCTTTCGAAATAGACGTTTTCGATGCTGTAGCCGTCCCGCTCGACCCGGCCGGTGATCCGGGCGTTCAGCGGACATTTCGTGGGGTTCGGCCAGAGTCCCATGCTGACCAGGATGTGTTCCCTGAGCGCGCGGGCCCGTTTTTCCCAGGCTTCCTTCGTGGCCGGGGCGGTGAATGCACATGGGATATCCAGGTGACGTATTTCCGTCCTGCGACGGTCTACGGACGGCAGGGGTTCATGACTGTACATGGAGGTCTCCGGCGAAAAGCGGGGTACCTGGTCTTAGCGGACTATGCGGTCTGCCAACCGGCATGCGGCGCGTCACGGTGGGTGTTATCGATCGGCCAAACGTCTCGTAGCGCGCCGCACCTCGGAACACATGATCGGACCGCTCAGGATACGTCCCAGGGTCCGGCCGGCCGCTGGTACTCTGTTCCCGCGGGCGGCAGGAACCGCCTGAGGTGGCGGCCCCCGAAGGCGAATCCGGCCAGTCCGGGCATGCCGCGGTCTTCGTTCTCGACGCAGAGTACGTAGTCGTATCCCGACTCGACCAGGGCGCCAATGACCGTCCCCCAGTTGAGCTGGCCCCGGCCCGGCACCCGGTACTGCCACCACGAGTTGCCGATGATGCCCTGCCGGAATAGCATGCGCGTGCTCACCTCGGCGTCTTTGACGTCCGCGTAGACCCACTTGCCCGCGAACATCCGGATGGCGTCCTCGGCCGGCAGGATCATCATCCAGAGCCAGTGAGAGGGGTCGCAGGACAGCCCCAGGTGATCGGAAGGAACTGCGTCCAGCACCCGTTCCCACATCTCCGGATTGCAGGCGATGTTGCCCATGCGGACCGCCCCGTCCAGGGCGATGGTGACGCCGTGGTCCCCGGCCAGTTTTGCCAGGGGTTCGTAGCGCGTCCTGAATCGCTCGACCAGTTCCAGGGAACGGTCTCCCGGGTTGCCGGGGGGCGACGAGTACTGCCCGTAGAAGTGCCAGCCCACGGGACTGCCGGCATGGGTGACCACCACCGGCGCGCCCAGGGCCGAGGCTGCCAGAATGGCCTTGCGAAGGCGTTCCTCCGCCGCGTCCGCCTGTTCCGCATCGTCGTCCAGGAGGTTGTTGTGGGCCGAAAGCGCGGCCAGGTAGACGCCGTGGCGCTTGAGCGTGTCGTTGACTTCGTCCGGTCCCTCGGCCAGGATCCGGTCCGGATCGACGGCGCCGCCGGCCGAGAGGCGCATCGAGTCGAAGCCGTTCTCCTTCGACCACCGGGCGCATTCGTCCAGGGACCAGGCGTTCCCCCCCGCGCTCGTGAAAAAACTGATGTCCATAGTCACCTGCCTGTGCGCTGTGCGTTGACCGCGAGTCTTTTGAGCCGGACATACCAGGCGCCCGATTCAGGCTTGCGGTACTTGTCGCCGATTTCGTCGAGCGCCACTTCGTCCGATTCCAGGACCGCGTGCAGTGCCGCCCTCCAGTCCACGGCCCCACGGTTCTTCTGGTAGCGTACGTTGAGCAGCCTGCCGCTGCGTCCCTCCTCCGGCGTGAGGTCCAGCAGTACTTTACGCGCCGCGTCGAGATCCGCCCTGGCGGCATCGAGCCGGTTCAGGCATTGCACGTAGTCGTGTTCGGCGCGCTCCCAGTCGTCCTTGAATTCCATGGAAACTGTCCTCTTGTATA
>CAZZNP010000030.1:0-17634 GCA_964655785.1 uncultured Gemmatimonadota bacterium
TTCATGAATTGACCTCATAGGTAAAAGACGATGTCGCACTGGTCTAACGCTACATTCTGTCATTGATTGCGGCAACGCATTTGTTTATATATCGCCATGATTCCGCTGGTGGCTTTGTCCGGCGGACTCCGGTAAGGCATCGACGACGACAGAAACCACGTTCGGTCGATCAGAACGCGGTGGACGAACGGCAAATCCGGCGAAGGGAGCGGCATGAGCACGCAAAACGTAGCAGTAATCACGGGAGCGGGAAGGGGCATGGGAGCGGCCATCGCGAGGAACCTGGCCGGTCAGGGTTGGGCGGTCTCCCTGCTGTCTCCTTCCGGTGCGGCGGAAACGCTCGCCGAGGAACTGGGCGGAATCGGAGTGACGGGGTCCGTCACCGGAGAGGCCGACCTGCGGAGACTAGTGGACCTGACCATGGACGCCCACGGACGCATCGACGGCCTGGTCAACAGCACGGGACATCCTCCCAAGGGCAGCCTCCTGGATATACCGGACGAGGACTGGCACGAGGGACTGGACATCGTGTTCCTCAACGTGGTCCGCATGGCGCGCCTGGTCACCCCGATCATGGTCGAACAGGGCGGCGGATCGATCGTGAACATTTCAACCTTCGCCGCCTTCGAACCCGAGCACTACTTCCCGGTATCGACCCCCTTCAGGGCGGCCCTGGCGAGCTTCACGAAGATATACTCCGATAACCACGCCGCCGACAACATCCGGATGAACAACATCCTTCCGGGATTCATCAACAGCCTCCCCGAATCGGAAGCATTCAGGTCGCGCATCCCCATGGGACGCTACGGCACCGTGGAGGAAATCGCAGAAACCGCCGCATTTCTGCTTTCACCCGGATCGGGTTACATCACGGGACAGAACCTGAGGGTCGACGGAGGCATAACGCGGTCGGTCTGAAACACCGCGGCCGGTCTGAAGCTCCGCGTGTCGCGCGGTCGGTCTGAAACACCGCGGCCGGTCTGAAGCTTCGCGTGTCGCGCGGCCGGTCTGAAGCTCCGGTGTTGCGCGGCCCGTCGCGTTTCGCCCCGCGTGCTTCGTGTTTCGCGCCGCGGGCCGTGCATTGTCGTGTTTGTTGTTGTTGAATGCATCGCTTAGGGAATTCTCATGAAACAGTCGGACCTGGCATTCTTTCGTAAGAACGGATTCATCAACCTGGGAAAGGTCCTCACAAACGAGGAGGTAGATCGCTTCCAGCACCTCTTCGACGAAGACCGCCGCCAATACCCCTATTTCTGGCATCCCTACGGCCATCACCAGGAAGCCAACTACGACGCACTCGTTACCACGCCGGCCTTCGACGATCTGATTCGCCATCCCGGTATCTACGAGACCATTGAGGAACTGATGGGAGGCCCGCTCTGTTTCGGCGAAATCGGGCTCCGTTCCATGGGGCCCTACAAGGGCGAATTCCACCAGCGGTGGCACCGCGACAAGGCGCACTGGTTCGACCATCCCCTCCGTATGGACTACATCCAGCTCATGGCTTATCTCACCGACGTGGACGAGGGTACCCACTGTTTTTCCATATCGCCCGAGGCGATCGATCAGCCCGTCCTGAAGGAAAACAGCGCCCAGTTGGAACGGGGCGTCTACGATCTCCACGGACCGGCGGGTACCTGTGCCCTGTTCAACGTGTCGGTGCTCCACACGGCGACCACCCGGCCCACACGGACCGTCCGGAAGACCGCGCAGATCTATTACGGCCATCGTGACCGCGAGCCGCTGGCCAACGATTCGGGGATACCTGCTACCTTCTGGCGGGACAGCGACGACCCGGAGACGCGGGCCTTCTACGGTGTGCTGAACGAACGGACCAGGGTCTACATGGCGGCATTCGGGGGGTAGACAGGACAGCACCCTGCTTTCCTGCCTAAAATGGGTTTGCTTTTCATACCATTTTGAACTATATTCCAAAAAAGTAGGATATTTTTGGAGAGACATCCAAAATGGTTATGTTCCCCCGACAATTGAAAATGAACTTGCCCAACAGGCAGTCGGCCTTTCTGTGGGGTCCGAGAAAGACGGGCAAATCCACCTACCTGAACCAGACCTTTCCCAACAGCATCGTCTTTGACTTTCTCAAGTCAGACATGATGTTGGACTTCATCCGTCGTCCGTTTCTGCTTCGTGAACGGTTACTCGCGCAATCGGACTCACGCCTGGAGCATCCCATCATCCTGGACGAAGTGCAGCGCGTACCTGCGCTGCTGGACGAAGTGCACTGGCTTATTGAAAACCGGGGGCTGCGGTTTGTTCTGTGCGGATCCAGCGCACGTAAACTCAAGCGCGGCGGCGCCAATCCGCTCGGCGGCCGGGCCTGGCGCTACGAGATGTTTCCAATCGTGACCGGCGAATTGAAGGACGACGCAATAGACCTGTTGACGATCTTGAATCGCGGGTTGATTCCAGATCACTATGTCAGTTCGCAGTACCACCGTTCCTTGACCGCCTATCTGCAGGACTACTTGAAAGAAGAGGTCTTCGCCGAGGGATTGACACGCAACGTACCCGCGTTTTCCAGGTTCTTCGAAGCGATGGGATTCGCACACGGCGAGTTGACCAACTTTTCAAACGTTGCGCGCGAGTGCGGTGTCAGTTCCAAGACGGTGAAAGAGTACTACCAGATTCTCGTCGATACGCTTCTGGGAAGCATGGTCGCGCCATTCAAAAGACGGCAGAGCCGCCAGGTCATTACCAGATCACCCAAATTCTATCTGTTCGACGTAGGTGTTGCGGGAATCCTCGTAAAAAGGCACCTGTCTGAAACGCGAGGACCGGTTTTTGGCAAAGCCTTCGAGCATTTCATCTTTTGCGAGTTGAAAGCGCACGCTTCCTACAGCGAGATACACTACGACATCCGGTTCTGGCGGACGAAAACGGGATTGGAGGTCGACTACGTGCTGGGCGACGGCGAGGTAGCTATTGAAGTAAAGGGGACGAGCCGAGTGGATGCCAGGTCGCTTCGATCACTGCGTACTTTCGTTGAGGAGTACGCGCCGCGAAAAGCCATTGTCGTCTGCAATGAGCCGACGGAGCGCGTCGTCGGTTCTGTACGCATTCTCCCCTGGAAAGAGTTTCTGCAGTTGCTCTGGTCGGGCGAAGTGATCGCCTGAGAAAGCCGGCGGTCCGTGTCGATTCCTGACCTTCCCACGGACTTCACACGCCCCTTGGCGCGGCCGTATACGTACACGTCCTCCCGGAGTCGGCGCGGAACCGGTTTCAGTACTTCACTTAGTTTTGTCTTCTGGCAAAAGACCGTGCTGCTTCGATTTTTCTGAAACGGTCCGAGCGGACTTGCAATGAATCCTGTCCGGTCAGATGAACTCCAGTTCCCCGGACGATTTCAGGCTGCGGTAGTAGCATCCGGTGCGGTAACGGCCGTCGCTGTCCTTCGTATGGCATACCCCGTCGCCCTGGGGCGTTACGAGGAATACGACGGAGTTCTGCTCGCAGTTGACCCGGACCTCGTTGATGCGCAGTGAGTTCCCGGACGTGGCGCCCTTGACCCACAGTTCGTTCCGCGAAGTGCTCCAGAACGTGGCGATGCCGGTCTTCAAGGTCTCCTCCAGGGCCTGGCGATTGACGTAAGCCACGATCAGTACTTCCTTCGTCTCGGCATCCTGCACGACGGCAGGCAGGACGTCCTCTTCGATGCCGGCCACCTTCCGGAGCTTTTTGAAATCCAGGGCTTCCCGTATACCCTCTTCCAGTTGATTCAGTTCTGATGAATTCGCCATGACTGCTCCGTTTATACAAGGTATCTACAACTTTATCGATATCTGGTGACCCGTAAGCCGGCGTCACCGGCCGGCGTCACGGGGCTCGCGTCACCGGGCTGGCGTCACGGGGCTCGCGTCACCGGGCCGGCGTCAACGCCAGTGCCGGTGTCGGTGCCGGGCTGGACCAGTGTCAGCGCCAGTGCCGGTGTCGGGCCGGTGCCTGGTTGCGCGGCGCCGCGCAGCCCACCGGCCAGACATCCGAATCTTTGATCGGCTACAGCAGATGGTCGTCGGCAGCGTGACGCGCGCCGACCCCTTTCTGCATGCGCATCAGTTGCTTCTGCCGGGGCGACAGGCTTTCGTACCACGCATCCCGGAAACCGTCATGCGGGTCTAACTGGAAGAGCAGCATAGACTTGCGATAGTGTCCAAACAGGGCATGCCGGTTTCGTCCGGTGGTGTTTGCGCCGCCGCCGTGCCAGCACTGGCCGTTGAAAACCAGGACGCTGCCCGCGGAAGCCTCCGGCTGGCAGACGTGCGGCACTTCCATCCCCTCTGGCGGACCGGCCCATCCACTCTTGTGCGAACCCGGGACGATGCGCGTACCGCCGATCGCCGCGTCGAAGTTGTCCAGCATCCAGACTGTATTCATCATCACGGGTGACACCGGATTGAGCATGTGCTGCGGAATGTCGCTGTGTAAATCCTGGTAACCGTCTCCCGGCCGTACGATGCGTGAACTCAGGCTGCCCAGCACCAGCGTCTCGTCCAGGATCCGTTCCAAGATGGGCAGGACGACCGGGTGGTCGACGACCTGGAGGAACACGGGATCCAGGGTGGGCAGGTTGCGCACCAGCAGCGATGTGCCTCCCCGGTTCTCGTATCCGGCCTCCCCCTGTTCTTCCGCGGCGCGGATCAACGCTCTGCGCAGCGTGGTCACCTGGGACGCCGTCAACACATCGGGCAATAGGGTAAACCCGAAGGTCTCGATCTCGGCGACGGCCTGTTCGAAGGCATCCATCAGTCGCTTCCCAAGGTCCGCTGAAGATAGGCCTTCAGTCGCTCCCAGGCGTCCAGGGCGGGGGCCTCGTTCTTCGGGTCGCGGTCCACGTATAGCCAGAACCCGTGGTTGACGTCGTCGTAAATGTGCACGTCGTTCTCTACGCCGGCCTCGCGAAGCGCCGCGACGAACCGTCCCACCTGTTCGGGCGAGGGGCCCCGGTCAAGCCCTGCGAAGGTGCCGTAGACCTCGTGATGGATGGACGCGAGCCGCTCCGGATCGTCGAGCAGGCGGCCGTAGAATATCGCGGTGGCGTCGTGGTTTTCACCGCCCAGGGCGTAGCTCAGGGCGACACCGCCGCCATAGCACCAGCCCATGGCCCCGATCTTGCCGTTCACATCGGGCCTGCTTCTCAGGTAGGCCGCCGCCGCGTCCAGGTTGCGTATGATTGTGTCCGGATCGTCCAGCGTTTCCCGAACGAGCGCCATGTTCTCGTCGCGGTTGCTGCCCGTTCGGCCCGAGTACAGGTCGGCCGCCAGTGCTACATACCCCTCGGCCGCGAGGGCATCGGCCACCTGTCTCACGCGGTCCACCAGGCCGTTCCACTCATGGATCAGGATGACGGCCCCCCTCGGGCCCGGTCCTTCCGGTTCGGCCAGATAGCCCCTTGTCGCACTGTCTTCTTCGAAGTAGGCCAGGTCGCTGCCTACGGGCGCGGCGCCTTTGCCGACGATAGCATCGGGAATCTGCCCCTCGGGCGTGGGTTCGTAGGGTATCTGCTGCGCCATGCCCCTCGGCACGACGACGGCCAGGACGGTCAATACCGCGACCACCGCGAGCGCGATCGAAAACCTGCCTATTGTTTCTCGGACCATACGATTCTCCTTCAGACTGCCCACCGGGGCAAGCAGACTGCCCACCGGGGCAAGCCCTGAATGAACGTTCCGCAACCCGATGGATAATTACTGTTTCCCATGAACACCGGGTTTCAATATACTTATCGGGATGGTGCGGATCAATCGTGAAATCATGTGCGGACACCCGTCCAAATCGAGTTTGGACAAGCGGGAGAATCCATGAAAAACAAGCTGAAAGAGAAACTGCGAAACGGCGAAGTGACCTTTGGCGTATCCGTCGGCACCGCGAGCAACGACATCGTGGAACTGGTGTCGAACCTGCCCTTCGACTGGATCTGGTTCGATGGCGAGCACGGTCCTTTGAACTCGGAAATCCTGCACCCCATGATCCAGGCGACCCGGGGGCGGGACGTCACCCCCCTCGTCCGCGTGCCCTGGAACGACATGGTGCATATCAAGAAGGCGCTGGATATCGGGGCGGAAGGCCTCATCATTCCATGGGTCAACAACCGCGAGCAGGCGGAATACGCGGTCAGCGCGGCCAAGTATCCTCCCATGGGCATTCGCGGCATGGGCGCCCGCTTTCTGAATGTCGCCGGTCAGGATCTGGCGGAATACCTCCGCACCGCCAACGAGGAAACGTTCATCATGGTCCAGATCGAAACCGTCGAGGCCGTGGAGAACCTGGACGATATTCTCACCACACCCGGCGTCGACGCTTTCCTGGTCGGGCCGAACGATCTCGCAGCCTCCCATGGCTTCGTGGGCCAGCCGACGCATCCCGAGATGGAAAAGGTGGTCAAGGGCATCATGGACCGGGCAAAGGAACTCGGCGTGCCAGGCGGCTACGCATTCATTTCGATGGACGCCAACAGGAAGCGCATCGCCGAGGGTTTTCAGTGGATCACCCTCGGAAGCGACATGGGATTCCTGGCCCAGGCGGCCAGGGAATCACTCGCCGAAGTCGGAAGATAACAACCCAGGATTGGCCCGCCTGGCGTGCGGGGCTCAAGCCTGGCGTGCGGGGCTCAAGCCGGACGTGCGGGGCTCAAATGCCTGGCGTGCGGGGCTCAACCGCCTGGCGTGCGGGGCTCAACCGCCGTCCCGGTCTTTCGAAAGCCGCCGGCGCAGGGCCATGGCATGGGCCGAAAGGCCTTCCGCTTCCGCAAGGCGGATCGCGGCGGGTCCCAGCCGTTTCTCCGCCTTTTCGTTGACCGCGAACAGGCTGGTGATCTTCAGAAAATCGCGGACGCTCAAGGGAGAGTGAAATCGTGCGCTGCCTCCGGTGGGCATGATGTGGCTGGGGCCGGTTACATAATCGCCCAGGGCCTCCGAAGCATGTTCTCCCACGAAGATCCCCCCGGCATGCCGTATCCGGTCCACCACCGGCCAGGGATCCGCCAACAGCAGGCACAGGTGCTCCGGCGCGTAATCGTTCGCCAGCCTGGCCGCCTCGTCCAGATCCGAAACGAGCACGATCCCACCGTTCTGTGCCAAAGACGACCGGATTATGTCCGCCCGGTCCAGTTCGTCCAGTTGTTCCTCCACGGCGTTTTGAACAGCCAGGGCCAGCGTGGATGACGGCGTGATCAGGATGGCGCTCGCCATCGTATCATGTTCGGCCTGCGCCAGCAGATCGGCCGCTACAAGGTCCGGACCGGCCGTCTCGTCGGCGATGAGCAGGGTCTCGGTGGGACCGGCGAGCTGATCGATGTCCACGATCCCGTACACCTGTCGTTTGGCCAGCGTCACAAAGATGTTCCCGGGGCCTACGATCTTGTCGACGGGCGAAATGGTCTCGGTACCGTACGCCATCGCCGCTATCGCCTGCGCTCCGCCGAAACGGAAGACTTTGTCGGCGCCGGCTACGGAAGCGGCGGCCAGGACAGCGGGCGGTACCGCGCCGTCCCTGTCGGGCGGCGTAGCCACGACGACCTCGCGGACGCCCGCGACTCGGGCGGGGATCACGGCCATAAGAAGCGAAGAAGGATATGCGGCCCCTCCGCCGGGTACATAGACGCCCACCCGGTCCAGCGGCCGTATGATCTGGCCGGTGCCGCCCTCTTCGTCCCAGTGGGTCCAGGATTCGACAGACTGCCCCTCGTGGGACTGCCGCTCGTGAAAAGACCGTATACGCCCGGCTGCCGTCTCCAGCGCGTCCCGCAATCCGGCTGGCAACGATGCCGCCGCTTCGTCGATTTCGCTTTGCGGGACCTCGATGGCATCGGGGGCGTGACCGTCCAGCAACCGGGCATAGCGCCTTACCGAATCGTCCCCGTTCTCGCGCACGTCTTCGATTATCTTTGCTACCGCCTGCTCCGCCGTGAGCGCTTCCCCGAAGAGCGCTTTGTTCCGCACCTCGATCTCCGGCGAGGACGACGTCTCGTTCAGCGGCTTTCGTTTCAGTATGCCCGCCTCGGCTTCCTCGGCGGACAGAATCCGGATTTTCATCTGTCCCTCTCCGGTTTCATCGGCTCCAGCGCTTCCAGAATCGGATCGCATCCGAATTTCACGCAGTCTGTCGCCGGAAGTCCGGTCTCTTGCGCGACCCGGTCCACTTCCCGCCTGGCATCGTCCATGGACATGCCGAAGCAGTTGAGCGAAACCGCCACGACCCGGCAGGCGAACAACGGCCTGGCGATCGTCTCGTGAGCGTGTATCAGCTCCGCGTAGGATGGTACGGGCACCGGCAGATTGCGCATCACATCCCGTCCCGGCTGGTGGCACAGCACCAGGGCCTGCGGCGCCGCGCCGTGAAGCAGGCCCAGCGACACACCCGAATAGGAGGGGTGAAGGATCGTGCCCTGGCCTTCGATGACGAGCAGTTCCCGGTCCTTTCGCTCCAGCACGAGTCGTTCCACCGCGCCTGAGATGTAATCTGACGCCACGGTGTCCACCGCGATACCGGTTCCCGCGATCATGATCCCGGTCTGCCCCGTGGCCACGAATTCGGCGTCCCAGCCTGCCTCCCGGGCCGCTCGGTCGATTTCGATCGCTGCGATCTTCTTGCCAATACTGGAATCGGCGCCTACCGTCAGCACGCGGAGATTGGGCATATCGTGGACCAGGTGACGGCCCACGTCCAGGTCGTCGGGCGGCTTTCGCACGTCCCAAAGCCGCACGCCTTTCTGTTCGGCGTGCCGGACGAACGCCTCGTCTTTGTTCAGAAACGTATGGAGACCGTTTACTACCTCCAGACCATGCTCGATCGCCTCGTGGATGACTGTACGCCACTCATCGGGCAGGACGCCCCCGGGCGTCGCGATGCCGATGACCAGCGAGGTCGGCTCAAAAGCCATCGCTTCCCGCAACGAGGCCACCACCGGGATGCCCTGTCCGACCTCGAGGAGGTCTTCCAGTCGTTTCCCCGCGTGCACGCTGTCTAGCACCGCCACGGTCTCGTCGGGCTTGTAGCGGATCAGCGACGCGGCGGTCTTGGAGGAGAACGTGCCCAGCCGGCCCTCCGTGAGAATGACCATTCGCCTGTGTGCCATGTTCCGATCGATCCTCAATTCACCGGTACGAGGTGGCCGGATTGCAGGGACTCCGTGGCGGCGTCGAGCACCTTCATCAATTCCAGCATTTCTTCCGGCTTGACGGCGAGTTCCGCGCCGTGGTCCAGCACGGCCGCGACGTTCCGGTAGTAGTCTATCCAGCTGCCCTTCACCGGGTCCAGGGACAATTCCATCACCTGCCCGGCTCGTTCTGTGGTGACCCGCACGCGGTCTTCGGGCGCCTCCTCCGCGGCCTCGATTTCGCCCTGCTTCATCCAGTCCTCCTGGGGATCGAGTCCTGTCTTGACGAGGGAGCCCCGGGTGCCCAGCACGTACCAGTGGGGCTTGGAGATTCGGGAGAGATTGCTGATTTCGATCCGGTATTCGGCGCCGTTTTCGAAATACAGGCTGCAGGTGACGTGATCCTCGATATCGCCTTCCCACCGGTATTTGTGACCGTTGCAGTGGACCGCCTCCGGACGGCCGTCCAGCAGTTGCAGTCCCTGGTCGATCAGATGGGCGCCCCAGTCATAGAGCAGGCCGCCGCTCTCCGCCCGGTTCGTACGCCAGCCCCTGGAAGCCCGGAAACGATGCACCGCCCTTTCGACCAGGAAGGGATCGCCCAGCAGGCCGTCCTCCACCGCCTTGCGCACGGTCAGATAGCCCCAGTCCCAGCGGCGGTTGTGGAACACGCTCAGCAGGACCCCGCGGCGTGCGCCGGCCTCGATCATGTCTTCGGCCTCGGAGGCCGACATGCACATGACCTTGTCGACGACCACGTGTCTACCCGCCTCCATGGCCTCGATGGCCAGGGAGGCGTGGGTATGGTGGGGCGTGGCCATAATGACCAGCTGAATGCCTTCGTCCGACAGGAGATCGGTCAGGGTCTCATAGGTGTCGACCGACCAGTCCCGTTCCGCCTGCGCCCGTCGTTCCGGGTCCCGGCTCGCGACGGCGGCAAGTTCCAGTCCTTCAGTCCGGGATACCAGATAAGCGTGAAACAGCCGTCCCGCCAGTCCGTATCCCACGATGGCCGTTTTTATCATGGACTCAGTCCCGGGTCTTCGCACTTCCACGCAGTCTATCCGCGTGCTTCAACTTTCAATTTGCAATCCGGCAAGCCAGTCAGAAGTATCCGGCGGTACGCGCTCGATCCCACTGAATACGCGGGGGACAATATACTGAATACGCGGGGACAATATACGGGGTGGGCCGGATGCATGGCAATCAGCAATTGGGTAGGTTTAGAATGTCCGTGACATTCCTTGAAAGGCACGCTAAGTTCCCGTTTCGACCATCTTAATCCCTGACCGGCTGCTTGTACTCCGGGTAATTCACCCTGTTCCGGGACCGTCCATGGCATCTTCGCGACCCAACGTGCTCTGCATCTTGACCGACGACCAGGGCGTATGGGCGGCCGGCTGCTACGGCAACAGCGAAATCCGCACGCCGCATATCGACCGCATCGCGGAGACCGGGGTACGGTTCGACCGGTTCTTCGTGGCCACGCCGGTCTGCTCACCGAGCCGCGCGACGCTGCTGACGGGCCGGATCGCCTCCCAGCACGGCGTACACGACTGGATCCGGGGGGGCAACGTCGGGGAGGACGCGGCTTCCTACCTCGAGGGCGAGACCGCCTACACCGATATACTGGCCTCCCACGGCTGGCGTTGCGGCCTCAGCGGCAAGTGGCACCTGGGAAACAGCACCCTGCCCCAGCACGGGTTTTCCCACTGGTTCACCCACCAGTTCGGCGGCGGCCCCTATAACAATGCGCCCATGGTTAGAAACGGCGTTCAGGTCACCGAACCGGGCTACGTAACGAATGTGATCACCGACGACGCGCTGGCCTTCATCGACCGCCACGCCAACCAGGAAGACCCCTTCTATCTCAGCGTCCATTACACCGCCCCCCACAGTCCATGGACGGGCCATCCACAGGACATCGTCGATTCCTATGACGACTGCGCCTTCGAATCCTGTCCGCAGGAACCCGCTCACCCCTGGGCCGGCGGCCTGACCCGCGAATGCATGGGCGACCGCGAGAGCCTGAAGGGCTACTTCGCGGCCGTCACGGCCATGGATCTCGACGTGGGCCGTCTGCTGGACCGGCTCGACCGGCACGGCATCCGCGAGGAGACGCTCGTGATCTTCCTGAGCGACAACGGTTTCAGCCTGGGACACCATGGGTTCTGGGGAAAAGGAAACGGCACGAGCCCGCTCAACATGTACGAGAACTCCATCCGGGTACCCGCGTTGATCAGCCAGCCCGGGCGCCTGCCGGAAGGTGCCGTGCAATCAGCGATGATCAGTGCTTACGATTTCATGCCCACGCTGTTGTCGTACCTGGACCTTCCCGTCCCCTGGGATCGCAATCTACCGGGAAGAAACGCCCTGGACGCCTGGATGTGCGGCACAGACCGGGACGGACAGCCAACCCAGTCGGCTCAGCCAACCCGGGACGGACAGTCCGATGCCGGCCGGGACCATGTGGTGATTTATGACGAATACGGCGGCACGCGCATGATCCGCACCGAATCGTGGAAGTACGTGCACCGGTATCCCGATGGACCGAACGAACTGTACGACCTGGAGAACGATCCGGACGAACGGTCCAACCTCGCGGACGATGCCGGGTATGCCGGCCGATGCGGATCGCTGCGCGGGGAACTGGAAGGCTGGTTCGAACGGTACGCCGATCCGGATCGTGACGGGAGGACCCGACCCGTCACCGGACTCGGGCAGTTGCGTCCGGTAGGCGGCGCGTGGGAGGATGATTCGCCTGCTTTCGAACCCCAGAAAAAATGAAGGAGAGACGGATGCCAGACAGCAAAATCGCCGTAACGCTGTACACCCTTCGCGACTACGTGAAGACACCGGCCGATATCGCGGACACCCTGCAAAAGGTCAGGGCCACAGGCTATGAACACATTCAGCTTTCCGCCCTCGGACCGGTCGATCCCGCGGAACTCGGCACCCTGATCCGGGACGCCGGCCTGAGCGTCTGCGCGACGCACGTGCCCTTCGAACAGTTGCAGGAAGAACCGAACAAGGTAATTGAAGAACACCACCTATGGGGTTGCGAGAACATCGCGGTCGGATCCATGCCGAGGTCCTACTGGGACGATCCGGACGGATTCGCCCGATTCGCGGTGGACGCGTCGGCCGTGGCGCTCAGGCTGAAGAAGGCCGGCATGACTTTCAGCTATCACAACCACCATACGGAACTGGTGCGCGTGGGCGACCGGACCGGCCTGGCCATTCTCATCGAGGACAGCGACCCCGCCCTTTGCTTTGAAATCGACACCTACTGGATCCAATACGGAGGGGGCGACCCGATAGACTGGATCGGAAAGGTGAGGAACCGGTGTCCGGTCATCCATTTCAAGGACCTGGGCGTATCGGGCCGGGAACAGGTGATGGCCGAGATCGGCGAGGGCAATATGAACTGGCCAGGTATCGTCGCAGCCTGTGAAACCGCGGCATCCCAATGGTACGTGGTCGAACAGGACACCTGCGCCGGCGATCCCTTCGACAGCATCGCCGTCAGCTACCGGAACATGACCGCCATGGGGCTCTAGGCAACGCCGGCATTCGTCACATCCTCCCATGCCGCGTGGATTACGGAGACAACATGATCGACCTATCAGGCAGGACAGCGCTGATCAGCGGCTCGTCCCGGGGCATCGGGAAGGGCATCGCACTGGAAATGGCCCGTGCCGGGGCGGACGTCGCCGTCAACTACTTCCGCCACCGGGACGACGGGGAATCGGTCGCGGACGAAATCAGGAGCATGGGGAGGCGGGCGATCGTCGTCGGCGCGGACGCATCCGACCGTGACGCGGTGGACGGCATGGTGGATCAGACAACGGCCGAACTCGGCGGTCCCGATATCGTCGTGGCCAATGCTTACTATTCCACTCGGGAACCTTTCCTCGAAATGGACGTGGACGAAATGAAGAAGACCTACGAGGTCAGTCTCTTCGGCGCTTTCCACGTCGCGCAGGCCGGCGCACGGAAAATGGCGGCAGCCGGAAAGGGCGGCAGCATCCTCTTCATCAGTTCGGTCATGTCCTTCCTGCCCTTCCCCACGTCCCTGTCCTATTCTTCTGCAAAGGCCGGCATGAACCACATGGCCGCCATCATCGCCCTGGAACTGCTGGAGCACCGTATCCGCGTGAACGTGATCGAACCGGGGTGGACAGACACGCCGGGCGAGCGCGAGTACTCCACGGAGGAAGAGATCGAGGAGGGCGGCAAGCGGCTTCCCTGGGGCCGGATGGGCACGATTGAGGACCTGGGAAAGGCGGCCACCTTCCTGTGTTCCGACGCGGCGGACTACGTCACCGGGGAAGTACTGCGCGTCGACGGGGGCTTCTGGCTCAAGCGCGGCACGGCCTCCATCAAGGAGTGACTTCCGGCATGTCCGGGCGCGCCCAGCCGCGACCAGCCGCAACCAGACCTCTATCCAGGAGTGACTTCCGGCATGTCCGGGCGCGCCCAGCCGCGACCAGGCATGACCTAGCATGGCCAAGCCGACCGTGAAACCCATATCCCTCAAAACAGCCGTCCTGGGCCTGGTCTTCGCCTGTTGCGTCGCATTCTGGGGACAGCACGCCTCCGCACAGCTGAACTACAACTATCTGACCTTCCCCCAGATGCCGCTGTGCCTGCTCATTCCCTTCCTTGCCCTCGTCCTGCTTCCGAACGCGCTGGTCCGCTCCGTGGCCCGGGAAGCTGCGCTGACCCGGCCCGAGCTCCTGGTCATCTTCGCCATGGGGCTGATCGCGGCCACGGTGCCCGACTGGGGCATGGTCCGCTATCTCATCAGCGTAATCACCGCGCCCCATTACTTCGCGAGCCCGGAGAACCAGTGGGAGGCCCACTTTTTCGCCTATCTTCCTGAATGGGCGGTCATTCCGAACGACAAGGGACAGGTATCGGATTTCTTCGCGGGACGGCCTTCCGGTCTGCCCATACCGTGGCAGGACTGGGTCATCCCGCTCTTCTGGTGGATGTCGGCCCTGGGCGCGCTGCTTCTCATCGGCGCCTGCATGGTCGTGATCTTCAGGAAACAGTGGGTGGAACACGAGCGGCTTCAGTTCCCCATGGGTGAGGTGGTGCTCCGCCTGCTCGAGACCGGGCCGGACTCAACCGGCAGGTGGCCGGCCCTCTTCGGCAACCGGCTGTTCCAGGTCGGACTCGCTGGAAGCCTCGCCGTCATGGCCTGGAATATCATCGGCTTCTGGGGCGTGCTGCCCCACATCCCCCTTCCCGGACCGGTGTTCAACGTGGTCATCGATCCGGCCTTTCCGCCGATCCCTATTCGGATCGTGCCTTACGTCCTCTGCTTCGCCTTTTTCGTCAATGTCGAGATCCTCTTCAGCGTCTGGTTCTTCCAGGTGCTGGGCATCGTGGAAACCGGCCTGCTCAATCGGTTCGGCGTGGTCTCGCCGGCGGAGACGATCGTACCCCGCGGACTGGTGTCCATCCAGTTCTGCGGCGGCCTGATCATGTTCGCCCTGATCAGCGGCTGGATGGCCCGCAATCACATCCGGAACGTCCTGCGGAAATCACTCGGAAGGAAAAGCGACCTGCGCGACGAGAACGAACTGTTCTCCTACCGCACGGCGGTCATCGGCCTTGTCCTGGGCCTGCTCTTCATGATCGCCTGGCTGAACGCCATCGGTTTCTCCATCCCCATCGCCACACTCTTCCTGTTCTTCCTGCTGGTGTTCTATTTCGGCATCGCGCGCATACTCGCCGAAGCGGGCCTGATCAACCTCGACCTGCCGATTAACGCCCACGCCTTCACGGTGGGGATGGTGGGTTCGGCCAACCTGTCTGCGTCTACGCTGACCGGGCTCGGACTGACCAACGTTTTCGCACGGAACTGGCGGACCTTCACGATGGTCGGTCTCTCGCACGTCGCCTTTTGGCGGGACTACCTCGGGGAGAACCGGGGGCGGCTTTTCTTGCTGGTCTGCCTCGCCTTTGTGGCGGGGACGGCGATCTCGACGGGTTACGTGGTCTACTCGGGATACACGGAAGGGGCGGACAACCTGCACATCAACCTGCGCAACACGGGGAACCTCTTCTTCGATCTGGTGGTGAAGTGGATGAAGAACGCCACGCAGATCACCTCACTCGAGATCCTCTTCCTCGGAATCGGCATGGCCGTCAGCACGCTGCTGGCCCTGGGTCGGTACCTCTTCTACTGGTGGCCGCTCAATCCCATCGGATTCGCCATCGGAGCTTCAGCGCCCATACGAGGCGTCGCCTTCACCCTCTTCGTGGCGTGGCTCGTGCAGGTCATCCTGCTGCGGATCGGCGGCGTCGGGCTTTACCGGAAGGTCCAACCCCTGTTCCTGGGCATCCTCGCCGGGTATGTGATCGGGGTTCTGGCCGCCTACATCGTCGATACCCTGTATTTCCCGGACACCCCGCACATCGCCGAGATCTTCTAGTCCGCCTGGTCCGCCTGGTCCGCATAATCCGACGAGCCGGCAATCCGGACACCCCGCACATCGCCGAGATCTTCTAGTCCGCCTGGTCCGACGAGCCCGCCTGATCCGCCTGGCCCGCCTGGTCCGCCTGGTCCGCCGGAACAGCCCCTACCAGTTGTGCACATTATGACCCTGGCCGGGGAACCAGATCATATCGACGGCCAGGGAGAGCGTCACGCCCGCCGCGTAACCCAGCAGCACGCCGATCACGGCCGGCTGCATCCGACGGTACAATTCGAAACCGCCCAGCCTCAGCAGCAGTACCTTGATCAGCCAGATCATGAAGATCGACGTGATTTCGAAGTTGATGATGTCTGCGAAGGCCACAATGTAGCCGATAGGATGGAAGGGCCAGCCGGGGAAGTGGTATTGCATGAACAGCAGGCCGCAGGTAATGGCCGAGCCCAGGAGCAGGAAATAGATCTCTTCGTAGGACAGGGTGTAGGGGTTATTGAACCAGGTGGCCAACTGGTCGTAGAAGCCTTCGGCCCGTAGCGGCGCGAAATCATGGGCGCCCGTGCCAGCGGCTCCGGCGTATATCGTATAGCCATTCGTGACGATGAAAGTGAGTGCGAGCACGACGCACACCGCGGCGAACAAACCCTTCCTGGACAGGGTAAAGCCATCGGAGACCTTCAGTCCGTGAATCAGCGACGAAAGGCCGATACCGCGGTGATTGTGGGAGATGGCGTGCGTAAGTCCCAGGGCGGTGAGGTTCGAAGGAGAAAGGTTGGTCGAACCGATGACGGATACGGTCATTTCGTTCGAGTTGACGGGCAGGTCGAGGAAAACGAGGCCGGTCTCGGCGACGATGCGGGTGACACCCACGTAGAGCGCCAGGGTGATCAGCAGAAAGAGGGCGGCCACGTCCACCGACATGCCCATGCGGTTCAGCCAGAAGAGCAGGTAGCAAAGTCCAAGGACGAGTCCCGCCACCGCCGTACGATAAGACAGCAGTTCCCTCGAATCGTCCATCTCCGGCGCCCGTCCGGCGGCTTTGCGCCCTACCGCCATCAGGTGATGCCGCCCGATCCACAGTCCCCACAGCACGAACACCCAGAACCCGCCGAAGTGCTGCGTCTTGACGATGAAATGGGAACCGCCCGCCACGCCGGACGCCGAAACACCCAGCTGGTTGAGCAGGCTGATCTCCATCAGCGCCAGCAGGTGAAAGAACCAGATGCTGAACAGCACTTTCAAATCGGCGAAGTAGGCGAAGCACATCATGAAAAGGTTGAACTGGACCTGGGTCGGGGGAACGGATTGGGCCAGCTGGATCTCCGTCCGAAAAGGCGCGCCGATGGGTATGGCCGGCACGGAGCCGAAATAGGCGAGGCTGTTCCACGCCAGCAAGGCGAAGGTGACCCCGAATCCCACCTGGAAGTACCGGTTCGCCATGAAGCCCGGCATCAGGCCCCTCCCGGTCGTTCCCGAGATGAGCATTACGGGAATCTGGACCGCGGGGAAGGACAACCGCTCGTGCTCGACCCACTGTTTGCGAAAGATCACGGCGATACAGGCCATGACCACGAACAGGGCCGCCAGCATGCACATCCACCAGAACAGGGGAACGATCCAGTCGATCCATAGGAAAATGCTCTGGCCGGCGCCTTCGTAGAACCCCGTCGCGGCCCCCGAATCGTCCCCGACGACCAGCCATCCCGGCAGATGGGGGAAGAAGGTGTCGGCCCAGCGGTTCTCCGGTGTGGCGTAGTAGAACGGGGATGCGAGTATTCCGATAAAGTAGTCCACGAAGGCCTTGCCCGGAATCGTGGACGAGACGAGGCAGAAGACGAAGAGCACGGCCAGTTCGCTCGCGGACAGCGCCCGGTCGGGCCACCACCTTCGCAGCGGGATCTGCACACAGAAGATCACCAGGAGAAATGAAACGAGGGCCGCGATCGAGAGGTGGCTCAGCGTGAGCCTGGGCCCGTGCATCACGTAATTGGTGTGAGGCGTCCATACCGCCACGAACACGGCCAGGACGGCACCGAGGATCAGAACCCGGGGCGTCAGGCCGGTCGCGGCGCGTCTGGA
>CAZZNP010000030.1:17734-21455 GCA_964655785.1 uncultured Gemmatimonadota bacterium
CGGCCATTGTTTTATACCAATGGAACACGTGGGGATGCGTTTCTGAACCACCGCCCACGGAACATGATTTTTCTATTGCCTTGCGGCCCCGCATCATCTAATTTGCGCTAATGTGTTTTACCGGTGATATCCGGCCGTTTCAGATACTGGTTTCAAGAGGATAAACTATGTCGACAACCGGTGTTTCGCTGAAGACCAGCGGTTTCGGTCAGACGCGCCGCAGTGATGCATGGTGGGTGCAGCAATTGATTACATTAGGCGTATTCTCCGCCTTTGTAGTCTACTCTACCTGGGCAGCCTTTCAGGGTGAGTTCTACGCCTGGGGTCCCTATCTTTCTCCTTTTTATTCACCCGAGATCTTCGGCAGCTCGTCCCACGCCCTCTTCGGTCCAAAGCCCGAATGGTGGCCTGCCCTGCTCCCCTTTTCACCAGCATTCCTGATCCTTTGGGCGCCGGCGGGTTTCCGGATCACCTGCTACTACTACCGGGGCGCGTACTACAAGGCCTTCTGGGCCGATCCTCCTTCCTGCAGCGTCTCCGAACCGAGGAAGAAGTACCGCGGGGAACAGTCCTTCCCGTTGATCATGCAGAACATACACCGGTACTTCCTCTACCTGGTGTTCATCATCTGGATCTTTCTGTGCCAGGACGCCTGGAAGGCCATGTGGTTTACGGACGCGGCGACCGGCGAAACGACATTCGGCATCGGCGTCGGGACCCTCGTGCTGACCCTGAACGTCATCCTGCTGGGTGGCTACCAGTTCGGCTGCCACTCCCTGCGCCACCTGATCGGCGGAAACCTGGACCTGCTTTCGAAAGCGCCCGTGCGGCATGCGAGTTACAACTGCGTTTCATGCCTGAACAAAAAACACATGACCTGGGCCTGGCTCAGCCTGGTCTGGGTCGGATTCACGGATATATACGTACGCCTCGTGGCCATGGGCGTATGGACGGATTGGAGAATCCTGTGATGATCGATTGGAGCATCCTTTAATGGCGGAATACCAGAAACACGAACATGACGTGCTGGTGATCGGCGCCGGCGGCGCCGGGCTTCGGGCCGCGATCGAGGCCTCGGCAGCCGGGGTGTCGGTGGGGCTGGTCTGCAAGTCCCTGCTGGGCAAGGCCCACACGGTCATGGCCGAAGGCGGCGTGGCGGCGGCCCTGGCCAACGTGGACGACCGGGACGGCTGGAGCGTCCATTTCGCCGACACGATGCGGGGCGGCCAGTACCTGAGCAACTGGCGCATGGCCGAGCTGCACGCCAGGGAAGCGCCCGACCGCGTCCGGGAGCTGGAAGCCTGGGGCGCCCTGTTCGACCGGACGGCGGACGGACGGATCCTCCAGCGAAATTTCGGCGGTCACAAGTATCCCCGTCTCGCCCACGTGGGCGACCGGACCGGCCTGGAAATGATCCGCACCCTGCAGGATTACGGGATCCACCAGGGCATGGAAGTGTACATGGAACACGCCATCGTGGCCCTGCTGAAGGACGGCGACCGGGTCGTCGGCGCTTTCGGCTACGACCGGGAGCGCGGCCGCTTCCGGGTCTTCCGTGCGAAGGCGGTCGTCCTCGCCACGGGCGGTATCGGCCGGGCCTTCAAGATCACGAGCAACAGCTGGGAATACACGGGAGACGGACACGGGCTTGCCTACGACGCCGGAGCCGCACTGCTGGACATGGAATTCGTTCAGTTCCATCCGACGGGGATGGTCTGGCCGCCGAGCGTCCGGGGCATCCTGGTCACGGAGGGCGTCCGCGGCGAGGGCGGCATCCTGACGAACAGCGAAGGCAACCGGTTCATGTTCGACGATATTCCGGATCTGTACAAAAACCAGACGGCGGACAGTCCCGAAGAGGGCTGGATATACACGCAGGGCGACAAGAACGCCCGCCGGCCGCCCGAGTTGCTAACGCGCGACCACGTGGCGCGGTGCATCGTCCGGGAGATCCGGGAAGGCCGCGGGTCGCCCCACGACGGCGTATACCTCGACATCGCGTGGATCAAAGAGAAACTCTCCAACGCCGAAGAGCATATCAAGCGCAAGCTGCCCAGCATGTACCACCAGTTCAAGCAACTGGCCGACATCGACATCACGAAAGAGGCCATGGAAGTGGGTCCCACCACCCATTACGTGATGGGCGGCGTACTTGTGGACGCCGACACCCAGATGACCACCGTGCCCGGTCTCTTCGCCGCCGGGGAATGTGCCGCAGGGCTTCACGGCGCCAATCGGCTGGGGGGCAATTCCTTATCCGACCTGCTCGTATTCGGCCAGCGTGCCGGCAAGTACGCGGCGGAATTCGCCCGCGAGAACGGGGTCGGGACCATTGACGAAGGCCAGGTCGAAACGGCCGTCAGCGAGACCCTTGCGCCTTTCGACCGGGAGAACAGCGGCGAGAATCCCTTCGACATCCAGTACGAGTTGCAGGACCGGATGCAAGAGCTCGTGGGCATCGTGCGCAACGAAGGGGATATGCAGAAAGCGCTGGAAGTGATCGACGACCTCCGGCAACGGGCCGGCAGCGTCTCCGTCATCGGCAACCGGGAATACAACCCCGGCTGGCATACCGCACTGGATCTGAAGTTTCTGCTGATCGTGTCGGAGGCGGTAGCCCGCGCCGCGCTGGAGAGGAAGGAAAGCCGGGGCGCCCATTTCCGCGAGGACTACGAGGACAAGGACGAGGAGTTCGGCGGCATCAACATCACGCAGCACAGGGATGAAAACGGCGAAATGGTGATCAACCGCGTTCCGGTCCAACCGCTCAGGGAGGACCTGGCAGCGATCATCGAGGAGAACAGATAATGGCGACGGCCAATTTCCAAATCTGGCGCGGCGACGGCGAGACCGGCGGTTTCGAAGACTACGCCACCGAGATCGACGAAGGCATGGTGGTGCTGGACGCGGTGCACCAGATACAGGCTGAATCGGCCCCGGACCTGGCGGTACGCTGGAACTGCAAGGCCGGCAAGTGCGGCTCCTGTTCCGCCGAAGTAAACGGCAATCCCAGGCTGATGTGCATGACGCGGATGAGCGATCTGCCCGAAGACGAAACCATTACCATCGAGCCCATGAAGGCCTTCAAGACCATCCGCGATCTCGTCACGGACGTATCCTGGAACTACGAGGCCAAGATGAAGGTCAAACCCTTCAAGCCCCGCAGGCCGGACGACGCGGACGGCACCTGGCGCATGGACCAGGACGATATCGAGCGGGTCCAAGAATTCCGCAAGTGCATCGAGTGCTTTCTCTGCCAGGACGTCTGCCACGTGCTGCGGGAACACGATCTGCACGAGGAGTTCATCGGTCCGCGGCTCATGGTACACAACGCGGCCCTGGAAATGCATCCCCTGGATACCGAGGACCGCCTGAAGGACCTCAAGGACGACCAGGGCATCGGCTACTGCAATATCACCAAATGCTGCACCAACGTCTGCCCCGAAGAAATCACCATCACGGACAACGCCATCATTCCCCTGAAGGAACGGGTCGTCGGCGAGTTCTACGACCCGCTCAGCCGGCTGCTGCGGATCTTCAAGTCGAAGGACAGCGACGAAACGGCGTAGGCGATCAGGCCCACTGTGAAGCGATCACGCCCATGCCCCCCGGGCCACGGTAGGCGATCCGCTCCCCGGGCGATCAGGCCCACGCGCCCCGGGCCATCAGTCCCCCGTCACCACGGGCCGCGATCAGGCCCACGCGCCCCGGGCCATCAGTC
>CAZZNP010000030.1:21555-31116 GCA_964655785.1 uncultured Gemmatimonadota bacterium
TCGATCGCTTCTTGCAGGAGTGGTGTTTCGATGGTACCCGGGTTGACCGCGACTACACGAATATTGTCCTCGGCATAATCCAGCGCCAGTTGGCGCACCAGTGACAGGTCGCCGCCTTTGCTCGCCGCGTACGCGGAGATGTCTTTGGCCGACTGAAGTCCCTGGACGCTCGCCGTGTTGATGATTACGCCGCCACCCCGAGACTTCATCACGGGAACACAGTACTTGACCATCAGGAAGCGGCTCTTGAGGTTCACGTCGATGATCCGGTCCCACTGTTCTTCGGAGAGTTCGTGGGCGGGCAGGTAGCTCGTGGTGGGCTGTATCCCCACGTTGTTGCACAGGATGTCCACCCCGCCCCAGGCCTCCGACGCCCTTTCCACAAGGGAACGGCACACGTCGGCTGTGGTCACATCGGCGTGGACGTAGCGTATGCGGTCGCTCGAGGCGGCGATTTCAGCGCCCGCTTCGTCGTCGATATCGGCGCACAGGACCTGCGCCCCCTCATCGGCAAATGCACGGACGATGCCCCCACCGATCCCCTTGGCGCCGCCGGTTACGATGACCACCTTTCCTTCGAATTCACCTGAGTTTCCCGTCATAACGACCTCCTGTATGTACTATCAATCCAAAATTGAAATGGTATATCCAAGTTTCTTAAGCGATTTACGGCATTACTTGAGACTCACTACCATCCCCAATTTACCAGGGAATAGTACGATGTAAAGAATCTGCCCTCCATTTCCAGGTAAACCAAGCCCAAAGCTTGCACACCCGGGCAATTACACTCCAGCCTAGAAACACCGCCCCCAGACGCTACCCACATTCGCTGAAGCCGCCGCATGCTATGTATTTTCATCAACAAACATGCTTTCAGTATTCGATGAAAACTATCATAAAAGTGAAAAAACTTGTCGCTTTCCACTATAACTGTTATTTTCAGCATATGATGAAAACGAACACAAAAGGAAACGAACTGGTGACCAAAGCCATGAACGCGGTCCGCGACCTGCTCGACCACGTGCCGCGCCTGGAGGTCAGTTCGGTACAACGTGAGCGCTTGCTCGGAAGCCATCAACGCATAGACGGATGGATCGAGTTCGAGCACGGCGATGTCGCATACGCGCTCATCATCGAAGTCAAGTCGAACGGTGCTCCCAGTATTGTTCGGTCTGCGGTCTATCAAATCATGGGCTACCTGGCGCATACTCGTCAGTCCGGTCACGGAGATCCCAGCCGACGTTTGATACCCATGATCGTGAGTCCCTACCTGTCTCCCGATGCTCGATCGATCTGCTCAGATCATGATGTCGCCTACCTGGATCTGATTGGGAACGCTCACCTCGCATTCGACAATGTCTATATCGATCGAGCGTTCGCAGATAGGCCCAAGTCCGAAACCCGCGCACTGCGATCGGTGTTCACCCCTAAAGCGGCCGCAATCCTTCGGGTCCTCCTTCGCAATCCTGGAAGGGCATGGCGGGTCGCCGATCTGGCGGAAGCGGCCAATGCAAGCCTTGGCCACGTAAGCAACGTCCGCAAAGCCCTGCTCGAACGGGAATGGATCGAAAAACGAGACTCTGGTATAATCCTAGTCCAGCCGGATGCGCTAATGAAGACATGGCGCGAAAACTACCGCCAGCCAGCCTGTCAACGTATAGACAGATACACGCTCTATCACGGCGATCAACTCACGAAACGGTTGTCGGGAAAGCTGAATGCGGAGCCACAGTTTCCGCGCGTCATTTTTGCGTCCAACTCGGCCGCTCAATGGATAGCGCCCTTTTCCCGCGATGGCACACTCAGCTTCTACGCCGACGAATCTGGCGCTCGTTTGCTGGAGGAAACATTGAAGCTGACTCATGCTGCGAAGGGAGCGAATGTCATCCTGTACATCCCAAAAGATGAGAGTCTATTCGCGGACGCCGTTCAGCCGACGCCGGGCATCTTCTGCGCCAGTCCGATCATCACGTACCTCGACCTCTGGAACGGTAACGATCGGGATCGTGAGGCCGCCGACCATCTGGCCTTGGAGTGCTTTCCATGGTTATGAAAGAGCCTCAATTCGCCGGTGACTACGATGACCGGACGACATCAGCGGTCAGATCCGTACTGGTCGAGATCGCCCAAATCCTCGGAAGCTTTGAAGGCAAATTTGCGGTTATCGGCGGCGCCGTTCCCTGGCTGTTGCTGAGCGACGCCGACATGCCCCACAGTGGAACCATAGACGTGGACCTCGGGCTCGACCCTTCTGCCTTGGGCGACGGCGAATATGTCCGCCTTGTGGAAATCCTGCAGAAACATGACTACCTTCAACGGGACAATCTGCGGAGCTTTCAACTCGTGCGCACCGTACCTGCCAGGGACGGCGGACCCGACATAGATGTCGTAGTAGACTTCCTGATGCCACGGGACGCGCAAATTACAAAGAACAAGCCACCGCTTCTCAGCGATTTTGCAGTCCAGCGCGCCGACGGGGCTGAGCTCGCACTTAAATACAATCAATTGGTCGCCATCGACGGATACATGCCTGGTGGAGGAAGAAATCTCGTTCACATCACCGTCGCTTCGATACCAGCACTCCTAGCCATGAAAGGCTATGCCATCGCCAAGCGTGAAAAGCACAAAGACGCCTACGACATCTATTATTCCGTACGTAATTTCCCGGATGGGATCGACGCGCTTGTAGAAGCAACCCGACCACTACTCGGAGTTCAGTCAGCCCGGCAAGGCTACTGCTTGATCTCCGACAAGTTCCGGGACGTGGAAGACTACGGTCCGACGTGCGTCAGAAGGTTCGTGGAAGGTTCCCACTTACTTGGCGACCGCACGGCGGATCAATGGCAGCAGGACGCCTTTGGACAGGTTGACGCCTGGTTGAAAGAACTCGAATTGAGGTAAACATACAAGGCTGGTCCATCACTCATCGTCGTCGTAATCTACCTGATGGCGATCGGCCGGGCCGGAGATCCCGTTGCTCCCTTGAACCGTATGGGCGTGTGAATAAAAAGGAACTCGTAGACGCCGTCTTCGGACAGTTCGTCCAGGTTCATGTTCTCGAGGTTCCAGACGCCGTTCCGGGTAATCAGTTCCTGGTGGACCGGGAAGGCCTGGCTTAAATCGGGATTGGGGACCACCTCGGTGGTCCACTGGTCCGAACCGATCATCGAAGCCTTCTTCTCGACCACCCACCGGGCTACGGCCATTCCGATGCCGGGCGGAGCGGCGTTGTACGTACCGGGGTCGTTCCAGTGCCGCGCCCAGCCGTACCGAATGAAGTAGGCGTCGCCCGGTTCGAGACCGTCCTCCGCGATGCCCTGCCGCTGAAGCGCGCCCTGCACGTCCGCAACCGTCACCTCGTAGCTGTGGTCGAGCGATTCCACACCCTTGTACGCGGCGACGTCGACCAGGATGCCGCGGGTCACGAAGGGTTTGACGTGCTCGACGCCCAGATTGACGAGGCCATAGGGGCCCTTGATCTCATCGTTGGTAAACCCGTTATAGAAGACGTCCTTCTCCGTACCGTCGGCCATCGTTATCCGCTCGCCGATATGGCCCGGTCCGTCGAACTGGGTGCCCACCTGTCCGATCTCGGCGACCAGGAACTCGTCGTAATAGATCAGGTTGTTGGATCCCATGGGCTCGCCCGTGGGAGAACCTGGGATGACCATGGAGTAAGTCCGCTGGCCGAAGAGGGGCATGTCGGCGCTGTAGACCTGGCCGATTTCGTAGATCTGCCCCGTCTTGACCAGGGTCAGGGCCTTCAACACCTTCTCGGGCGTGATCCAGTTGGAGCCGCCGGCCTGGTCGTCCTTGCCCCATGTGGGATGGGGCCACCAGGGGCCTTCTTCACGCGTCTGCGCGTCGGCAGGGAGAACAAAAAAGGCGGTGAGCAAAAACATGACGGTGTACCTGGCGGTTTTCATTCGTGTGCCTCCTTGATCGCGTATGATGGTTAGGTCATTCAGACGGGTGATTCTGCCTTGGTGAATGGGCAAGCCATGTGTTCCCGGTCAGGACTGGTCGTAATTGCTCTGCGCATGCTCGCCCAGCAGCCGCCGCTGGCGGTCCGGGGTTCGACGCCGCGTCATGTGGATTCGCCGTTGGACGGCCGGCGGCCGGCACGGTGACTGCCGGCGCGGTGACTGCCGGCGCGGTGGCTGCCGGGGATGAACTGCGTGGGGCCCGGTTCCTCGTATATGTCGTCGAGATAGTAGTGGCCGTGGTGATGTATACCGGCACCCTGACCCGCTGTTCCAGCGTCTCGCGCGCAACCAGATTCAGGCCTTCCGCCACCGTCAGACTCCTCGGTCACGCTTGAAGACGGGCAGTTCAGAAAGAAAGGTATACCCGCCGCCTGTCCGGTGTTCGCAGCAGAAGTGCGTCCTGCCGTTGGTGGCCACCAGGTACCGGGCGTCGATGACCGAATTGTACCGGGCCAGTTGTTCGAAAACCTCCTCGGTCACGCGAACCTCCGGCGCCTTGCATTCCCCCATAAGTACCGGCCGGCCATTTTGGTCGTGCATGATCACGTCGGCGCGAACGGGGGTTCCGGCATACTGGAAACCCTTCTCCACGGCCGCCCAGCCGGCGGGAAAACCCCGCTCCTCCACCAGGTAGCGGACCAGGTGCTGCCTGACCCACTCCTCGGGGGTCAGGCGGACGAATCGGCGCCGGACCCCGTCGAATATGACGTTTCGGCCCGCTTCGTCCGTATCGATTTCAAATGCGTATTTTGGAAAGTTGAGCCGTTCCATGGCACTGTGGTACCCGGTTTTGGAAAGTTGAGCCGTTCCATGGCACAGTGGTACCCGGGCGCCGCAACCATTCGCCACGCCGCGGCTGTTCGTCTGGTCCAGGGCGCCGCTATCATGCGCCGGACTGCCGCTTCGTAGACCGAAAAACCGCGTCAATCGGGACAGCGGCCCGTTTCGATCCAGTCCACAAGGCGGACGGTGTGTATGACGTCCCGAAGATCGCTGATGGGAATGGTCTGGTTGCGTATGGAATCGACGAAATGCTCATGCATGGCGAGGGCGCCTTCGTAGCGGGGTGTGTCTTCCGGATCGTCGCCATTGATCTCCCAGCCCTGCAGCACGGTCTGCCGGTCGTCCTCGCGAATGTCTATTTCTTCGGGCAGTTTCATGTAGCACCCAATGCCGACACCGTGCAGTTCCGCGCTTAAGACCCGGCCGCCCGATGCCCGGTTGCCGAATACGACCCCGGTAGCGCCTCCGGCGAACCGGACCAGCGCCGTGTAGTGGTTCCAGTCGACCGAATCGAACTTGTCCCGGTACCGGGTCACCTCGACAGGTTCGCCGCCCACCATGTAACGCAGCAGGTCCACCACGTGGGTCACGTCGTCCCAGAGGGTCGTGGAGAATCCTGGTTTGTCGAACAGCAATTTCTTGTTGAAGGTGGTCACGGCCAGGGAGACCGGTCCGCTGGAGCGCACGCGGCGCATGGCCTCGCGGACTACCGTGGTATAGCGCCGTTGATATCCCACCATGGCGTATACGTCGTGCTCAACGGCCGCGTCCAGCAGCAGGCGCGTTTCGTTGCTGTCCTTTCCCGGCGGTTTTTCGATGAAAACGTGCTTGCCCGCGCGGAGACAGTCGAGGGCCGGCTGGAGCAGCCACTTCTCGTGCATGACGCAGTAGACCATGTCCAGCTCCACCTCCGCCAGCATGGCGCGATGGTTGGTGTAGACGTGCGGAAAGTCGTAGCGCCCGGTTACCTCCGCCAGGCGCGCCTCGTCCAGTTCGCACACGGCGACCATCTCGACGTCCGGCAACCGGGCGACGGCCGGGTAGTGAGCGCTCTGGGAACGGCCCCCGGCGCCGATGAATCCTGCGCGGAGCATGGACAGCCTCCCTGGGATTGCCCGCCTGTCACGACGGGCCGTATTATGGTTTACTGGTGTGCGGACGGTGGCTGCATATACTGCTTCATGGCGCCCCGCCGGTAGTCGAATCCGGGTTCGTGACTCCACGTGCTGCCGTGGCGCGCCATGGTATCTCGTATCAGGCGCCTCCGGTACAGGCTGGCCAGATTTTCTTCGGCGATGGCATCCGGGTCGAACCGGTCCAGGATCCGATCGCGAAGACGCGCTTCCACCTGCCGGCAGGCGTCCTCGCCGGAAAGATTATGCCATTCGCCGGGGTCGTTGTCCAGATCAAAAAGCCGGGGTTCGTAACCGTGGATGTAATGGTACTTGTACCGGCCCTGCCGCGCCATGATACAGGGCATGCCCACGGCCTCGTGTGCCTGGGCGAAGACCACGCGGTCCGTCTCGTCCATGGCGGAAGACGATACCAGGCTTTCGCCGTCGTGGGGAAGCCGGTCCTCGACGCCGGCGAGGTCGCAGAAGGTCGGTAGCAGGTCGATCAGGGACACGGGACGGGGACTTGACGTTCCCGCCCGCCAACCGTCCGGATACCGGACGATGAGGGGTACCCGGCAGGACCACTCGTAGAAGCATCGTTTCTGCACCATGCCGCGCTCGCACAACATGTCGCCGTGGTCGCTGGCGAAAACCACCACCGTGTTCTCCGCCAGGCCGGTCTCTTCGAGGGCGTCCAGCAGGCCGCCGACCTTGTCGTCCATGTAGCTAACCAGCGCGTAATAGGCGCGGCGAAGCCGGTAGAGGCCATCTTCGTCCCGCAGGTCGTATCGGCCCGTGCCGTGATAGGCATTCAGGTTCAGGTCCATCATGGAGTGGCGTTCATCCAGGCCCTGAGGAAATTCGGGGAGTTCGATCTCCTTCCCTTCGTATTGCTGCCACCAGGCCTCGGGCGGCCAGAACGGTTCATGGGGATGGTGATAGGACGCGCAAAGCAGGAAGGGCCCGTCTCCCCCGCAGGCGTCTCTCGACCGAAGGTACTCAATGGCGCGAAAATGGGTTTCCTCGTCGTAACTGAGCGCATCGTGCCATTGCCCGATCCGCACGCCGTCGCCCGTATATCCCGCGGCGTTGTAGGCCGGCCGGTCGGCCATTACCCGCTCGCAGTCTCTTCCCCCCGTCTCCTTGAGGCCGATCCACTCCGGCTTGACCCAGTCGAAATCCGAGGAGTATATGTCGGTGGTCAGCCGCATCCGGAACCCGTGCAGTTGGTCCGGACCGATGAAGTGCATCTTGCCGGACAGCACGGTATCGTATCCCGCCTGGGACAGGTAGTGGGCGAAAGTCGGCTGATCCGCGGCCAGCAGCGCGCCGTTGTCCCAGGCGCCGATTTCCGAAGCATGCCGCCCCGTCATCATGCAGGCCCGGCCCGGCGCGCAGAGCGGAAAGGGGGTATAGGCGGCATCGTAGCGCACGCCAGTGGCCGCCAGTCTGTCCAGGTTGGGGGTCCGGACGACGGGATGTCCATAGGTCCCTGTCAAAGCGGCGACCATCTGGTCGGACAGGATCAGGAGGATGTTGGGCTGGTCGGCCATGACACTCCTGGCGGGCTTGGCGAATGGATACGCAACGGGCGATCGCCGCTCACGACGGGCGAAGTATAGACACCGCCGGCGGCGGGCTTAGCGAATGGATACGCGGCGGGTGATTGCCGCTTGCAGCGAGCGGCGAATGGTCACCGCCGGCGGCGGGCTGACCGCCGATCGGGCGTCCCGGCATCGAAGCGCACGTTCCGCATTATGGCGACGAGCGGCACCGCCGACATCAACGCCGCACACGCGCCGGCCGGACCGCCGATCATCACCAGGAGACCGAAATCCCGCGGGGTACCGTCGGCGACGATCACAAGCGGGACGGCGAGCAACAGGACGGCAAGACCGGTCATGCCCAGAAAAGGCATCGCCCTCGACATGCCGGTACGCACCGAATCTCCGGCAGGTTCCCGCCTGGCGGCTTCAATCCTGCTTCTGACCTGGCTGTACCCCAGGAAGGCCATCACCACCGTCAGCGCCCCGACGGCCATCAGTGCCAGTACAATCGACACCGTGATCCGATCCACCAGGCCGAAGGTTATCCCCGCTGTGACGAACATGGCGTAAAGCGCGCAACCCATGGCCGTCACGGCGAATCGGGCACCTATGCGGAGCGACAGGAATAACGTGATGAGCATGATACCGAGCATGACCCCGTTCCATTCTCCCAGCCAGTCGACCGACCGGGCGAATGGGAGCAGCAGCCGCACGATACTCCCCGCCGCCAGAACCCCCAGGGCCAGAGCGATGCACTTCCCCGGCCGATCGTCTATCCGGGCGCCTATGATGACCAGTACGATCAGCATGGTCACAAACAGGCCGTAGAGAAGGTCGCCGGACAGCAGCAGGGACACCAGGCCCTCATCGACCGCGTGTTCCGCCTTGGTCGCCGTTGCGGCGATCCCCGCCGCGGCCAGCATGACTGCGAAGGTGTAGATTGCCCCGGGCTGATCGATCAGTTTCCCATATCGTGCGACGAGACCATTTTCCATCATACACTCAACTTTCTGATCTGCCAGTCCGCCACCAGGGAGGACAGTAGCATGTTCGTCCAAAGTGTGGAGGTCAGCAGGCTGGCCGACGCACCGGAAAACAGCGCGAGGCCGAAATTTACGACACCGCCGGTACCGAGCACTACCAGACTCACGGAGACGAGCAGCAGCATGACATGAGTCCAGACCAGAACGGGCCTGATCCTGGAGAGCGACGCTATGACGTCCTGGCGGACCGAATTCTCCGTTCCCGATTCCGCCCGCAGATACTCGAATATCCAGATATGCACGGCGGTGTAGACGAGTACGGACGCGAGGAATCCCACCGCGCCGGCGAGCGTGAAGTACGGCGCGATGCCGGCGATGTTCCACAGCCTCAGCACCGCTCCGGTCATGATCAGAAAGTGCGGAATTCCCGCGATAAAAAGCAGGCCGCCCGCCCGGTACCGGATCACGAACAATACGCCAAGCAAACCGATGCTGATCACGACGGCGCCGAATGCGCTGTCCATGACGCCTTCGCCGAGCTGCGAGGGCGCATACACCGCTGCCTGGTCCGGGAGCGTCACGGCCACCGGTTGCGACTCGGATTCCAGGATGGCCGCCAGGGCGCGGGCCTCCTCAAGGGTATCGCCACCCGGTATTTCTATCCGTCCGTCGGGTATTCTGCCCTGAATGTTCAGCGTCACGTATACCTGACCGTTCATCTTGATGGCCAGGCGGTTTCCGGTGTTGGCACTGGACAGGTTGGCCAGGCTCTCCCTGCCTTCGTCCCGCAGGAAAAGGCGTACCGCGTAGGCGCCCCGGTCCGCCGTTACAGAAGCGTCGCTGACCACGGCCGACGCGAGGGGCTGCGCGTTCAGATCCACGTCCTGGTTGATGAAATACAGCGGATGGTAAACGCTTCCCCCGCGAACCACCGGTTCGGAAGCCCACGCAAACGAGCCCGCGGGAGGATTTGCCAGGTTGAAGGCTCGAATGCTGGCCTGAACCGTTGAATCGGCCAGCATGGCCTTCACGGCCTCCAGGTTGTCTTCCTTGACCGCGATGTCGCCGATCCCGTCCTCCACCGTAATACGCGCAAGTAGCGCGCTCAACCCACCGGGGCCGGCCGACGACGATTCACCTGATTCAG
>CAZZNP010000030.1:31216-37263 GCA_964655785.1 uncultured Gemmatimonadota bacterium
CCTCCCGGGGCCTCGGCGCGTGGCGGATAATGTCGACCAGGTCGCGGACGGCCCGGCCAGCAGCGGACGGCCTACCAGTCCTCCCGGGGCCTCGGCGCGTGGCGGATAATGTCGACCAGGTCGCGGACGGCCCGTTCGTATCCAATGGTCATGGCCCGCACGGCCACCGCGTAGCCCACCACCATTTCCTCCACCTCCGCGATGCCCGCCAAATCCGCCGCTGTCCGGTAATCGATGCCGCGTCCTACGGAAACGCCCATGTTCAGCCGTGCCGCGGTCTTGGCCGCGCCGGCCACTTCCTCGTACAACGCACCCCGTTTTTCGGGATCCGTTGCCTGTACGTAACCGCTGGCGTCGAAATGTACGTAATCCGCCTTGATTTCGGCGCATTGCCGGACGTGCGACGCGGTGGGCCTGACCAGTATGTTCGTCAGGATCCGGTTATCCTGCAGGGCCTTGGTCATGCGTTCCACCGGCCGTTCCAGGTCATCGGGTTCGGGCCAGGCCGAATCGTACCAGTCATTGTTCAGACCGGCATGTCCGTAACCCCCGGGAACAAGGGTAACCATATCGGGCGAGATCGTCAAGATACTCTGCAGGAGTTCCAGGTCCGGCGGCGCTATCACGTTCAGGTGGGTGTGCACGATTTGCCTGACGATGTCGTACTCCCCGCTCAGGTAGAGCGATGCGTCGGAGTTCCACGAAATCGTTACGGCGTCCGCCCCGCTCACCTGCGACATCATTACCGCGGTCATGGGGTCGGGTTCTCCCCGTTTCGCGATGTTCCGCAAGGCGGCGACCTGGTCTACGCATACACTCAGTTTTACCATGGCTTAAGCTCCGGTGTCAATGGTCAACAAGGTCGGATACCCGGACGAACTCGATGCCTCTGAGTTCGAGATGCGCCATCCGGTTCATCAGGACCTGGTGGGTAAGGGGCCTTGCATCGGCGACGACCACTGCACGCTCGTCGTCCAGCGCGGCAAGCGACGCGCGTTCCAGATTCATGGAAATGATGACGGGGTTGTGGACGGGATCGAGCGCGCCCCAGACTCGCAGCCGGCCGCGGCCGTCCTCCCCATCGCCCCGCGCGCCCGATGTACCTTCGGCGCCCGGGTTGTCCAGGAAATACATCTCCCGCTTGCCCAGCACGTCCAGCACGGGGGCCGGCACCTCGCTTCCACCGGCCACCGGGCCGACGGGATACCGCAGCACGCCTCCCGCCATGGGAAGGGACGCGAGGGCGTCTTCCACGATGCGTCGGTTGGTCAGTTCCGAATGGGCGGACAGCACAGTTCTCCCGCGAGGCATGTTTCGCGTGAAGGACTTCGGTTGAACGGGCAGCAGCGCGATTACCTCGTGGCCGCCGCGGGCGACGTTGGCGGCGAGTCCGTTCACTCCGCGCGCCCAGGGAAGCAGGGCGAAGGTGATGGGCCGGGTGGATTCAGACAGGCTCTCGATAACCTCCCGATAGTTGCCGTCCGTAAAAGCGATCACTACGGCCATACGGCCCGTCCTACGCTGGAGGTCCGGATCGCGGACGATGGTCAGGCGATGCGTATTGATGCCGTCGCGGGCGATCTCGAGCAACAATTCCCCGGTCCTGGTCCGCTCCTCCGCGCGGACGATCGTTCCGCCCACCCTTGCGACCGACCTTGCGATCTCCAGATTGCATTCCGCAAGCGAATAGGCGCCCGAAACGGTGATCCGGCGTTCAACGGGCGTCCAACGCCCGACGCCCGACGGGGCGCGAGGGCGCGTGTCCCGTATCCTTTCCGGCGGGATCTGCAGGTTCAGGAATGCGCCGTAAAGGGCCGTATCCAACGTGTGATAGACCGCCTGGCCGGATTTCCAGGCGGCCGTGCGTTCGGATCCGTACAAGGCGACCGCGACGGGCCGGTCCATCAGCCAGTTCGCGACCGATCTCGCCTGATCGCCAAATAGCGTAATCCACGCGGCGAAGGCCAGCAGGATGAGTGCTACCGTCCCGAGTGCGGCGTATATGAGACGGGTCCGCCGCTGGTTCCGCCTTTGCATCAACCGTGTTCTGGCCGTATGGGAAAATCGGAAGCGCATGCGTAATCAGTCAGCTTTCGGCCTCGCGGTTCTCCCTGTATTCCTGGAGCGCATTGGAGAGCGCCGCGAATTCGCTCAGGTCAAGGGTTTCCCCGCGTCGTTTCAGGTTTATCCCGGTGTGGTCCGTAAGATAGCCGGCCGAGCCGGGCACCAGTCGATTCATCGCGTGGTGCAGCATCTTGCGTCGATGTTGAAAGGCCGCCTTGATCAGGACGTTCAACAGGCCGGCGTCCTTGACGGAGACGGGTGGGCGTTCATGGGGCGTCAACCGAAGGACGACCGAATCTACGGCCGGGCGGGGAACGAACCGGTCGCCGCCCACGCGGAACAGCGATTCCACACCGTAGTGGTAGGCCATGATGGCGGTTATCGCGCCGTAGGCTTTCGTGCCTGGCGGCGCGGACAGACGTCCGCCCACTTCGTGCTGAACCATGACGACCGCACGGCTGATCTTCTCACGATGGGTGATCAGCCGGTCAAGGACGGGGCCCGTTATGCCGTAGGGCAGGTTGGCCACGAGCACGAACCCGGGTTTGCCGTACACTGCCATCAGTTCGGCCAGGTCCAGGTCGAGTACGTCCTCGTTAACGATGGTCAGCCGGTCGAATCGACCGTAGGCCTTCTGCAGGACCCGTGCCAGTTCGGCATCTATTTCTACAGCGGTCACGTCGCCGGCCCGGGCAACGAGGTGCCGGGTGAGCGCGCCGGCGCCCGGTCCGATTTCAAGGACGGGCGTGTGCCTGGTGACACCCGCCGCCTCAACGATGCGGCGCGCGATGGACGAATCGTTCAGGAAGTGCTGGCCCTTCGACCTTACTGGACGGAAATCCGATCTGCGCAGGCTGGCCAGCAGGTCATCGGGAGGATCGAGAACCGTGCTCAATGGATTCGAAACACCTTTTTCGCGTTCAGGGTTGTGGTCCGCGCCAGTTCATCCACGGTCACGGACCGGTGCCGGGCGACCGCTTCGGCCGTATTTACCAGATAGGACGGTTCGTTCCGTCGTCCACGGTGGGGAACCGGCGCGAGGTACGGCGCGTCCGTTTCGATCAGGATGCGATCCTCCGGCAGCCTGGCAACCACCTCGGGGACCGTTGAATTCTTGAACGTGGCGATGCCTCCGAATCCCAGGAAGCAGCCCATTGAAACAGCCCTTTCGGCCATGGCGGCGTCACCGGTGAAGCAGTGCAGGATCGCGGTCGGTCCCTGTCCCTGGAACTCGTCCAGCACGGCCATGACTTCGGCATGGGCGTCACGGTCGTGTACGATTACCGGAAGCCCCGTGCTCCGGCCCCATTCCATGTGTCTTCTGAACGAATCCCGCTGCAGCGGGTAGGTGGACCGGTCGTGATACAGATCTACGCCGGTTTCACCCACGCCGACGACGGACGGATGCTCCAGCAGTTTCTCGACTTCCCGGTAGTCCGCTTCGCTCGCTTCGTGGACGTGGCAAGGATGGATGCCTGCGGCGGCGAACACGGAATCGCAGCTATCGGCAAGCGTTACGGCGGCCTTGCTGCTTTCCAGGTCGTACCCAATGGCGACCATGCGTTCCACGCCCGCGTCCAGCGCCCGTTGGATCACGTCGCCGCGGTCATGGTCGAAGTCTTCAGCCGTGAGATGCGTATGGGTGTCGAAGAACAAGGCGGCGATGAGTTTCGGGTAAACCTTCTGATTCCATTCCGTGCGGCCGTCCACGGCCGGCGGAGCGACCAAACCGGGGGTGCCGATCATGACGTCCGGGCTGACCGGAACAGCCCAACCAAACCGGCCAGACCGCCGTGCCGATCATGACGTCCGGGCTGACCGGAACAGCCCAGCCAAACCGGCCAGACCGCCGTGCCGATCATGACGGCCGGCCCGTACAGAACGGCCGTCAGGATACCGATGAACCGGATCTTACCTGGACATCCGGACCGAGGAGTATGGGCGCGCCGCTGTCGTCTTCGGCCGCGAGCAACATGCCCCTGGATTCCACACCCCGGATGGTCGCGGGCTCCAGGTTCACCACGACCACGATCTGGCGCCCTACCAGTTTCTCCGGCGTATATCCCGGGGCGATGCCGGACACGATCTGCCTTTCGTCCTCTCCGATCCGCAGCTGCAACCTGAGCAGCCGGTCCGTACCGGGAACCGGCACGGCCGCCACCACGTCCGCGATGCGCAGATCAAGCCGGCGGAACGCGTCGATCGATATGAGTTCGTCTCTCTCCGTGTCGGCGGATTCCGGTCCATCGGATTCGGCTTTGCCGTTACCCGCGGCATCGGACCCGCCGAGTTTTGCAATCTGCGCGTCGATCGCATCGTCTTCGATCTTGTGGAAGAGGATTTCGACCTGGCCGATGGGCCGGCCGGACAACGACGCGTCGATATCGATCTCGTCCCAATTCTGCTCGTCGACCCGTCCTTCCAGGCCCGCCATCTTCCACAGTCTTTCGGCACTGTGCGGCAGGATGGGAGACATGACCAGCGCGAGTATCCTCACCACCTGCGCACACACGTGAAGCGTGGCGGCGCAACGCGCCCGATCGGTCTTCCGCGTGTTCCAAGGCGCCTGGTCGTTGAAGTACCGATTGGACCGGTTTCCCAGATCGATCAGTTCACGTACGGCCCGTCTTACCTGGAAGGATTCGAAGCACTCGCCCATGCGAGCGGGTGCGCCGGAAACGGCCGACAGCATCTCCCGGTCATCCTGCGTAAATTCCCCGGGCTCCGGGATCACGCCATCGAAATACCGGTTGATGAAAGTAAGGGTGCGGTTCACGAAGTTGCCGAAAATGTCGGCCAGTTCGTTGTTGTTGCGCGCCTGAAAGTCCTTCCACGTGAAATCGGAGTCTTTCGTCTCGGGCGAAATCGACGCGAGACAGTACCGCATGGGGTCGGGCGGGAAACTCTCCAGGTACTCGTCCAGCCAGACCGCCCAGTTCCGGCTCGTGGACAGCTTCCGGCCTTCGATGTTGAGAAATTCGTTGGCCGGGATCTCCGATGGCAGGACGAAATCGCCGTGTTCCATGATCATGGCCGGCCACAGGATCGCGTGAAAGACGATATTGTCCTTGCCGAGGAAATTGACGAGCTTGCACTCCGGATTCAGCCAGTAGTCCTTCCATCGGTCGGGTTCCCCCTGTGCCACCGCCCATTCCCGGGTGGATGACACGTAACCCAGTGTGTTTTCGAACCAGACGTACATCACCTTGCCCGCGGCGCCTTCCGTCGGCAGCGCCACGCCCCAGTCCAGGTCGCGGGAGATGGGCCGGTCGGAGAGTCCCTCGTTGAACCAGCCCCGGCAGTAGTTGCGGACGTTGACCTTCCAGTGCTCTTTCGTCTCGATCCAGGCCCGCAGCTTGTCCGACATGCGCGAAAGCTTGAAATACCAGTGATTGACTGGCCGTACCTCCAGAGGACCTTCACAGAATTCGCTGTGGGGGTCGATCAGTTGCGTGGCGTCGAGTATGGTGCCGCAGGCCTCGCACTGATCACCTCGGGCGCGGTCGGAACCGCAGTGGGGACACGTACCCTCCACGTACCGGTCGGGAAGAAAGCGGTCGCTGGCCGGACAATAGATCTGGTTTACTTCCCGGACGTCGAAACAACCCTTTTCCTCCAGGCGGCGGAAATAGGCCCGGGCCGTTTCGTGATGGATCGGCCGGGAGGTCTGGGAGAAATTGTCGTAGACGATGCCGAAGTCTTCCAGGGCGTTCCTGATGACGGGATAGTACCTGTCGACGAGTTCCTTGGGGGTTGTGCCTTCCTTCTCGGCAGCCAGGGTGATCGCCACGCCGTGATCGTCCGACCCGCTGACGTGCACCACGTCCCGGCCTTTCAGCCGCTGGTAGCGCACGTAGATGTTGCCGGGCAGATGGACACCGGCGATATGGCCGATGTGCAATTTGCCGTTCGCGTAGGGCAGTGCGTCGGTTACGAGTATTTTCTCTGCCACGACTCCCTCACGGATGAGGATGAACTATTCC
>CAZZNP010000031.1:0-5110 GCA_964655785.1 uncultured Gemmatimonadota bacterium
CCTGTTGGGGGACGTGGGGCCGTGGTGTTCGACTTTGTTGCGCCGGATCACCTTTTTCTTCCTGACGTCCATGATGTACAGGGCGTCCCGCGCCCCCACCTTGGCCGGAAAGGCGATAAATTGCTCATCGGGCGACCACGAAATGGACGTGGAGAAAAACCGGAGAGACTCGAAATCGGCCGAGCGCTCGCCTTCGACCAGTTTGGAAATGATCTCGCCGTTGATAGCGGAGGCCAGGTAGATATCGTTATACAGACTTTTGTTGGAGATAAAGACGAGTTTGTCGCCCCGTGGCGAAATCGCCGGGGCGAGGTGCAGGCCCGCCCTGGATTCCCGGACGTCGGTCAGTTGCCGGGCAAAGGCCTGCGGCTTGTCGTAATCCTTGATCTGCGGCAGGTAGGTCTTGCGCACGTGCTCGTTCCATTCGTCGGACAGCTTCTCAATGTCCTTGCCGATGGACGAACGGAAGGCTTCGTTCACGTTCCGCATACGGCCCGCCTTGCGGAGTATCTCGCCGATCTTGCGATCTCCGTACCGGTCGCCGATGTAGGCGAACAGCGCCTGCCCAAACCGATAGACGCCGAAGCTATAATCCATGGCGGGGATGGACGTAGGCAGGTAGCCCTGCAGCGCCGCGTCGCGCAGCCACATGTGGGTATAGGCGTCGATGCGGCCCAGGGACAGGTACTCCGCCATGCCCTCCATGAACCACAACGGGGCGATGAAGGCCATGGGGTTCAGGATAGAGACGCCCGGGCCGGCGCCGTAGAGCACGTCACCCTGGAAGGCGTGAACGAGTTCGTGGGTGAGTACGTGTTCCAGCTCCGCGTACGAGCCCGTGAAAGGCAGCAGTATACGGTTCTTGTTGAATTCCGTGACGCCGCCTGTGCCCTCGCTGATGAAGCCGGACAGGACGTTGGTCTGCTGGAAATCGGTATGGGAGGCATACAGGATAATCGGGATCTTGTCGCTGAACCGGTGCTGCAGAATGCGGCTCAGGCGGTTATACGAGCGCTCCGCCATCCTCGCGGCATCGTAGGCGGCCTCTTCCTCTCCCTGGTAGTAGTAGATTTCGAAATGAGGCGTGGAGATGATCTGCCAGCTGAAATCGCGGTACTGGACCTTGTTCCGCCCGAAGTAATCCCCTTGCGCGAGCACGGCAGCGGGCGTAGCCAGCAGGCACAGAATCACCAGTGTATACCGCAACAAATGTGGCATTCGAAAGTCTCCTTGAGGATGGACACATCTTACGGGTGCCCGGTCTGCGTGTCAAGCCTATATTGGACCAGCCGGACCCCGTCCCGCACACAGGGCGAGGCTCATCCCGGGCATTGCCATAAGGGATTGCACGACAAACCCGGTACATAGTTTCGTAAAAAATGCGTGGCCGTATCCGCGCCGCGTGGAAATGCAAAAAAGCGATCTTCGGACGCGTCCGCCTTCGTGGCCGGCCGTTCCTCTTCGGACTGCAGGATTACGATCGGAGGAGGTCTGTCAGAAACGGACGGCGACGCCGGCGGAAAGCAGCCGGCCGATTTCAGGGGCGCCGACGAAGGAACGGTACTTGTTGTCGAGAAGGTTGCTCGCTTCCACGCTGAAGGTCAGGGGAGATAACTCGTAAGCGACGTTTACGTCCATCAGGGTGTAGGAATCCACGGGGCCTCCGTACACGCCGTCCAGCATGGGGAAAGCACCCCGGTAACTGATTTTGCCGCCCAGGGTCAGGGGCCATTTGGCCGAGCGAAACGTAACGCCGCCGCTGAACTTGTGCTTCGGCGCGTTGAGGGGAACGTCGCCGACATTCTCCACGTTCTCGAAAAGGTTCTGGTTGATGAACGAATAGCTGCCCGTCAGGTTCCAGGACCGGCTGAGAAAGAAGGAAAACCCCAGATCGGCGCCGTAGACCGTGACGTCGCCGAAATTCCGGTAAGTCAGCGCGACGGCCGTCGGATCGGAAACCTGCTCGGGTGTCACCGTACCGAAGGGGATCATGGCTGCGCCTTCCGCAATTTGTTCAATGTACCCACCGAGTTCATCCCGGTAGTCGCCGTTGCCGTTACCGCCTAAATCGGCCGTGTCGAGCAACGTAATCAGAAAGGCCAGTTGCGCGTTCGCCGGGTCCGCCAGGTAACTGTCGATACCCTGGCTCAAGGCGCTCCGCAGGGATCCTTCGTCCAGGAAGACGGACGGTGTGAAAATCCACAGCGGCAAGGTGTAATCGGTCATCTGCGTGCGGTAGAAATCGGCGGCCAGAACCAGGCTGTTCTTGATCACGCCCTTGTATCCGACTTCGAGCGTCTGCGTTGTGGTCGGGCGTATCTTGTCGATGTCCTGGACGTACGAGGCGTCGAACGGGTCGAAACTTTGGGTCTCCGCGTTCATCAGGCCCAGCGTGTTCCGCAATCCGGAAAGCTCCTCGGGTATCACGCCTGTGAACTGCTGAGCCAGTTCCGGCGTCACCAGGCCTGAGCTGTCCCGGCCCAGTTGCTCGACCAGACCGGCGACCACGAGTTCTCTGGCCGCGCCCCACAGCATGTTGTTGGCTACCGGATCGTCGAGGCGGAGGTAGGTATCCCTCGATAGCCCGGCGACAGTGGAGAATGGCGACCGGTACATGGGCAGGCCGGTTTCGTCGCGTCGGAAGGTGAAGGCGTTGGCCGCTCCGTAGGAACGGATGTCGATGGTGTTGTTGGGTCCAAGCCCCAGCCCGCCGAACACGTCGCCAAATCCGAACACGTCGTTTAACGCCTTCAGGTCCAGCGAGAAGGTGGTAACCGTGGGGGTGTTGAAGGCCCTATTGTAAGTGATCCGGAACGTGTTCGCCGGGTCGGGCTTCAACACCAGCGCCGCCCGGGGCGAGAACACGACGTTCTCGAGCCTGTTGTGCTCGTCCAGGCGACCGGCCAGCATGAGGCTCACCTGGTCGGTTAACCTGGTCTCGCTCTGCAGGTAGACTCCGAACTCGTTGGTTTCGTCATCGTCCTCGTTGTCGCCGTGTATCGTCCCCTCCGTCCGGGGACGGGTGAGCAGCAGGTCCACGCCGTAGACGAACTGCTGACGCTGGCCGACGTCCCTGGTATGCTGCACCTGCATGACCGTCAGCGACGACTTGTCCACGAGACGCTCATCGGTGCGCAGCAACCGGGAGTCTCCCGCGTCGCTCTTGTTGTAGAAGTACTGGCCGAACCAGCCCTTGTACGACATGCGGCCCTGCAGATAGCTGTACACCCAGTCCTTGCCCTGCGCCGTTCCCTGTCCCGTAATCTGGATAGCGCTGCTCTTGGAGTATCCCGTGGATCCGATGAATGTCAGGTCTTCCGAGGGGCGCACGTCGAGCCTGATATCTCCGTACTGGCCGACGATGTCGAAATTGCGCGGTATGATCTCCTCGGGATCGTGGGATTCCCAGTCGCGGGCCTTCAGGTACTTGCCGGAGATCTTGAGTCCGATCATGTCGTTGACGCTGCTGGCGTGGCGGAAGGATGCCTTGCGCAGGTTGCGTTCCCCCCCGGACAGGGATACGAAATTGCCTTCCGATCCGAAAGGGGAGCGCGAAATGATGTGCATCACGCCGTTGGAGCTGTTGGGACCGTAAAGCGCCGAACCCGGGCCCCGGACGATTTCGATGCGTTCGATGTCCTCGCTGGTGATCGGAATGATATGGAAGGAGTTGATCCGCAACGACGGGATCCGGGCAATGCGGTTGTCCACCATGGTGAGCAGGAGGCCCGATATCGCCTTGTTGAAGCCCCGGACCACGGTGCTGGCTTGTACGACGCCCATTTTCGCGTAGTCGACACCGCTCAAATCCTTGATGTGTTCGTTGACGGACAGCGCCTGGGAGTCCTTGATTTCCCGCATTTCGACCACATCGACGGACGCGGGCGCATCTATCAGCTTCTCTCGCTTTCGGGAGGCCGAGACCACCACCTCCTGGCCCACAAGCACCGAGCCGGCCAGCACGAAATCCCTATCCGTGCGCGCGCCGCTGCGAATCACGACCCCGGTCGTGGTGTACGAATCGTATCCCAGGAATGTGACGGAGACCTCATACACCCCCGGCGGGAGTCCGTCTACACGGTACAACCCCCGTTCGTCGCTCGTCGATCCCCGCGGCGCATCGATCGCGGGGCCTTTGACCACGACGTTGGCGCCGAAGAGGAACTCGCCGCTATCGGATGCGATCCTGCCGGCAAGGGCGCCCGTTTCCTGCGCCGCCACCGGGATCGCCGCCATGATCATGGCCAGTAGAACGCCTGCCAGTCGCATCTGGGCGGCTCCTTCCAACATAAACGAATCGTGAGTAATACGGGGCGGCGCCGACATGAAACAAACTTCCGATTCGTGTCGGCGCGGCTCAGCTGGTTCATGTTACATAATTACTTATAGAATATGAACATATGCAGACTTGTCAAGCGGTTTTTCACCGGCCAGTCCCTCAGAAACGCACCGCGAGGCCCGCCATGACCAAGCGCCCGATCATCGGTGCTCCGACGAAGGCCTGATACTCCTTGTTGAGCAGATTGCTGGCCTCCACGCTGAACGTGACCTTGGAGAATTCATAGGCGGCGCTCACGTCCACAACAGAATGGGATTCCACGTCACCGACGTAGACGCCGTCGGCCATTTCAAAATCGCCGCGGTAACGCATGCGGGCGCCGACGGTGAACGGCGTGCCGGGCGGATTCAGACCGATCGCCAGGGACAACTTGTGCTTCGGCGCGTTCAGCGGAATGTCGTCGATGCCGTCCACGTTCTCGAACAGGTTCTGGCTGATGAAGGAATAGCTTCCCGACAGGTTCCAGACATCGTTGGGATAATAGGAAAACCCGATGTCCGTGCCGTAGTACGAAACTTCTCCGAAGTTACGGTAGGTCAGCATGACGGCATTGGGGTCCGAGGCTTCCTCCGGCGTCACCGTACCGAAGGGGATCATGGCCGCCGTGTTCACGAATATCCCGGCCAGTTCGTCCACCGGCGATCCGTTCCCGTTGCCACCCAGGCCCAGTGCCGGATCGTCGAGCGCCGCGGCGACCTGGGCCAGTTGCGCGTTCGCCGGGTCGGCCAGATTCTGTGCGATACCCGCGCCCAGGGCAGATGCCAGCGGACC
>CAZZNP010000031.1:5120-8673 GCA_964655785.1 uncultured Gemmatimonadota bacterium
CCAGAAACACGTTGGGGGTAACGATGTGTATGGAACTGATGAAATCGTGAATCTTGTTCCGGTAGAAGTCCGCGGTCAGCACCAGCTTGTTGCCGACAACGCCTTTGTATCCAAATTCAATCGTCTCGGTAATGGACGGTCTCATCGGGTCGATATCCATAACCGACGACGGATCGACCGGATTGAAGGCGCCCGTCCCCGTGTCCAGTACGCCCAGAGTATTCGTAAGCCCCGGCAGGGCGGACGGGATGACGCCCGGGAACGCGGCGGCCAGTTGCGCAGCCTGCTGGCCCGCCAGTTGAGCGGCCGTTTCGGCGGGAAGGCCGAGCGCGATAATCTGTTGCGTGATGAGGGGGGTCGCCAGTGCCTGGAGCTGCGGCACAAGCTGGGACAGCACGGCCCCGCGGGCCACGCCCCAGAGGAGATTGGTGCTGGCCGGATCGTTCATGGGGAGGTACGTGTCCGCGGGCAGGCCCGCCACGGGAGCAAAGGGCGAACGGTACATGGGCAGGCCGTTGTCGCCCCGGCGGAAGATGAACTGCGAGTTGACGCCCTGCGTGCGCAGATCAATGGTGCGGTCCGGTCCCAGGCCCAGGGCGGCGAAGTTCCTGCCCAGACCGAATGGATCGGAACCCGCTATCAGATCGAGAAAATAATGCACCGAACTCGGCGTGCCGAAAGCCCGGTTGTAGGTCAGTCTGATCGTGCTCTCCGTCGACGGCTTGTAGACCAGGGCCGCCCGGGGCGAGAACACCGGATCTTCGATCTTGCTGTGCTCGTCCAGCCGGCCGGCCAGCATCAGGCTGACCTGATCGTTCAGGTCCGTTTCGCTTTGAACGTAGAGTCCGTACTCGTCCAGATTGTCGCGGTCTTCGAATTGGCCGTGGGTCGTGTTTCCGGTGTTGGGCCGGGTCAGCAACACGTCCGCTCCATAGGTGAACTGCTGCCGGTCGCCCAGCCCGAAATTGTGCTGAAGCTGCATCACGGTCAATCTCGAGGTATCCACGATAGGCTGGGTAGTCCGGAGAAGTTTGGTATCGCCCGCGTCGTTCATGTTGAGGAAAACCTGCGCGAACCATCCCTTGTACTGCGTGCGGGCCTGAAAGAACCGGGTAGACCAGTCGACGGCCTGGGCCGCGCCCTGCCCGGTCATCTGGATGGCCTTGATCCGGGAATATCCGGTCGAACCGATGATGGTCAGGTCGTCTGTGGGGCGCAGGTCGATCCGGATCTCCCCGAGCAGGCGTTCGTTGTCGTTATCCCGGGGGATGACCTCCGCGGGGTCGACGAACTCCCACTCGCGGGCCTTCGAATACTCGCCCGAAACCTTGAACCCTATTTTACCGTCGACGCTGCTGGCGTGGCGGAAGGTCGCCTTGCGCAGGCTGCGTTCACCACCGTACAGCGAAAACGCGTTGCCCTCCGAACCGATGGGCGAACGGGTCACGATGTGCATGACCCCGTTGGCGCTGTTGGGGCCGTACAGGGCCGAACCCGGCCCGCGGACAACCTCGATGCGCTGTATGTCCTCGCTCGTGAGGGGAATGGAACTGCCCATGTTGAGCCGGAGGGAGGCGATGCGCGCGATACGGTTGTCCACCATCTGAAGGAGGGATCCGGTGAACGTGCGGTTGAATCCCCGAATCACGGTGGAGTTCTGGGAGACGCCGACCTTGGCCTGGTCCACGCCGGCCAGGTCCTTGATATAGTCGGTTGCCGACAGGGCCGGACGGTTCATGATCTCGTCCAGCTCTACCACGGATATGGAAGCCGGCGCGTCGAGCAGCTTCTCCTGTTTGCGCGACGCGGAAACCACGACCTGCTGGCCGATCAGCGTCGTTGTCGCCAGGCCGATGTCCAGTCGCGTAGTCTCGCCGCTTCGGACCGTCACCCCGGACGTGGTGACTGATTCAAATCCGAGAAAGGAGGCGGTCACTTCATAGACGCCGGGCGGCAGTCCGTCGATGCGGAAAGCTCCCTCGCCGTCGCTCGTCGTTCCCCGCAATCCTTCGATCGCGTCGCCCCCTACCGCGACATTGGCGCCGAACAACGCCATACCGTCATCGGAGGCGACCCGGCCGGTCAGGCTGCCGGTCTCCTGGGCCGCCGCCGGCGATATACTGAACAGCAAGAGCAGAATCACACTCGAAATACGCATAATGAAAACCTCCCACGGTTTCTGTTGGTGTTTTCGGAAGCCACTGTTGCGGGCCTGTAAACGAGATATCATGTCATGAAAACATATCGTGCGATAAAGACCAGCGCCAGGATGTCGACGAGCGGATGCACTTCTCCGCCCCTGCCGCTCAGTCTCTTGATGACCGGATAGGCGACGAATCCAACTGCCAGGCCATCGGCGATGCTAAACGTCAACGGTATCGAAATCAACGTAAGGAATACGGGAATCGCCTCCGACGCGTCGCTCCAGTCCACCCGCGCCGCCGACGCCATCATCAAAACGCCCGTTACGATCAGCGCGGGCGCCGTGGCGAAAACCGGTATGGATTCGACCAGGGGCGTCAGGAACAACGTGCCGAGGAACAGCAGGGCTACGACCAGGCCGGCGAATCCCGTTCGCGCCCCGGAAGAAATGCCGGTGGCGCTCTCGATGTAGGTGGTCACGGTCGACGAGCCCATCACGCTGCCGAACACCGTTCCGCAGGAGTCCGCGAGCAGCGCGCGGTTGGCCCGCGGAAGCCGGCCCTGACGGTCAAGGAAACCCGATCGTTCCGAGAGGCCGACCAGCGTACCCATGGAATCGAACAGGTCCACGAACAGGAAGGCGAATACGAGATGCAATACCGCCGAGTCCAGGGCAAGCGGCAGGTTGACGACCGCCTCGCCGAACAGGGTCGAAGGCCAGGTGGGCATGCTCGCCAGGCCCGACGGCCACGGCGTCGCTCCGGCAATCATGGCCAGGAAAGCGACCCCGGCGACACCAAGCAGGATCGAACCGCGCATGCCCCGTGCCAGCATCACGCCGGTACCGAGCATGCCCACGAGCGTCAGGCCGACCGGCCAGGTCCTTACGTCGCCCAGGCTGACCAGCGTGGCCGGATCGTCCACGATGATGCCGGCGTTCTTGAGCCCGATGAACGCGATGAACAGGCCGATGCCGGCGGCCGTTGCACGCTTCAGCGGCTCCGGCACCGCCGTGATGATCGCTTCCCGCACCCTGAGAAACGTGAGCAGAAGGAAAAGTATGCCCGACGCCAGTACCACGCCGAGGGCGATACGCCAGTCCACGCCCATGCCCAGCACGATGGTGTAGGCGAAAAAAGCGTTCAGCCCCATGCCGGGCGCCAGGGCAAAAGGGTAGTTCGCCAGCAGCGCCATCAGCATCGTGCCAAAGGCGGCGGACACGCACGTGGCGAACAACAATTCGGCGAACAACGACTGGCCCATCGCATCCGACAGCATGCCGGGATTCACGGCAACGATGTAGGCCATCGTCATGAAGGTGGTCAGACCGCCGGTTACTTCGGTCCGCCAGTTTGTGTTGAGCTCGTCAAACCTGAAAAATGAAGCGATGCGGTTCATGGCCTGCTTTTTT
>CAZZNP010000031.1:8773-21385 GCA_964655785.1 uncultured Gemmatimonadota bacterium
GTTGAGCTCGTCAAACCTGAAAAATGAAGCGATGCGGTTCATGGCCTGCTTTTTTTAATGTTCGGCCGACGGACCGGGTTTCACCGGCCGACGGACCGGGTTTCACCGGCCGCCTGTCATGGCTTCTCCGGTTGCCTGTCATGGCTTCTCCGGCCGCCTGTCATGGCTTCACCGGTTGCCTGTCATGGCTTCTCCGGTTGCCCGTTCAGGCCGGCGCCGTTTATATCGGAAAGGCGCGCGCGGGGCTGGACGGAGAGCGATAGACCGTCCCGTTGTCCCGTACGGAATCGATATGCCCCGGCCGCCGCGATCATGGCCCCGTTGTCCGTGCACAGGACAGGAGGAGGATAGACTACCTTGAACCCCAGTTCGGCCCCTCGTCGGGTCATCCGCTCCCGCAGGCGGCTGTTGCACGCGACACCGCCCGTGATCAGAACGGCTTCCACGCCGACGGCCTCGGCGGCGGCCATGGACTTGTCGACCAGCACGTCTACGACGGCTTCCTGGAAAGCGGCGGCAATATGAGCCCTGTCGCGGTCGATCTCCTCTTCCGACTGTTTCGTAAGATACATGCGGATGGCGTTCTTGAGACCGCTGAAACTGAACTCGAATCCCTCTGGATCAAGGTAGGTGCGGGGAAAATCCAGGAAACCGGGATCGCCGTCGCGCGACAATCGGTCGATGACGGGGCCGCCTGGATATCCGACCCGCATCAGCCTGGCGACCTTGTCGAAGGCCTCGCCGGCCGCGTCGTCCCGGGTATTGCCCAGGATACGGTATCTGCCCCAGTCCTCGACGTGCACCAGTTGGGTGTGTCCGCCGGACACGACGAGCGCGACGAACGGAGGGGCGAGTTCCCCGTCCGCCAGACGCCCCGCGAACACGTGGCCTTCGATGTGATTCACGCCGACAAGGGGCTTGTCCATGGCCAGCGCGATGGACTTGACCGTGGAAAGCCCGATCAACAGGCAGCCCGCCAGTCCCGGTCCATAGGTCACGGCGAAGGCGTCCAGGCTGTCCGGTTCGCAGGAAGCCTGTCGCAGGGCCGATTCGACCGCGGGCAGGAGAAGGGACAGGTGGGCCCGGGAGGCCAGTTCCGGTACGACGCCTCCGTATTCCTGATGAATGCCCTGCGAGGATATTACGTTGGAAAGGACGGTCGTTTCATCGCGCACGACGGCGGCCGCGGTTTCATCGCAGGAAGTATCTATTCCGAGGATGAGCATAGCGCCCCTGAAGGCTCACTTGTTGGACTGCGCCATGGGTCTTCCGTAACTGATGTCACCGTTGTCGATGCGGATGTTGAATCCGCATTCGGGATTGGTGCATGCCCAGGCCTTGTACTCGATCGTCGCGCCGTCCCGACCGTAGTCGGAGAGCGGAATCAACACGCCCACGTTGCATTTCTGACACAACGGAAAAGTCAAGTCCGTCACGAAAGCACCTCCCGTCCCAGGGAATTGCCGAATTACCCCGAACTCGCGAAATATGGTCCTGCCGCTAATGGTTGCCGGATTGCGGTACTGCGGGATTATGATACCACAGGCGAGGTTTTGTCAATGATTATACCACGGAAAAGGAGCGGAAATCGCGGGACGACGCGGGGAGGTGCGGGACGACGAGGGACGGCGCGGGACGGCGGACGCGAACCGGGCCACGGGACCGGTCCCGCGGGACCGGTTGCCGGCGCGGCGCGTGGCCGGGACGGGGAAACGGCTCAGTGTCTGACCAGGTTCCGGAGGACGAACCACAGGTTCTCCTTGCGTTCCCGGAGCCTGCGGTAGAAATAAGGCATCCACTCCGTTCCGAAGGGCACGTAGATCCGCATGCGGAAACCCTTTGCGCGCATCTCTTTCTGAAACCCGGGACGCAGCCCGTATAACATCTGGAACTCGAACCGATCCTTCGGAACCCCCAGCCGCTCGGCGTTCCGGGTCACGCCATCGATCAGGTAGTCGTCGTGGGTAGCGAAGGCCGGAAAGTTTCCGTCTTTGAGCAGCTGTTCCGCCATGGACAGGAAGGCCCCGCGGATGTTGGGCATCCGCTGCAGGGCCAGATCGGGAGGTTCACGGTAGGACCCTTTGCACAGTCTCACGCGGGCGCCGATCTTGTTGAGCACGAAGATGTCGTGGGAACTGCGCAGCAGCATGGCCTGTATCACCACGCCGGTGTTCCGGTGGCTTTCGTACAGGCTGTAGAAGATGTCGAGGGTCCGCTGCGTGTGGGGCGAGCCTTCCATGTCGAGCCGGATGAAGATGTCCCGCTCCTTCGCGGCCTCCAGGATCCGGTACAGGTTGTCCGAGCAATACGCCTCGTCGATATCCAGTCCCAGGTGGGTGAGCTTGACGGAGATATTGGCCCGGAGCCCTCCTTCCCGGATGAGATCCAGCATCACGAGGTACCGACGCACGGCGTCTTCCGCCTTTTCCCGTTCCGTGGTACTTTCGCCGAGCATGTTCAGCGTCACGTCGAGCCCCGCGTCGTTCAACGACCGGACGGCATCGACCGCGGCCTCGAGGGTTTCCCCCGCGACGAACCTCCTTGCAAGGAAAAACAGCCGACTCATCTCGACTCCGTTGCTTCGTGGGGCGGGCCAGGCGGACCCGGCGGGCCAGGCGGGCCAAGCGGACCCAGCGTGCCAGGCGGGCCCAGCGTGCCAGGCGTGCCAGGCGGACCCAGCGTGCCAGGCGAGCCAAACGGGCCAGGCGTGCCAGGCGGACCCAGCGTGCCAGGCGGACCCGGCGGGCCAGGTGGACCCGGCGGACCGGGCGATCCGGTCACTCCACGAAGGGATTGCGCCCGAATCCGGGGCGGCGTTCGTAGGTCCAACTTACCCGGCTTTCGTCCTCGTTGGACATGCGCCAGTCCATCAGTCTCACGCGAAGGTCCTCGACCGCTTCGGCGTACCGGGGATCGCCGGCGACGTTACGCAGTTCCCTGGGATCCGCCTCCAGGTCGAAGAGCACATCGGGCATGCCATTGAAATGCCAGTATTTGAACCGGTCGTCCCGCACCATCCATCCCCGGCATTTTTCGGGCGGGATGCCGAGCTTCTTCGGCGTCCAGTAGAACCGGAAGTCCCAGTCCGCGAAGACCTCCCTGCGCCAGTCTGCCGGTTCTTCGCCCCGCAGGAGGGGAACGAGGGACCGGCCCTGCAAGGCCAGCGGCATGCCCGCTCCGCCCGACCGTCCTGAACCGCCCGATCCGCCCGATCCGCCCGATCCGCCCGATCCGCCCCGTTCGCCCGGTACGCCCGGTTCGCGCAGTCCGCAGACGTCCAGGCAGGTCGGCAGGACGTCGAGGGATTCGACGAACGCGTCCATCGTCCTCCCGCGCGTGGCGTCTGCGCAGGGCCGGGGGTCGCGGACGATGAAGGGTACGTTGTACGCCTCGTCGTAGAAGAGTTCCTTCTCGAACATCCAGTGGTCGCCCACGTATTCGCCGTGGTCGGAGGTAAAGACGATCAGCGTATTCTCCCAGAGACCGCGGTCCTTCATGAAACGGAACAGCCTGCCCAGGTGGTCGTCGATCTCCGTGATCAATCCGTAATAGGTCGCCCTCCGCTGGCGCCACACCGCTTCGTCGTCGTAGGCCACGCCGCCGCGTTCGATACGGAAGGGGACGTGGAAGGGATGGGGGTTCTCCAGTTCCTCCGCCGACCGGTTCGGCGCGGGGGAATCGGCGGGATCGTACAGCTCGTTGTAAGGAAAGGGCGCCACGATAGGCAGATGAGGCTTGAAGTAGGACAGATGCAGAAACCAGGGTGCATTCCCGGCGGCGTCCATGAAGGCCATGGCCCGGTCCGTCATGAAAGCCGTATCGCTGTCTTCCCGCCTGAACCGCGTGGGATAGGCGGAATGGTCCCGGTCGGCGTCCACGGGCATGTCCACCCGGAACGGATTGGCGGCGACTTCCTTACCATAGCCCCGGCTCCTCAGATGGTTCAGCCAACCCTCCCCCCTGGATTCGTTCAGTTCCCAGGACTCCAGGCCGGCCAGGGCCGTCCGGCGGAACCCCTGTTCAGGCTGCGCCGTCGGATCGCCAGACGGATCGGGGGTGTAGTGCGTCTTGCCGCAGAGGGCCGCCCGGTAGCCCGCATCGCCAAAATAGTGGCCCATGGTCTTCTCGTCCGCGGGCAGCGGCACTTCGTTCCAGGGAGACCGGTTGGCGTGGGGATACCTGCCCGTGTAGAAACACATGCGGCTGGGACCGCAGACGGCCGACTGCACGTAGGCCCGCCGGAAGAGGACGCCGCCGGACGCGAGTTCGTCGAGGTGGGGCGTACGGACCACGGGATGGCCGACGCCGGACATGCAGTCCGCCCGCATCTGGTCGGTCATGATGAAGAGCACGTTCGGGCGACCACCGGCCATGTGGGACCTCCTCCTGTTTCTAAGGTGCGGGCACGCACAGAGGTGCGGGCACACGCAGAGGTGCGGGCACGCGCAGAGGTGCGGGCACGCGCAGAGGTGCGGGCACGCGGATCGGCTGATGACCGCACCGCGGGCCTGGCGGGACCTGTGCCGCCTATCCTGTAATATGCGGTCACGAAAACAGTTACGCAAAAGCATATTCGGCGCGGCGCGCGCAACCAGCCGGGGAGCAGCGGCAGGTGCATCCACCCCGGTGGAAATCGGACGGATTTTGTGAATACTATGATCCGGTGAAGTGTATTCAGTATGTCACGCCGCCTGTATCGCCAGGTGAGACGGGTGGATCGAAAAAACGCAACCTATTCGGCCGTTTCCCCGTCATAGCAACAGCGCGTCAACCGATGATCGGCGATGACTCGAAACAGGATGGAGGGCACACATTGAATTTGAATGAAACGACACGCGGGTTGAAGATCCTGTTCATCCTGTTCCTGCTGGGGGCTGGCGGACCAGGCGGATCGGTCGGACTGGACGGACTATTCGGGCCGGGCGTATCCGAAGCCCGCCAGCCGGAGCCGGATAAACGAGTATACAACACGCGGCATATCTCGTCGCAGGCCCCCGACATAGACGGCCTCGGCGACGATCCGGCCTGGGACGACGTGGAATGGTCCGGCGATTTTACCCAGCTGGATCCGGACGACGGCGGCGCACCCACACAACAGACGGCTTTCAAGATTCTTTTCGACGATCACAACCTCTACGTGCTGATCCGTGCCTTTGATACCGAACCGGACCTGATTACCAGCCGCGTAACCAGGAGAGACGACTGGGACAACGACTGGGTGGAGATCCATTTCGACAGCTATCACGACAAGCGCACGGCTTTTTCATTTACGCTGACCGCCTCGGGCGGCCGGGGGGACGAGGCCATATCGAACGACGGCGACGACTGGGACGCGAGTTGGGACCCCGTATGGTTCGGCGCGTCCTCCATCGACGAGAAGGGCTGGCTCGCGGAGATGCGCATACCCCTCAGCCAGTTACGGTTCTCCGGCGAGGCCGGACAGGTGTGGGGTCTCCAGGTACAGCGCAGGCTTTACCGCCGCGAGGAGCGTTCAGGCTGGCAGCACATACACAGGAACTCCCCGGGCTGGGTCAGTCTGTTCGGAGAGCTGCGCGGTCTGGAGGGTATCGAGTCTTCTCACCGGATCGAGATACTGCCCTATGTCGTCGGTGACCTCAACCGGTTCCAGGCCGAAGCCAATAATCCCTTCCGCGACGGTCAGCGCACCGACGGGCGCATCGGACTGGACGGCAAGATCGGGCTCGCCGGCAACCTGACGATGGACCTGGCCGTGAACCCCGACTTCGGGCAGGTCGAGGCCGACCCTTCGCGGGTCAACCTGTCTGCCTTCGAGTTGTTCTTCGAAGAACGCCGGCCCCTTTTCGTCGAAGGGAAGAACATCACGGAGTTCGGTGTCGGCGGCGGCGGTCCTTACCGGAACGACCAGTTGTTCTACTCCCGGCGTATCGGACGGTCCCCCCAGCGCAGCCCGGATCTCTCCGACGGCCAGACCATGGACATGCGCCGGAATACGCCCATACTCGCCGCCGCCAAGATTACCGGTAAGACACCGGGCGGTCTGTCCATCGGCGTCGTGGACGCGGTCACCGCGGAAGCCGTCGCCAGGATAGACACGGAAGGCGCGCGGAGCGAGGAGTCCGTGGAACCGTTGACCAACTACCTGGTAGCGCGGCTACAGCAGGATTTCAACGACGGGGGCACGGCGCTGGGCACGATGTTCACGGCCACCAACCGGAACAACAACAAGGCGCACTTCGACTTTCTCAACCGGGCGGCCTACACGGGCGGGATCGATTTTCGCCATCAGTGGAGCGACCGGACTTACTGGCTCGACGCGAGAATGTCGTTCAGCCACGTCCGGGGCGAACCGGAAGCGATTACTCGTGTGCAGCGGAACTCGGCAAGATACTACCAGCGTCCCGACGCCTCCTACGTAACGCTCGATTCAACACTGACCACACTGAGCGGCCATGGCGGATTCTTCGGTATTGGCCGTTCCGGAAACAGCCCCTGGAACATGGGTATCTCCGGGACCTGGCGGTCTCCGGGCCTCGAACTGAACGACGTGGGATTCCTCCGTCAGGCTGACGTATTCATGCAAAACAGCTGGATCGGTTACCGGTCGGAAAAACCGAATCGGATCTTCCGCGAGTACAACGTGTTCGTGAACCAGTGGCAGGGATTCAACTTCGGCCGGGAGCGTAAGTTCCTGGGCGGCAACCTCAACGGGGGCGGTCAGTTAAACAATTACTGGTGGATATGGTTCAACCTGATGTCGGAGTTCACCGGACTGTCCACCACCGCGCTGCGCGGCGGGCCGGCTTTTAAAACACCAGGCAACACGGAATTCAATATCGACGTCGACACCGACGGACGCAAGCCGGTCAGCTTCGGCATGGGAGGGGGACACAACCGGATCCGCGATGACGCGGGGCGATCGAGTTGGGTATACCTGTCCATGCAGTACCGGCCGAGTAACGCCATGCACATCCGCATCAATCCCTTTCTGGACGCCAACTGGAACGAATTGCAGTACGTGTCCAATGAATCGTTCGGCGGCGACCAGGTAGACCGGGCGGACCGGTACCTGCTGGGCCGCGTCGACCAGAAGACGCTGGGGATCGGTATCCGGCTCAACTACAGCATCACGAACAACATGTCCATCCAGTACTATGGACAGCCCTTCGTATCGGCCGGACGCTACGATGGATTCAAACGCGTTACGGATCCGAGAGCCGACCGGTACGACGGCCGGTTCGAAAGGCTGTCGGACGGCGCGTTGACCTACGACGACGCGGATGAGGTCTACCGGGTGGATGAGGACCAGGACGGCGAAGTAGACTATTCCTTCGACGATCCCGACTTCAATTTCCGCCAGTTCCGGTCCAACCTGGTCCTGCGGTGGGAGTATACGCCCGGATCGACCCTGTTTCTCGTGTGGGCCCAGGAACGCAGCCGCTCGGGCGGTTCCGGCGATTTCGCCGCCCAAAGTGACCTCGGCGACCTGTTCGACACCTATCCCTCGAACATCTTCCTCGTGAAGTTCAACTACTGGTTCTCAATCTAGGCGGACGGAGGGCGGAGGCGCTGAAAACGAACTAGGCCGGGGCGGGCTGGAGTTTGTTGACTATTTCGAGCATGGCCGTCATGTATCCGATGGCGTAAGCGCGGCCGCGGTGGTGCCAGTCGGTGTCGTCCACGAAACGGGGCACGTGGTCGGTGATCATGAACCCAGTGAAACCGACCTCCTTCAGCGTCCGCATGACCTCGTAAGGCTCGACGTTCCCCTCGTTGATGAAGCACTCGTTGAAACAGGGCACGTTCCCCTGCACGTCCCGGAAGTGGACGTAGATGATCTTGCCCCGGCCTCCGAAATGCCGGACGGCCTCGATCACGTGGTCGTGTCCGCCCATCTCCGACCAGCAGCCCATGCAGAAATCGAGTCCGTGGAAAGGACTGTCGAAGGTATCCATAGCCCGTTTGAAGCCCTCGAAGCTGTTGAAGATACGGGCCACTCCGCCCAACATGGGTACGGGTGGATCGTCGGGATGCACAGCGAGCTTGACGTTGGCCTCCTCGGCTACCGGCAAGATACGTGACATGTAGTAAACGTAGTTCTCCCACATTTCGTCGGCTGTGTAAACCCGGCCATGGGTGAGTTCCGCATCCTTGTGCGCCTCGAAATCGAACCGCGTGGCCGTCGCCCCGCCGCGGAGTACAGCGGGATCCGGGGTGCGCCAGACGGCGCTGGGCATCCAGTGGTAGCCCAGGATCGGGATACCGGCCCTGCCCATGTTCCGTATGGTATGCTTCATGTTCTCAATTTGCTCGTCGCGGCCCGGCAGGCCCAGCATGGCCTTGTCGTAGAAGGAGACCGGCACGTTCTCCAGGGCCATCAGGCGCAATTCGGCGTTGTCCGAACGCCGTTTCAGATCGGCCAGGTCCTCGAGCTCCCAGCGCTCGTCTCCAGGCAGCTTCGGCGTATTCATGAGAAAGTCATCGGCACCCAGTTGCTTGATATAGGCCAGTTTCTCATCGGTGAGCTCGTTGAACTGGCCGAGGCCGATGCGCATTTCCAGGGTCATGTCGGTCCTCTCATTCCTCCGGGTCGGTTGAAGGGGCCGGTGGTTCGGTCCCGTTCGAGCCGGGCGATGGTTCGGTTCCGTTCGAGCCGGGCGATCGTTCGGTCCCGTTCGAGCCGGGCGATCGTTCGGTCCCGTTCGAGCCGGGTGGTGGTTCGGTCTGTGCCGGTTTCCTGGCCAGCTTCAGGCTCTTGAACACCTTTGGGGCCAGGCGTATACCTCTGGCCCGGTTCCCCCGTACGGGAAAGATGGAAAGGTCGAAGTCCTCCTCGAATACCCGCATGCGCGGCGTCGGCTTGTAGGTGACGGTCGCCACGACGTCCTCGTCGGTGGTCAGTTGCAGGATCCGGCAACCCTCGGGCACGAGTTCGTATCCCCGGTTCAGGATGAACTTGTCCAGCTTGCAGCGCTTGACGTAGGGGTGGCCGTTCCGGTCCCGGTAGACCATCGTGAAGACCAGGTCGGGATCGACGAACCCGCAGTACAGCATGCCCTTGTCCACGAAGAGCCGTTCGATCTCGTCGTGGAGCCCGTATGCGCCGGTCTTGCGGATCACGAGCACGCGGTCGTAGGGCGATACGTTGAAAAGGGGGTCGCCGGTACTCAGACCGTACCCGAGGTACCCGGTATTCCGGTCGTACTTCAGCGCGAGGTTCCGCTGCGCCGCTTCCCGGGCGTCGACCCGCTTGAAGGAAGCGAGGGTCGTCCTGCGCGGGAAAGCTTCCCTGTACCGCTCGATGAGCCCTTCGAGCAACGTGACCGCGTAAGCCGACAGATTGCCCAGGTGATCCCTGATCTCGCGCAGGCGGTTCCTTATACCTTTCATCTCTTCGTTGGCGCGGTTTATATCGTACAGGGAGATCCGGCGGATGGGGACCTTGAGCAGGGTATCGATATCCTCGGAAGTCAGGTCCTTTACCCTGGACGCGAAGGGTTCGAATCCCGCACGGATCGCGTCGTGGATCTTTTCCTGTTCCCGGATCTCCTCGATGCCCTTGTATATCCGCTCTTTTATGAAAAGCTGTTCCAGCGTCTTCGCGCGGAGCTTGGCGTGCAGTTGCTTCCGTTCGATTTTCAGTTCGGCCTCGAGGATCTCCAGGAGTCTGCGCGTATTGTGCTGCAGGACTTCGGAAACCGGCAGTATGCAGGGATGGCCGTCCCGGATGACCAGCACGTTTGTGGAAATGGACGACTCGCAGTCGGTGAAGGCGTAGAGTGCGTCCACGGTTTCCTCGGAGTGCACGCCGCGAGCCAGCCGGATTTCGATTTCCACCTCTTCGGCCGTGAAGTCGGAGATGCCGGCGATCTTCACCTTGTTCTTCTTCGCCGCCGCCTCGATGGACGCGATCAGGCTTTCGGTGGTCGAACCGAAGGGCAACTGGCGGATCACGATGCGCTTGGGGTCCCGCACGTCCAGGTGGGCGCGGACCATCACCTTCCCGTTGCCGTCCTTGTATTCCGAGGTGTCCACCAGGCCTCCCGTAGGGAAATCAGGCAGGACCTCGAAAGGCTCGTCGCCGAGGCAGGCGATCTGGGCTTCCATGAGCTCAATCAGGTTGTGAGGCAGGATCCGGGTAGCCATGCTCGAGGCGATGCCTTCGGCGCCCAGGGCGAGGAGCACGGGGATCTTCGCCGGAAAGGCCACAGGTTCCCTGTTGCGGCCGTCGTATGAATCCACGTATTCGGTGATTTCCGGGTCGTGCAGCGTCTCTTTGGCCAGCGGCGTCAGCCGACATTCGATGTACCTGGCCGCCGATGCGGGGTCGCCGGTCAGGATCGACCCGAAATTGCCCTGCTTCTCGATGAACATGTCCTTGTTGGCCAGGTTGACCAATGACCCGAAGATCGACTGGTCCCCGTGGGGATGGTACCGCATGGTCTGGCCCACCACGTTGGCGACCTTGTGGTACTTCCCGTCGTCCATCTCGAAAAGGGTGTGGAGAATGCGGCGCTGCACCGGTTTGAGGCCGTCGTCGATCTCCGGTATGGCGCGGTCCTTGATGAAGTAGGAGGCGTACTTCAGGTAGTAGTCGTCGAAGAGTTTGTCGGCGTAGGCCATGGGGTTCCTATACTTCGTCCAGCAGGTTCTCCACGATATAGTCCCTGCGCTCCGGCGTGTTCTTGCCCATGTAGAAACCAAGGGTGTCCGGAATACTGTGGATGGAACGGACGTTGACCTTCACGAGCCGCATATCGGATCCTATGAATTGGCCGAATTCGCTGGGCGAGATCTCGCCCAGTCCCTTGAACCGGGTCACCTCGGCGCCCCGGATCCGGTCCAAAGCGGCATTGCGCTCCTTCTCGCTGTAGCAGTACACGGTTTCCTTCGTGTTTCGTACCCGGAAGAGCGGCGTTTCCAGGATGTGGACGTGGCCCGCGAGCACCATATCCTCGAAGTAGCTCAGGAAGAAGGTCATCAGGAGATTGCGGATGTGGTAGCCGTCGTAATCGGCGTCCGTCGCGATGATCACCTTGTTGAACCGCAGGTTCGACATCCCGTCCTCGATGCCGAGGGCCATCATGAGGTTGTATAGCTCCTCGTTCTTGTAGATGGCCGCCCGCGTGCGCGAGAAGACGTTCAGCGGCACGCCCTTGAGCCCGAAGATCGCCTGGGTCAGGGGGTCCCGCGCCGACACCATCGAGCCTGCCGCCGAAGGCCCCTCGGTGATGAAAATGGAGGATTCCTCTCCGTGCTTCGCGTGGCCTAAGTGGTACTTGCAGTCCTTGAAATTGGGGATCTTGATGGCGATGCGACGGGCCGCCTCGCGGGCTTCCTTCTTTACCGCGTTCAACTCTTTCCTCAGGCGCTCGTTCTGGGTGATCTTCTCCTGGATCTTCTGGGCGGATTCCTGGTTCTTGTGCAGGAAGTCCACCACGGCGCTCCGGATCTCCGATACCAGCCAGCCACGTATCTCGGTGTTGCCCAGCTTGTTCTTGGTCTGGGACTCGAATACCGGATCCTTGAGCTTGATGGCGATGGCCCCGGCAATGGACTCCCGAACGTCCACACCCCCGTAGCTCTTCTTGAAATACTCGTTCACGCCCTTGAGAATGCCTTCGCGGAAAGCGCTCTGGTGAGACCCGCCGTCCGCAGTGTACTGGCCGTTCACGAAGGAGAAGAGCGTCTCTCCGTAGTTGGTGGTGTGCGTGAAGGAGAACTCGATGTACTGGCTCTTGTGATAGGAGGGGTCGTAGAGGATGTTGTCCCCGACCTCGGCCTTGAGGAAATCAAGCAGTCCGTACCGGGAGACGAAGCGCTTCTTGTTGTAGAACATGCGGAGGCCGCTGTTCAGGCAGGCGTAGTTCCACATGCGGCGTTCGACGTAATCGGGCTGGAAGGCGTATTCTCCGAAGATCTCCTCGTCGGGCTGGAATTCGACGTAAGTGCCGTCCGGCTCGTCCGCGGCGCCCTCGTCCTGCGACTGAAGCCGTCCCCGCTCGTAGACCGCCTCGGCGTACCTTCCGTCCCGATAGGCCACGACGCGGAAATCAACGGAAAGGGCATTGACCGCCTTGGCGCCCACGCCGTTCAATCCCACGCTGAACTGGAAGACCTCGTCGTTGTACTTGGCGCCCGTGTTGATGATGGAAGTGCATTCAACGACCTTGCCGAGGGGAATCCCGCGGCCGAAGTCACGGACGCGGACCCGGTCGTCCTCGATGTTCACGTCTATCTTGCGGCCGTGGCCCATGATGAACTCGTCCACGGCGTTGTCGATCACTTCCTTGAGGAGGACGTAGATGCCGTCTTCCGGATCGCTCCCGTTTCCGAGCCGGCCGATATACATGCCGGTCCGGAGGCGGATATGTTCCAGGGAGGAGAGGGTCTTGACCTTGCTTTCGTCGTAGACGGCCGCGTCCTCGGCGACGGCTGATTCACCGCCCTCGGCGGGCGATTCACCACCCTTGACGGGCCGTGCGTCCTCCTCAGCTTCGGCTGCGCTTCCGTTGGCCGGGGCGCTGCCGGCGCGCGGCGCTTCCCCGTTTCCGGTCCCGCCGTTCGCCGCGTCCTGGTGCGGCGTGAGCAGGTCGAGTTGGGTGTGCCGTTCCTCTCCCTTTCCCGATCCGT
>CAZZNP010000031.1:21485-36695 GCA_964655785.1 uncultured Gemmatimonadota bacterium
TGCGGCGTGAGCAGGTCGAGTTGGGTGTGCCGTTCCTCTCCCTTTCCCGATCCGTTCCGGGTCGCCATTGGTCCTGCTCCGGTCGCGAATGGTTTAGTGCGCGGACCTCATCCATGCCGCGCGATTCATGCCGCACGAGCCATGCCGCGCGGCCGCGCGGGTATTAGAACATGTCGTGTCCGGCCATGTATCCAGCACAATATATGGCTATCGGACGAACGTGTCAATATACCCTACATATGTGTGGTGGTTTGTCAAGAAAAACCGATAATCGAACGGGACCTCACCGCGGCGGGAGGCCTGCGTGCTAAGTCGCCGAACCGCCGGACTTCAGGATGTTTCGCGAGATGACGATCTTCTGGGCCTCGGAGGTGCCTTCGTAGAGGGTGGTGATCCGCGCGTCCCGGTAGAAGCGCTCCACGTCGAAATCCCGGATATACCCGTAACCCCCATGAATCTGAATGGCCTCGTTCGTGATCCGGATCGAGGCTTCCGACGCGTGAAGCTTGGCCATGGACGAAGCCGTGATGTAGTCCTGTCCGTCGTCCTTCAGCCACGCGGCCCTGTACGTCATGAGTCGGGCAGCTTCAAGTTCGGTCGCCATTTCGGCCAGCTTGAAAGCGATCGCCTGGAATTCGGCGATGGGCTTGCCGAACTGCGTCCGTTCCTTCGCGTACCGCACCGAGGCGTCGTAGGCTCCCTGCGCGATGCCCAGGGCCTGCGCCGCGATGCCGATGCGGCCTCCGTTCAGTATGGAAAGCGCGATGTTCAGCCCCTTGCCTTCCTCGCCTAACAGATTAGTCTGCGGGACACGGCAATTCTCGAAAAGCAGTTCACTGGTATCCGATCCCCGGATGCCCAGTTTCTGTTCCTGGCGGCCGACGGTAAAACCGGGGGAGTCTTTCTCCACCAGGAGCATGCTCAGGCCGCGGTGACCGGTGCCGGGGGCGGTGGTCACCAGCACGAGGAGATAGTCCGCGAAACCGCCGTTGGTCACGAAGTGCTTCTTGCCGTTGACGATATAGTCTGTCCCGTCCTTCACCGCCGACGTGGCCGTCGCACCCACGTCCGTACCGGCGCCGGGTTCGGTCAGCGCGAGGCAGGCCTGCGCCTCGCCGCATCCCAGGGGCGGCAGATAGGTCTTCCGCTGGTCCTCGGTCCCGAAGGCGTAGACACCGTCTGCAAAAAGCGAGTTGTTGACGGAAACACACACGCCGGTCGACGCGCAAACCCGCGAAAACTCCTCTACGGCCAGCACGTAGCTGACCGTGTCCAGTCCGGCGCCGCCGTATTCCTCGGGCACCATCATGGCCATGAAGCCCATTTCGCCGAGTTCACGGATCGTATCGTAATGCACGGCCTCGCGCTCGTCGATCTCACGGGCGTGCGGTTTCAGTTTCTCCTCGGCGATCCGGCGGGCGGTGTCCCGCATCATGGCCTGGTCGCCACTCAAAGCGAAGTCCATCGCGTCTCCCTCTTCAGTTCACGCCCAGCAGCCGGACCGCGGTGACCGCCATAACCTTGCAGCTTTGAACGAGATGTTCGATCTCGCAGTATTCATCGGGCTGGTGGGCGAGGTGCAGCAGTCCGGGGCCGTAGGCGATACACTGCTTCACCCGTCCGGTGTTGTGAACGTGCTTGTGGTCGTAGGTGCCCGGGCTTGCCACGTAATCAGCCGGTGCGCCCGTGAGATCCTCGATCGTGCGGGCGGCCGTCACAACCAGTTCGGCGTCCGGATCGGTCTCTACAGGGCGTACGACCATCAGATCGGTGAGTTCAGCACTGAAGTCCGGGTCCGCCGCGGCCAGTTCGCCGATCAGGTTTTCGACTTCCCCTTTGACGGCTTCGAAGGATTCCTCTTTCAGATAACGCCGGTCGAAGACTGCTGAGCACCGGTCGGCCACGCAGGGCGAGCCGACGTTTCCGCCCGTCTGCCCGCCGGTGATGCCGTTGACGTTGATCGTCGCGTGGCGGGCGTCCGGCGGATCGACCGGCATTTCGGTGGTGCGTCCGTGAAGCGCCGGAACGAGGGTCGATTCGATCCTTCGCAGGACTCGCTCCATCTGGCTGATGGCGCTGACGCCGAGAAACGGCATGCTGCCGTGGGCGGCGCGGCCTGTGGTGTCGATCCGGAACCAGTAGACCCCGCGGTGTCCCAGGCAGATGCGTCCGGGGCCGAAGGGTTCCGGGATGATCACGTACGACGTCCGTTCCGGGGAAATAAGACCTTCGCGGGCGAGATGGTCCATGCCGGCAAACCCGCCGGTCTCCTCGTCCACCGTCGCACTGAATTCGAGGCTGCCGCGCAACGGGACGTCCGCCGTCCGCAACGCGGCTGCCGCGAAGAGCGCTGCGGCGATTCCGCCCTTCATGTCGCACGCGCCGCGACCGTATATCCTGCCGTCCTTCACCGCCCCGCCGAAGGGATCGACCGTCCAGTTCTCTCCCGCCGGCACCACGTCGGTGTGGCCGTTGAAGTGCAGCGTGGGCATCGGCGACCGGCCGGGAAGCCGGCCCACGACGTTTACCCGGGGGTGTTCAGCGGAATGGTCAGGGTGACCGTCGGCGGTCACGTACCGGGTATCGAAACCCATCGCTTTCAGCCGGTCTCCCACCAGCCGCGCACAAGCCGGGTATCCGTCGCCCGGCGGATTCACGGAGGGTATGCGGATCAACTCGCGCAGAAACCCTATCATGTCGTCGCGGTGGGCGTCCACCTGGTCCACAATGCGTTGTTCGAGCGGGGTGATCATGGGATTGCGGGGGAAACCGGCCGCCCGTCGCCGGAGCGTGGCGGCCGGACTGGGGACCCGTCCCCGCCGGGTTCCGGGCGCCGGGTCAGCCGGCGTCTTCCATCTCGTCGTAGAATCTGGCCATGCTGCCCCGTTCCGCCTCCGCGTTGAACCGCATGCCCGACCTGGGATGCTGATTCATCAGGCCCGTGATCATGTAGGGAATGTCGAATCCCCACATCAGTTCGGCCCGCAACGGCTCGACGTTGTATTGAATGCAGTCCAGCAACGGACGCAGGCGAAACTTCGGATTATGCAGGAAACCGACGATCAGTTCCATGGGACAGTTACCGGCGCCGCGGCCGAGACCGGCCAGGCTGGCGTCCAGGTAATTCGCCCCGCGGATCAGCGCCTGGATCGTGTTGGCGAAGGCCAGTTGCTGGTTGTTGTGGGCGTGGATGCCCACCTGCTTGTCGCTGGACTGCAGGGCGTTCAGGAACTTGTCCACGAGCGCCTCGATCTGTTCGCTGTAGAGCGCGCCGAAACTGTCCACCACGTAGATAGCCTCCACGTTCGATTCCACGAGGAGGGAGAGCGCTTCGTCCATTTCGCTTTCCGGAATCGTCGAGGCCGCCATGAGGTTCAACGTGGTCTCGTAACCCTTTTCGTGGGCTACCTGTAACATATCCAGCTCCAGTGGGATCTGGTGGATGTAGGTTGCGATCCGGATCATGTCCAGCACGCTGTCGGCGGCCGGCAGAATGTCGGTCTCGTAGTCCGACTTCTCCGCGTCGGCCATCGCCGCCAGTTTGAGCGGCGTGTCGTTTTCACCCACGATGCTGCGGATGTCCTCTTCCGCGCAGAATTTCCAGGGGCCGTGGTCATCAGGGGAAAAAATGTTCCTCGAGTTGATGTAGCCGATTTCCATGTAGTCGATCCCGCCAGCGACGCAAGCCTGGTACACCGCCTTTACGGTCTCCGCGTCGAAACGGTGATCGTTCATCAGGCCGCCGTCCCGAATGGTGCAGTCGATGAGCTTGATTTCGGGCCGGTAAGTCAACCATTTACGCGCGGGCGCTTCGTTGAGAGCTGATTGGTCCATGATCCTGTTCGTTTCACTCCTGGTATCCGGTGAATTCGCTTCCATCCCTTGACAGCCATGAAACACGGGGCGTTCCCCGCGACAGAACATACACGTCGCCGGAATGGGGGACAAGGTATTTCAGGGGACCTCGAGGATCGGGGCCGCAGAACGCGTCGGTGGGACACGGGAGGTCCCGGGACATAATAGGATACTGTCGAAACATCCTGCGCGCGGAGGTCCGTCACTTCCTTCTTATTGCGCTTGACTAATCCGCCTTTCCGCTTATCATGCAAGGGCGTTTTGGATCACAACGGTCGGGCTCGCGTTCGTGCGAATGAACCGCAGCTGTTCGTCATAAAATCACGGGACTTTCGTCGTAGCACATACGTTCACTCATCAGAATACGACTATGGGCATCATTATTAAAACCGGAGAACAGATCGAAACGATTCGCCGCAGCGGCCAGGCCGCGACCGCGACGCTGCAGCGCATGGGGGAAGCCGTCAAACCTGGTATCGCGACTTCCGAACTGGACAAAATCGCCCGGAAAATGATACGGGACTACGAAGGCACCTCTTCCTTCCTGGGTTACCGGCCCACCTTTCATCCGCCCTTTCCCGCCACCATCTGCGCTTCCATCAACGATGAAATCGTGCACGGCATACCCAACTCCCGGCGCATAGTCGCGGAAGGGGACATACTCAGCCTCGATTTTGCCATAATCATCGAAGGATACCACGGAGATACGGCCTTTACCTTTCCCGTCGGCCGTGTTTCACCGGAAGCGCGGCGACTGCTGGACGTCACGCGGGCATCGGTATTCAAAGGCATCGAGGAAGCGAAGCCGGGGAACCGCATCGGCGACATCGGGCACGCGGTGCAGAAATACGTGGAATCCCACGGATACTCGGTGGTCCGCGACCTGTGCGGACACGGCATCGGCCGCAGTCTCTGGGAGGAACCGCAAGTCCCCAATTACGGCCGGCCTCAGCGCGGCATCAGGCTAAAGCCGGGCATGGTCATCGCCATCGAACCCATGGTGTGCGAGGGCTCGCACCGGATCCGGGTCCTCGACGACGAATGGACGACCTCCACCGCCGACGGCCGCCTCTCCGCCCATTTCGAGCACACGGTCGCCATCCTGTCGGACGGACCTGAGATACTGACCGAAAACCCCGACCTGTGGGGCGCGAACGGTAAGGCGGGTTGACGAAGAGACCGTCGGAATGCCCCGGGGCCGTAAATCTCAAAGGACAAGCGTCCCCGACCTCCAGGGCGCGGACGGTAAAGACGGGCTTCCCGGGGTCACCGCAGATCTTTCAACACCGCATACCGCATTGCTTCGTCCCTTGAGCCGGCCAGAACCAGATACGAGATCATCTCCACGCGGCCTCGGGCCGGGATCTCGTGGCGCTTCTTGAGTCTCAGCGGGCCTCCATCCGTACCCCAGTTATCCATGCTGACTTCGTTCTCCGGCGACACGAGCAGAAACGTCCGTCCTGTGCGCGGGTTGGTAGCCGCGGTCCAGTATCCGCCCAGGTGTTCGAAAAACCAGGGGTTCCGCCGCCTTTCGTAGTCCGCTGAGAAAAGGACGGTGTCGCGCATCTCGCCATCGGGGTTCGGAAACAGGTTCCACCCGCCACTCAGATGCCGGTGCGCGCTCCCTTCGTTTACCAGTCTCCATACCAACTTCAGTACCGGTCCGCCCCCAGGGGTCAGGATATCGAGTTCCAGGGCCAGGCCACTCGACCCCTCTTTCGACAACGCCGCGCGCTGGCGCAGACCCGTCCATTCCGTGCCGGAGGCGTCTTCGCACGAAACGGTTTCCGCGGTGAAAGTCTCGCCTTCCAGCGACGCGGTCCAGGACAGGCGGTCCAACGATATTTCGGGCTGGAGTCCGCCATACCAGGGGTAGCTCCAGACGAAAGCTCCGGGTGTAGGAAAGGCGGAAGCCAGATGATTGCACCCGCCTCCCGCATCCCGGATAGCGCTCACGGAACCAAGGAAGGAGGGGACCACGTCGATTTCGAGCCGCCGGTTTCGTATGGTATACACCTTGTGGCCCGATGATTCCGCTTCGTCGATCTCCACGGCCGATCCGTCCGTCAGCCGGACGAGGGGCAATTCGACCTCAACGGCGCGCTCCCCGCTTTCCAGCAACATGCTGCCGGTGTAGACACCCGGTGGCCGGGAAGTGGACAGACGGACCGAACCTTCGAAGGGTTGCCGCCAGTCGATCTCCGAGAACGAGAACCACATGGGGTCGCACCGCCAGCCGTCGGGCATGTCGAAGGTAATGGTCCCGCCGGCCTTCCGGGACTTCCACTGCGCGACACGGAAACGGATATCCGTCTCTTCCCAGGTTGCCACGGCTATCGGAGGATCGGCCGAAGCCTCGAATTCATCGAGGATCCTCGGAGCCGGTTCGCCTTCCCTGATCTGTTCCCCCCGGATACGCCGCCATACACGGCGCACGCCATGCCAGCCGCCGTCTCCTACGTGCAGGTACAGGACACCGGAGGATACCCCGGACTGGGGCGAACAGACCGTCTCCTCGCTCACCGACTGAAATTCAAATCCGTTCCACTCGACCTCGTCCTGCCCCTCGGGCCACAGGACCCCGATCGTTCCATGGGGCATTTCATAGGCGCCCCAGGTTTCCGCGTAGGACGCACCTGTTTTGAAGACGTGGTCGTCCGGCGCGGGACGGTCGCTGCAACGGGCTTTGAGTATCCCTTCTCGAAGCGGCAGCGTCAGCGTCGCCTGGTCCGACCCTCCGTTGGTAACGAACTGGTAGAGTCTGAAGGTACGAGGGTCGAATCCGGTGTTCTCCATCCGGTGTTCCACGGTTATGACCGGCCCGGCGTTCAACCGGATGATCCGGCTGAACAGGAATCCGGGCGTCTTTTTGGGCGCAAGCGTTGCAGTGAGGACTACGCCGTGACCGTCCCCTTCGGCCGTCAGCTTGAAGTCCGACTCGCTGTATTCGCTGGGCCACTTCGGCGGCATTGGACGCGCACCTTCCGTACCCAGGTGCCGTCCGGTAGCCCGGTCACTGATCTTCAACTGGCCGCCGCCGGTCTCCAGGGTCGCCCTGTAGATTTCATTCTCGAACCGAACCGCGCCGTCCTGGTGGTACAGCAGTCCCCCCGGCGCCAGCGCGAAGACGGCGTGTTTCGCATCCGCCAGGTCGACCGGTCCATCCTCCCGTTCCACGCGGCCCGCAACAGTCAAATCGAACACACCCGGGCGTTCGGCCTCGAGGACCGTTTCGAATCCTCCGTATCCCCTTGCGGGCACCGCGACGGTGTGGGCGATCCGGTCCGCCGAGAGTCCGTCCGGAACGGTAATGCGGACCTGCGCCTCGACGTCTTCGGACAGTTGACTGTGCAGGTTTACGCGCACATGACGACGGGTACCGGGCGCCAGGGAGATCTCCTCCGGATCGACGGAAACGGACATTTCGACCCGTGGGCGGATGCCCGTGGCGAGGACGATGGGAAAATCGTCCCAGCGAATGTCGGTGCGGACCCTCGGCGCGGTCTTGCCACCGTCCACGGTCCCGGCCTTCGCCGACACGATTACCGGCGCATCGAGAGTAACCGTCTCGCCGGGTCCCAAAGTCGCCCGGTGGTGGTAGTCGACGGACAGGTCACCCGTCTCCTTAGCCGTCAATGCGACGAGGGCCGGCCTGTCCCGCCGGTTCTGCAGTTTCCACCGCATAGTCGTCTGACCTCCCCGCACCGGCTCGATGTCATCCACTGTCGCCCATGCTGCCAGCTCCGCAGTCTCCACCGCGGCCACGTGGCGCGCCTCGCGGTCCACGCGTATCGTCAATTCCTCCCGGCCGGCGGCCCCGGCTTCATCGGACGAAGGCGACCGGTCGTCGGCGGCCCCGGCCTCATCGGACGAAGGCGACCGGTCGTCGGCGGCCCCGGCTTCGCTTGCGGCGCCCGGACTTTCCGGGGCCGAAAACCGGTAGGTAAATACACGCAGCCCTTCCCACGCTTCCTCGTCGGGAAACTGGTCGATCCGCCTCTCCAGGGATTCGTACCAGTCGTGCCGGTCGAAGAAGTACCGCGTACAAGGCATCGCGAGAATCGCCGGCATATAGTTGCGCATCACCGGATTGGGGCCGGAGTCCCAGAAGAAGCCCGTCCGCTTGTAAGGCGCCATCGCCTTCACGTTCCCCGACCAGGTATCGAGCTCTACATGGGACTTCTTATCCTCGATGGTCTTCTCCACCGAGCGGACGAGCATGCGCCGGCCGATACTCCTGCCCTGGAAACGCGGAGAGACGTTCAGAAGGTTCAGGTACAGGGCCGCGTCGTCGTCTTTGTCGTAAACCAGGGAACAGTACCCGCCGATTTTCTCTTCTTCTTCCCACACGAAGATCGCGATGTATTCCTCCTGTTCGTGCCAGTCCCGTATATCCCGCGCCGTCGTGGGCACGCCGCCGTTCCACGTGCCAGGCCATTCGAGGTCGCTCTCGTTCCACATTTCGGCGAGTGCGGCGGCGTCCCGCGCAGGGTCGATCAGCCGCAGATTGGCTTGTTCGGCCATCGTCGTCTCCTCATCTTCTCAAATGGTCCGTTCCCCGGTCCGGTAGATTCCCGCCATGGTCCGGCTACCCGCGCCTTTCGGGCGGGCGAACCACGTTGTCGTGGGGTATCGCCCCGGATTCGTTCACCTCATAGCCGTATCGTGCCAGAAAATGCTCGGCGGGAAGCAGCGCGTCGCCCCGCCGCGCCATCTCCCTCCGCAGTTGATCGTCCAGCCGGCGCTGCAGGCCGGCATGCGCTTCCCCGCCGGCCAGGTTGCGCATCTGGAAGGGATCCTCACGGTTGTCGTAGAGCAGCCAGGGTCCGTCGAGATTGCGTACGTAAGTATGCCCGGCCGTCCGGATACCCCGCCAGGGCTGACCCCGGTATTCCGAAAAGGGCGCGATACTCATGATATAGGCGGCTTCGTTTCCCTGGAAGGACTCGCCCCGCACCGCCGGCGCATGGTCCCGGCCTTCGCAGGTTCCGGGGACGGGTACCCCCGATAGACCGAGTAGCGTCGGCATGATGTCCACCACGTTGAAAGGGGTATCGATCCGCAGCCCCGCGTACGCCTGGTCCGGACAGCGCATGACGAAAGGAACGCGGACGGACTCGTCCCAGGGGTGCTGCTTTCGCTGCCGGCCCTGTGAGCCGAGCATGTCGCCGTGGTCCGAAGTATAGACGAAAATCGTGTTATCCGTCATTCCCTGCTCGTCGAGGACACCGCCGATCCGCGCCAGTTGGTCGTCGAGCGCCGTTACGTGGGCATAGTAACCCGCGAGATCCTCGCGGTCGGGGGCTGTACAGTTGGGCCGCACTTCGATCTCACCCGGGGGATACAGGTCGCGATAGCTGCCGGGCACGGCGTCGTAGGGATTGTGCGGCGGTCCCCATGACAGGACCAGTGCAAAAGGGCGATCCCTTTTGCCTGACCGTATGTATTCGACAGCCAGGGAGGTCTGGGCCTTCGCGTCGTACCCGTCCCAATACAGCGGTTCTTCCGAATCCCGGAAATACACGGAGTGCATGTAGTCGTGGGTGCAATTTCCCACGGCCCAGAAATCGAACCCCTGTCTGCGCGGGCCGGGCGGCGTGAAACCGCCCCGGGACGGACCGTCGAGATGCCACTTCCCGATGTACGCGGTATCGTAGCCCGCCGCGCGCAGGACCGTGCCCAGTGTCGGTCGGTCCACCGGCAGCCGGACGTCGTTCATGAACATGCCGGTCGTCAACGGGTACTGTCCGGTCAGAAAGGCCGCCCGCCAGGGTGTGCAGACCGGAACGTTGGCGATCGTCAGATCGAATACGACGCCGTCCCGGGCCATGTGGTCCATGTAAGGCGTTTGTACCTGGCGGCTTCCGCCGAATCCGGTACTGCACCAACGGTGCTGATCGCCGAAAACGAAAACGATGTTTGGCGTTTCGCGTCTGGCCATTGATCTCAGTCTCCGTGTTGGTCACCAGGCTATAAGGACCGGACCCGGCTACGGACGACGGACCGCCCGGTCCAGCAGCGATTTCAACGCGGGAGACAGCTTAAGGGCCAGTGCGGCCGCGTGTCCCGCTTCGGACATCTTCTTCCAGGTCCTCGCCAGGATTTCGACCAGCTTTTCCTCGCTGTGCTTTTCCGCGAAAGCAGGCAGGTAATACCGTAGAAACACCAGGCAGGCGACGTCCTCTAAGGTCTGCGCTTCGGGATCGGCCTTGAACCGCTCTTTTCTGACGAGGGACTGCACACGTTCCACGAGCGCGTCGTCATAGCCGACGTCCTGCAGGATCGAACCGGCGGTCTGGGCATGGTACCAGGCCAGTTCCGTTCGCCACTGCCGGTAGCCGAGCCGGCCGACGGGGAAATCGCCGCGGGGTATCTTCCACCTCTGAATATGCTGGCATCGCACGGCAAGCCGCAATGCTTCCGACGCGTCGGGCGCCAGTTCCTCCAGGCAGGCGGACATCCGCCGGCCGTACAGGAGCGCTTTCGGGACCGGCCGGCCGTCGGCTTCTTCGTGTTCAGGGTCCGCGCCATTGGCCGCGTCGATACGTGCTATGGCGTCCGAGAATCGATCATGGTCCATCGAGTTTCTCGCTTTCATCGAAAAAGCCGCCGGATGGAGTTACCGGCGGCTTTTCCGTAGTGACATGGGGGCGGTGCGGGATCACATTTCAGGCGGAAATGGCAAGCCGGTCGCTATATTCCTGCGTCTCGAACGACCGCTCGGCGGATTGAAAGTCGATTCCGTGCCGGTCGCACATTTTACGCAGCTTGTTGACCGCGCCCCCGATATGCTTGCCGCCCCGGCAAATCCCGAATAAGTGCTGACTTACGACCCTGCGGGAAATACCCAGGATCTCCGCGACCTCCTGCTGGGTCTTCTGATAAATGAAATACAATACCACGACTTCGCACTGTTTCTGGGTCAGATACTGGGAAAGGAAATCGTAGACCGCGTCGGCCAGTTCGTCCACCTGGTCTTCGCGCTGGTACCTGTGTACCCGGTCCTCCCCCGTCTCGTACCAGATATTCGCTTCATTGGGAAACTGTTCCAGATCAACCTGGTCCAGTTTGATTTCCCAGAATTCAGGATTGTACATGAAGTGATTTTACCTCCGGTTCAATTCGTTAAAGGACAAAAAATTACCGCGTGACGTGGGTCTCGCGGCTCCGGAGGACGTGCGTCAGGTACCCTGATCTGGTTTGGTAATCAGGGCATGCGCCAACAACACTCCGGAGACGAGAACGGCGTGCCTGCGTCAGTGACGAAGGGCTTCGGTCGCGCGATGGAACGCGCTGTAAGGAATCTTCCTGCCATTTTCCTGCCTCCTTTGGTGGATTTCAACCCGGGGCGGACAGTCGTAACAATCTGATGTGATCATCAAGCCGTCCATGGTTTCTGCAATCGTGATACCCTCGGGCACATTGACGCCATCTTAATATCTACAATTCGGATGCACTTTTCCTTCTATCCAGCATGAAAAAACTGTAAAACCCGGCACGCGGCCGGGACGATTCACTTTCCACCTAACGCTGGAGCCCCGATCCGGTTCCTTCGATCTGCGATTCAAGGTCCTCCCTGGTGAACCAGTTCATCGGTCCGGGAACGGAACAGGTCAGCGCGGCGGCGGCGCCGCCGTAACGTAAAGCGGTGCGGGTGCAGTCCTCCTGGAGACCGAGCAGGAAGCCCGCCGCAAAGGCGCCTGGTGCGCCTTCGGAGTCTACCATCCTGATCCCGTCGACACGGTCCTCGCAGGCCTCGCCGGACGGGGAGATCGCGATGCCGTGCCAGGCTCCATCGCCAGCTGGGGGGAACTGAAGTTCCACGACCGCCGTGTGCTTCGCGCCGAACCGGGTCCGCGCCAGATCGGCCGCCGAGGCCAGCGGCCCTTCGAATCCCCAGACCGTCTCCAGGGCCCGGCGGGTCATCATGAGGTATCCGGCCGTTTCCACGAGATCGCGCACCCGCTTCTCGACTTCGGCCTCGAGACGACCTCCCTCGGGCGTGTCCAGCAGGACGCTGACCCGATTGTTCGCGGCCCGGGCTGATTCCAGGGCGAATTCCAGCCTAACGGCGTTCACGGCGTCGAGCATGGGCGTTGTGAGGTCCAGGTGCAGTACGTCCGTTTCGCCGCCGTTGGGCCAGTCCTCCACGCCGGGGCGGGCTGAACGGAAAGCGGTGTCGTCCATATCGTACCAGGAACGGGCCGGCCTGGGCGCGCTGCCCGTCTCGGCGTAACACAGCCCGGTGCGCCCGTCAGGCAACCGGACCACGCGTTCCGTGTCCACCCCGTGCTCCCGGACCTTGTTGACCAGCTTCATGCCCAGGGGCGTGTCGCCCACGACCGACATCCAGGCCGTCCGGAGGCCAAGCCTCGCGAGTCCGACCGCCGTCTCAAGGGCGCCGCCGGCCACGGTTACATCGAACCCCCCGGCCTGCTCGAATCGTTCCCGCCCCCGTGGGGTAAGGCGCAGAAAACCCTCGCCCCAGGTCACCACGTCGAACCCGGTTCCACGCTTGCTCATCGCCCGTGTCCTCCAGTGTCATCTTCGATCGACTCCAGGAATTTCAACGATTTCAACTCCCTTCCATCATCCATCTGGTACAGATAGAAGGCCCGGATAGCGCGCTGAATCTCTCGCCGCGACGTCCTGACGGGTTTCAGCCTCGGCAGATGGTCCAACGGCATTTCGCGCACACGGGACAACAGCCGCGTAGCGCCCAGGGAGATCTGCATCGCCTCGTCGTCCTGCGCCTGGCAGTCACGGCACAGAATACCGCCCAGGGCCGGACTGAACCGGACCGACGCTTCCTCCGGGTGCTTCCCGCATCCCAGGCAGGCCGTGAACTCCGGCCCCGTGCCGTATACATCGGCGAATTCTATCTGAAAGCGCCAGAACAGCACTTCGCACGCTTCCGGGGACAGCCGGTCGATCGCTTCAAGCGTGCGTAAGATCAGGCTGAAGAGCGCTTCGCCGGGCTCTTCGCCGAGGACAAGCCTGTTTACCAGTTCGCAGACCGCACTGGCATATCCCACCTTCGTGAGGTCTTCACCGATCCGCCTGAAATACGGCCCCGCCTCGACTTTCGAGAGATTCTGCAGTTCACGGTTCGCGCGGTGGTTGTAGAATATCGTAATCACGCGTAAAGGTTGCAGCGAAGACGCCATGCCGCTCTTCGGCCGCCGCGCCCCGCGGGCTACGAGCTTCACCTTTCCGAATGCCCGCGCGTACACGGTGACCAGGAGGCTGGTATCTCCCAGCGGGATCCGGTTCAGCACGATAGCTTCAGAGGATTGTATGGCCATGGGGAGATCCCGGGAGGGCCGGGAAGATTCCGCTTCAGGGGTCGGGGTCCGACGTCTCGACTTCGGTGGTGTCCTCCACTTCCGCGGGGAATCTGTAGATCAACTCGTCTTCACGGACCATGCCGTGTTGCTCCCGGGCCCGTCGTTCCAGTTCGAAGCGCGTCCGCTCATCCGTTTCGGCATCGCCATCGAGCAGTTCCAGTTCACCGGTCAGCACCCGGTTGCGAGACTCGAGTTCCTTCAACTCGGCCTCCAACTGTGATCGCTGCTGCCTGAGTTTCCATATGTTGTACCAGCCGTAGCTGCCTCCGATATATACGTAGCCGAACACGATGGCGATCACGCCGAGGACGATCCACCTCAACCGGATTCTCTTCAGGGTCCTACTGCGCCGCCGGGTTTCGGACACGTCGGAGGCACCGGATTTCATAGGATTCGAATCGGCCATGGGAACCGCTCCGTCTATGAGGTACGGCGCAGGACGGACCGGCCCGCGTACATGGCCCTGTCGCCGAGCGATTCTTCGATACGCAGCAGCTGGTTGTACTTCGCGGTCCGCTCGGAACGGCACAGGGAGCCCGTCTTGATCTGGCCGGCCGATTTCGCGACCGCGATGTCCGCGATCGTCGTGTCTTCCGTCTCACCGGACCGATGGGAGATCACCGCCGTGTATCCCGAAGCGTGCGCCATGTCGATGGCTTCAAAGGTCTCCGTGAGCGTTCCGATCTGGTTTATTTTGATCAGGATACTGTTGGCGACGCCGTCCCGGATACCGCGGGCAAGCCGGCCGGTGTTGGTCACGAAAAGATCGTCGCCGACGAGCTGGACTGCATCCCCGAGCCGTTCGGTCAGCCCCTTCCATCCGTCCCAGTCGTCCTCGGACACGCCGTCTTCGATGGACACGACGGGATACCTGCCGGCCAGGTCCGCGTAAAAGTCGATCAACTCCCGCACGGTTTTCTCGGGCCTGGACTCCGCTTCCAGCGTATACACTCCCTCCCCGTGGAACTCCGAAGCCGCCGCGTCGAGGGCGATCGCCACGTCTCCGCCCGGGTCGTAGCCGGCTTCGGCAATACCCGACATAAGCATCTCGACGGCCGCCTCGTTCGACGACAGGTTCGGGGCGAAACCGCCTTCGTCGCCCACGGAGGTCGCGTACCCGTGCTTCCGGAGCACCTCTTTCAGGCTGTGAAAAACCTCGACGCCCATGCGCAACCCTTCCGAAAAGGTGGATGCGCCTACGGGCATGATCATGAATTCCTGCAGATCGACGTTGTTGTCGGCGTGAGCGCCCCCGTTCAGGATGTTCATCATGGGGACCGGGAGCATGCGCGCCTGGTCGCCGCCGAGGTACCGGTACAACGGCTGGCCTGTCGCCGCGGCCGCCGCATGGGCTACTGCCAGCGAAGCGCCGAGCATGGCGTTGGCGCCGATGACATCCTTGTTGGCCGAACCGTCGAGCTCGATCAGGGCACGGTCCACGGCGGCCTGGTCGGTCCCGTCCCGGCCGCGCAGGGACGCGGCGATATCACCGTTCACGCTCGCTACGGCGCCGAGCACGCCTTTGCCGAGGTAACGCGCACCGTCGCCGTCACGGCGCTCGTGCGCCTCGTGGGCACCCGTGGAAGCGCCCGATGGCACAATCGCCCGTCCGAAGGCGCCGCCGGACAGCCGCGCTTCGGCCTCGACCGTGGGATTCCCCCTGGAATCCAGGATTTCACGACCTCTAATGGAAACAATTTCCGTCATGCATTCACATCCCGTTTTGTTGATCGGAGTATAGACGCCAGCACACCAGCGCGTGTATCGACGCCGGCTTCTCGACGCCGGCATACCAGCGCATACCTGGACGCCCTGCGCCGCTCGAAGATGATAGATTCAGGCATACCAGCGCATACCTGGACGCCCTGCGCCGCTCGAAGATGATAGATTCAGGCTTCCCTGCGCATACCTGGACGCCCTGCGCCTCCGCCCATGGACGTCGCGCGCCTCTTTAACCGCTCAATATGTTAAAGGATTCGGCCCATGCGTCAAGGACAAGACGGCGGGA
>CAZZNP010000032.1:0-9604 GCA_964655785.1 uncultured Gemmatimonadota bacterium
GGTTGGTATGGCACCTGATGATTCCGGACGTATCACGGGACGAACAACGAAGTCCGCGGCTATGAAGATCCTGCTCGCACATTCACGGACTTCCGATTCGCCTTGATATGGAATCGGAAAAGTTTGCCAGATTGACCAGGCAGTGCGCTACGATGCCTGGGCGGACGCTGCGTGTGTGGATGGTGGTGTAGATGAGCGGCAGGATGCCCAACGTGCGAACCGGTATCAACCAGGGCTTGTCAAAGTGGTATATGGAGAAAAGCAAGCTGTGTACAGCAGGACCAAGGCGCCTGAACCGCGTCGGCATTCTTGGGAGCAGAAATCCGCGGAAATAGAGCTCTTCGGTTACGGGAACGAGGATGCCGGTGAGCACGATGTTCGCCAGTAGAACGATCCCTGCGACCTCCGAAACACCTGATGTCTGGTACTTCGCCAGGATGTTGATGCTAACGAGAGATTGAAGCCATAGGGTGATCGGCTCAAAGGCTGTGAAGATAATGGCGGTTGGCACCAGGATCGCGAGAACCCATATGAAATAGCGAGACCAGGAGATGGGCTGGTCGTATACAACGACGCCTTCGAGCGACCACCCCGGGTTGTTCCGCTTCCTGGCCAGGTAATAGAGGTAACCCAGTTGCACGGGTATCAGCACGAATACATTCGAGAGTACGCCGATGAATAATTCCGGCGGCAGCGACGGATTCCAAAAAGCCGCCAATCCCAGCATGGTCGCCGCTATGTTCGCGATGCCGGGAGCCAAATGGAGGAAAAGGCTCATCCCCAAAGAATGAGGTGCTACCGGCGAATCGATCGGATCGCCAGCCGGGCGTCCTGGTACAGTTGCTTTCATCCACGATCTTTCCCTGTCTCGTTTCCGTGAAGAGGACAAGACTCAGTTTTTCCAGGATTAAATCACGACTTTCGCGGGGGTTTCGGCCTTACCGGAATCTACAAACTCGCATTCCCTGAACGCTTTTCTAAAACTCCCACCCACACATATCCGGAACGGGCAGGCGCAGGGTCCGGTCCAGCGCGGACAATAGTTCGGGGGGACCGTCCAGGTCGTCGGTGACGGCCAGGCCGGTGGCGGGTCGGACGCCGAGCCACATGCGGGTGAAGGCGCCCACCGAGGCGTTGAGCGTAGGAAGGTTGGGTTCGGCGCCGGGTTCGGCGCTGGATTCCGGGCCGAGCGTGACCACGTACTCGCCGCTTATCCCGCGCCAGGGCGCATCCCCGTCCAGGTACTTTTCGATGGGATCGCGCAGGGTAAGGTTGAACCGGGTCGCCGGTCCGTGCAGATGGGTCTTGGCCATGCAGGCTGCCAGGTCGCAGATGCGCGCCTGCCAGTATCCGTCGCCCCGAATCAGTGTGTTGAAGGGGCCTTTTTCGGAAACCATCCTGGCCCGGAAGGGCTGCCTGATCAGGTCCTGAAGCTGCACGTCGGGGGGTTCGACGATCTGGAAAAGCCGGATCTGGTCTCCGAGCGACTTGATGAGCGCGAGCAGTTCCATGAGCTGGTCCTGACTCTGGTAGGCGTACATGTGGATATGGCACGGACCGTATTCTTCGTCGTCGCTCGCCCAGAAGAAGTGGGTCAGTTCGCCGGCGGGTCCATCGCAATACCCCAGCAGAAAGGACTTCTCCGAGTGATTCAGTTCGACCTGCAGTAACTCCGCGGGATGCAACCTGCATCCACCGTGGGTCAATCTCCGGTTCGTCATGGCGGAATGGATCATTTCCCAGTCGGCGGCGGTCAGGCGCCTGGGCACCCGGAAGGGCCGGTCGATCTTGAGGTCGGCGGGATCGAAACGTATCCTGTGTCCGTAGGGACCGGTGCCGAACCCCATCAGGTCGTAGAATCCCTGCTCGAACATGGTCAGCATGCAGATCTCCGCCCCGTTGGCGGCGTCTTCACCGATGCGGCGAGCCGTAACCCGCTGGGCCAGGCGCTGTTTCCGGGCGATGCGGCTGGTCGTGACGCCGACGATAGCGGACATGGCCAGGTCTTCGTCCTGGTAACGGAACGTACCGTCGGCCGACGAGGCCTGGCATTCTGCTTCGCCGTTCACTTCGGCCACGTCGGTCCGGGCTTTCTCCATGAACTGAGGTGCCCACTTCGCCTGTTCGTCGCTCGTGACCCAGTGGACTTCCCGCCAGATCCGGATAATCGCGTCGCGGTCGCGTTCGGCGTCATAGGGCCTGATGGTCGCCATTTATCTTCCTTCTATTCCTCGCAGCGCGTCCTATTCCTCGCGCGTGCAGCGTGCGCCGGAGCTATATCCTCGCGGCGCGCTTATTCCTCGCCCCGCAGCATACGGTGGAGGGTCTCGTTATCCGGCGCGTCCTTGAAGACATTCCATTCGAGAAAGTAGCCTTCCGGGTCGTAGGCGACGAATGCGCGGTACCGGTCCGTTTCCTCGACCTTCTCGGAACGCATCTCGAAGGCGCCGTGGCCGCTGACGTACGCGTACCAGTCGTCGATGCGGTCCGTCCAGAAGGACATGGTGACAGCCTTCTTCTCCGTGAAGTTGTGCATGCCGCGCTGTTCGTCCACGAGGCCCATGTAGCCCGAGGGCGAGATACGGTAGATTTTGGTCCACCCCTGGTCCACGATCAGGTCGAAGCCCATGACCTCTTCGTAGAAGGCCTGAATCGCGGGCATGTCCTTGTAGTAGAACCACACCACGGTCGCCTTGAAACCCAGTCCCGGAGGCACGTTGGACGTCCCTTCGGCGGGATAGATCGTCTCGGTCTCGTTCAAAACGGGGACCAGCATCTCGTTCTCGGCGTGTTCGTTGAACCGCTCGAATTCCAGGAGATAGCCCTCCGGGTCGATGGCGACGAAGCCGTGATGGGGGCGCCCCTCGACCGGGTTGTACGACGTAGACCGCATCTGAACGTCCTGTTCCTTCATGTAGTCCCACCACTCGTCGAGCTGATCCGTGATGAGGGCGATGGCCACCGTCTTGGGATCGCTGGCGCTGTGCATGCCCATCTCTTCGTCGACGAGGGTGACGAAGGAACTCGGCCCGACGCGGAGGATCTTCGCAAATCCGTAATCGGCGGCCACGGCGAAGCCCAGGGTGCGGGTGTAGAACTCGGTCGCCGCTTCCACGTCGGCGTAGTACAGGAAAACGTTGCTGGCCGTCATGCCGTATTCGTTCATCGGGTTCACGGGTGCGGGCTCCTCTTCGGGCGGCGCGGGCACTTCGGACTGGCCGCACGCCACGGCTACGAGCGTCGCGCAGGCGAGCGCGGCGGCGAATTGTCGAAACATGATGCCTCCTTGCCGGGAATTTCGGGTCGGCCGGGTTTTAAGGGTCGGCCGGGTTTTAGGGGTCGGCCGGGTTTTAGGGATCGGCCGGGAACTTGCAGTTGTAATGGCAAACGCCGCAGGTGATGTTGAGGGCTTGCATCGCGGAGTCGGCCTCGACGGCGGAACCGGTCTCCGCCGCGGCGATGAGCGTTTCGGCGCGTATCTGGAAGTCGGAGGCATAGAATCCGAACCTCGAGGAGTCGTACCGCGGCGGCATCGTGGATACTTCCTCCATGATTCCCTTGAGACTCGTCACGTCGGCGCTGATCGTTCCCAGGGAACCGTTATCCACCGCCATGGAGATGCCTTCGCAGAGCCGCGCGATCTCTCTCATGTACTCCTGGCGCGCCTCGGTATTCGGATCGGGCGCCTCGCTTTCGGCCGATTCTTCGGCGTGGTCCTGGCTTTCGCCGCCACCTTCGCCGCTGCAACCCGCCATGGACATTCCCGCGATCAGAAAGCATGCCAGCGCGGACGTCACGATCCGTCTGAATGGATGTTTCATGGGTATTCCTCGTGTGGGATCCTCGTTTGAGTGTGGGGTCCTCGTTTGATGCCTCGTATGGAGACAGGGGCTTTTCCCGGCTGAACCCGCCGGAAACCGTGGGCGTGATTTTCGGGCACGATCACCGGGCGCGATTTCCGTGCGCGACTTTCAGGCACGATCACCGGACGAGATTTTCCCGGAACCGGCCGAAAAGGCCGCTTGTTTTGCGTGCGGAAACACAGGTCGATCTTTTCCCGACATGGTAATCCGATCCGTCGAAATGTCAACCTGTTTCGATGTAAGACGAAGACACCCGCGCAACAGAAGAAGACTCCGGCGTGACGCGGTCCGGACGGGCTCACGATGGCCGTGGCATAGCGGCCGGCGGCGGCGAGGTCCAGCGTACCGGCTGCAGTGTGTGGGATACTGAAGATCTACATTCAATCGAAATTCAGACTCAGTACCACACCAACCTTATCCCCTTCGATCATCGGTCCTATGGTCATAGCCTGCTGATTGCGTTCGTTTATTTTGATGGCCGAGACAGGAGCGTCGACCATGGACCATACTACGAACCCCAGTGCTAGTCCCAGTCCGAGATTACCCTTACCATCATTCTCGTCCGGATCAAGATGCTCGCCAGTCAGCTTTTTTCTGTAATTGTCGTTTCTTGTGGCGTAAAAAAGGCCAATTCCTGTCGCGGCACCAAGAAACATGGCGGAACCCTTTCCCATCTGCTCGTTATAAAACTGGCCTCCACCTACGATAGCAGTCGATAGCAGAAAAGCCAGCCACGGTTTCTTCACGCCTACCTTCTTCGGCGGAGGGCTATAGTAACTGTCAGGCAATGAAATTTGCCCGTCGTCAGGAATTATCCCCTCCGTCTCCTGAGCATATACCGGTGAGATGAACGCGACAACCAATACAGATAGTAAAATACGGCGCATGATTTTCCTCGATAGACGTTAGCCACTTAAATAGTCGAGAGCCACTTAAATAGTCGTGAGCCACTTAAATCGGATATCCGGACCGCTCGGCCTTTACCAGCAACCACAGGTGCGCCGTTGTTTCATAGGCATCCTCTATCTGTCTTATCTAACGAGAGAATCCGGTAGCAGGGCGGCGCCAAAACATACCTTCGGAGGGATCGTGTCTTGACGTACCTCGTGGAAGCCATTCAGTGAAGTCAAGTACCTGGAGCTCAGTAGGGATTTTCCTTCGTGGTGTGATTAATCAATAAAATAAAGCAATGGACATCGGGGTCAATGAAAACACCTTGGACCTAATACATGCCAAATTGGCAGTTTTGTTGCCCGGATATGCCAAATTGGCATATTTCAGCCCGCGATCATGGAGTCGTCGTTCCCTAATCGAGTCGTCGTCCCCTAATCGTCACCCGCTTTCCCCGGAATCCCCATGGCATGATGTTTGCATTTTACATTCTTGCCGTAGGGCAGGAAGTATCGGGCCGAATGAAGCGTATTGGCCGGTTGGTGCGTATAAATGTTTAGGCAGCCGCGGGACGCGGACGACCGCCCTCCGAATGGCATGCAGCCGCGGGACGCGGACGACCGCCCTCCCACGAGGACGCGAAGAAAAGGCACGGAAAGCGAGGTAGACCATGGCTGAACACAAAGCGCTACAGGAAATCCCGACGGACCTGCAGGAGGACTCGGTGATCGAATCCATCGCCGTGCTGCCCGTGCGCAACCTGGTCGTGTATCCCCATATGGCCGCCGCGCTGGTGGCCGACCGGCCGGGGTCCGTCAAGGCGCTGGACGAGGCGCTTCAGCAGGACAAGATGGTCATGGTCCTGGCGCAGCGGGACCCGGAGACGGACCAGCCGGCGCCGGACGATCTATACAACTTCGGCACGCTGGTCCGGATCTACAAGACGATGAAGCTGCCGGAAGACAGCCTTCACGCGGTCGTTCACGGCGTCTCCCGCGCCCGTGTGATGGAAGTGCTTGAAACCGAGCCGGTCATGCGCGTCCGGGTGAAGCTCCAGGCTGAGGAGAAACAAGCGTCCATGGCGTGCAAGGCCCTGGCGCACAACCTTGCGGAGCAGTTCCAGCGGTTGGTCGAACTGGTCCCGACCATGTCCGAAGAGTTGCGGATACCCCTGCTCAACCTGGAGGCCCAGCCATCCAAAATGGCCGACTTCGTAGCCTTCAATCTGAAGATCTCGCTCGAAGACCAGCAGGCCATGCTGGAATTGAACGACGTCAAGCAAAGGCTGGAGGCGCTGACCTTCCTGATCACCAGGGAGATCGAGGTGGCGGAGACGGGCAGCCGCATTCAGTCGCAGGTCGAGGACAAGATGGGCAAGGCCCAGCGCGAGTACTATCTCAGGGAGCAGATGAAGGCCATACAGCAGGAACTCGGCGAAGACGGCGACGGTCAGGGCGAAGACCTGGCCGGCCTGCGTGAGAAGATCGACGAGGCCGGCCTGCCGGAAGAAGCCCGGGCGGAGGCGGAGCGCGAGCTCAAGCGGCTGGCGCGCATCCCGTCCATCTCTCCCGAGTATTCGACACTGCGGACCTATCTCGAGTGGCTGTCGGAGCTGCCCTGGTCCGTTGCATCGGATGAGCGGCTGGACATCGGGAGCGCGCGGGAGATCCTGGACGAAGACCACTACGGCCTGGAGAAGATCAAGGACCGCATTCTCGAACACCTGGCCGTTCGCAGCCTGAAGCCGGACCTCAAAGGGTCCATCCTGTGTTTCGTCGGCCCGCCGGGGGTAGGCAAGACCTCGCTGGGCAGGTCGATCGCCCGGGCCCTGGGCCGGCAGTTCGTGCGCATTTCGCTGGGCGGCGTGCATGACGAGGCCGAGATCAGGGGGCACCGAAGGACCTACATCGGCGCGCTGCCGGGCCGTATCATCCAGAGCATCCGCAAGGCGGGCACCAACAACCCGGTCTTCATGCTGGACGAGATCGACAAGCTAGGACGGGATTTCCGGGGAGATCCCTCCTCGGCGCTCCTCGAAGTGCTCGACCCGGAGCAGAACGACACCTTTACCGATCACTACATCGATCTGCCCTTCGACCTGTCCAGCGTCATGTTCGTGACCACGGCCAATACGCTGGCCGGCATACCGGAGCCGCTGCGCGACAGGATGGAAGTCATCGAGTTGTTAGGATATACGGAGGAGGAGAAGATCGAGATCGCGCGCCGCTACCTCGTGCCCAGGGAACTGGAAGCGCACGGGCTTGCCGCCGACGGCGTGCTTCTCGACGACCGGGCGATTGGCCGGATCATTGCCGACTATACCCGGGAGGCGGGCCTGCGCAACCTGGAACGGAAGATCCGTACGGTAGCCCGCAAATCCGCCCGTTCGGCCGCCGAAGGGCAGACCCCGCCCTTCCTTGTCTTCGAAGACGACCTTCACCGGTACCTGGGCCCGCCGGAGTACTTCTCGGAGACCGCTGAACGCACCGGAGACCCCGGCGTGGCGATCGGACTGGCCTGGACCACCGCCGGCGGCGAGATCATGTTCGTAGAGGCCAGCAAGATGGCCGGCGGAAAGGGACTGACGCTGACGGGCCAGCTGGGAGACGTGATGAAGGAATCCGCCCGGGCCGCGCTGACTTACGTCCGGTCGCACGCGGAGGAATGGCAGATCGACCCGGCGTTCTTCGGCGAGCACGACATCCATATCCATCTGCCGGTCGGCGCCATTCCCAAGGACGGTCCATCGGCCGGCGTAGCGCTCGTGACGGTGCTGACCTCCCTGCTCACGGGCCGGCCGGTACGTAACGACTTGGCCATGACCGGCGAGGTCACCCTCCGCGGGAAGGTCATGCCCGTCGGAGGCGTCAAGGAGAAGGTCCTCGGCGCGATGCGGGCCGGTATCACCACCATCATCCTGCCCCGACGGAACGCGAAGGACCTGGACGACGTCCCCGCGGCCGTCAAGGAGAAGCTCGGTTTCTGCATGGTCGACCATATCGACCAGGTCCTGGAGCTTGCGCTCATGGATGAGCCGGACGACGGGCCGGACGACGCGCCCGAGGACGACGGGACCTGGGTGGAATCCATGCAGGGCGGAGTGGCCGTGTCGACGGGTGACGCGAATCTGAACTGAACCGGAAGCAAGGTAGCGCGTTATATAGAGGTATAGCGTAAACGATTGACGCCGGGACGCGCGCCCGGTATTATGGCATTGTTGGATCAAGAATAGCTTAGCCAGTACAGAAAGGGAGATCGGACATGACGGAGAAAAGAAAGATCGGCGGCCTCGCCGGCGCGGCGTTGCTCGTGACGGGTATGGTGCTCGGGGGCCTGTTCATTTCCAACTGGGACGCGTCTATCGTCGAACCGGAAGAATTCCGGTCGTTTACGCCGGAAGTAGCCGCGGACCAGCGGTCGTTGCAGGATTTCAGTGAGACCTTCGCCACCATTGCCGAGCGGGTGACGCCATCGGTGGTGCTGATTAAGAGCAAACGAGTAGCCACGCAGGCCCAGGCGCAGCGGTTCTGGAGCCCCTTCGAGGAGTTTTTCGGCGGACCACCGCGTAACGCCCGGCCCCGTCCGTTCGTGGGCCAGGGATCCGGGGTCATCGTGTCGGAAGACGGCTACATCCTGACAAACAACCATGTGGTGGAGGACGCGGAAAAGCTGACCGTCCAGCTGATTGACGAACGCGAGGTGGATGCGGAGATCGTCGGCCTGGATCCCCGTACCGATCTGGCCGTCATCAAGATCGATATCGATGATCTCACCGTGCTGGCCTTCGGCGATTCGGACAAGCTGCGCGTAGGCGAATGGGTCATGGCCGTGGGCAATCCCCTGGGACGGAACCATACCGTCACGGCGGGCATCGTCAGCGCCAAGGGCCGAAGGCAGGTGCTGCCGCGGAATGAGGCCACCTACGAGAACTTCATCCAGACGGACGCCGCCATAAACCCGGGCAACAGCGGCGGCGCGCTGGTCGACCTGGAAGGAAACCTCATGGGCATCAACACGGCCATCGCGACCCGGACGGGCGGGTACCAGGGCATCGGCTTCGCGGTGCCTTCCAACATGGCGCGTGACATCATGACCCGGCTGGTCGAGGATGGACGCATAAGCCGCGGATACCTGGGCGTGGGGATCGTCGACCTTGACAAAGACCTGGCTGCCTCCTATGGAATGGAAAGCAAGTCGGGCGTGCTCATCAGCGAAATCAGGGAGGATGGCCCGGCGATCGATTCCGATCTTCAGCGGGAGGACGTGGTTGTCGCGCTCAACGGCACGGACGTCGAAAACACGGACGACCTTCGCAAACGGATCGCCAGTATTGCGCCGGGCACAGAGGTGGAACTCGGGGTGATGCGGGACGGCGAACCCATGACGATCGCGATTGAACTGGGTGAGTTGCCCGATGGAGATCCCAACCGCACCGCTGCGAGAGAGGAAACACCCAAAAGCCCCGCGAGCAACATCGGCATCGACGTAATCGACGTCACGAGGCAGTGGAACCGTATCTACGAAGCGAATTCGGGCGTCGTGATCGCACAGGTCCGGCCGGGCAGCGTGGCCGAGGACAAGGGGCTTCAGCGGGGCGACCTGATCAGGGAAGTGAACGGCGATCCGGTATCCAACGTACAGGAATTCGCGGCCATAGTCCGGGAGTTCGATACCGGGCAGGCCATACGGTTCAGGGTTCAGCGCAATAACGCGCAATTCCTCGTGGGCCTGCGGATTCCCGAAGAATAACCCGGGGAGAAGCGACTGAGGCGCGTCCCGGCTCAACGTAACAAACCGTAACAATGATCGACACATCAGAAAACGCGGAGCGCCTTCCGCGTTTTCTTCAT
>CAZZNP010000032.1:9704-12619 GCA_964655785.1 uncultured Gemmatimonadota bacterium
CGTAACAATGATCGACACATCAGAAAACGCGGAGCGCCTTCCGCGTTTTCTTCATATTAGGGCCTTTCGCTCGAAAGGCGACCGGTACCCGAATCGATGTTAATTTGCTTCGTGCCGGAGGGTACCCGAATCGACATTAACCGGATACGTACGCCCAGATGAATTCTCCTGTCGCGCTTGTCATCCTGGACGGCTGGGGCATCGCCCCCCGAAGCGACGCAAACGCCGTCTTGCTGGCGGAGACACCGCGCTTCGACCGGCTATGGCAGGCGTATCCCCACACTACACTGAGCGCATCGGGTGAAGACGTGGGCCTTCCGCCCGGGATCATGGGAAACTCGGAAGTCGGCCACCTCAACCTGGGCGCCGGGCGGGTGGTGCGGCAGGAAGTCAGCCGGATCAACGCGGCCATCGATGACGGCACGTTCTTCGAAAACGCGGCGTTCGTCGAAATCCTGAAACAGCTCCATGGAACGGGCGGCAGGCTGCACCTGCTGGGACTCACGTCGAACGGACTGGTCCACAGCGCCGAGAAACACTACCTGTCGTTACTCGAATTGTCCGCCCGCCACGGGTTTCGCGGCGACCGCGTCCTGGTGCACGCCTTCCTGGACGGCCGCGATACGGCGCCCCGCAGCGCGCCGGCCTATCTCCAGACCCTGCAGGAGACCATCGAACGGCTCGGCGTGGGCCGCGTCGCCACCGTGACCGGACGATATTACGCCATGGACCGGGACAACCGGTGGGAAAGGGTGCGCAGGGCATACGATCTCTTAACAGCGGGGAAGGGGAACCGAGCCGCCACCGCGGCGGATGCCATCCAGGCAGCCTACGACCGTGGCGAGACGGATGAATTCGTATCGCCCACCGTGATCGGGGATACGCGGGACGGCTCAGCCGGGGCGATCTCGGACGGCGACGCAGTGATCTCGGACGGCGACGCAGTGATCTCGGACGGCGACGCAGTGATCGTCTTCAACTACCGCGCCGACCGGGGACGCCAGATCGTTCGGGCCTTCGTCCAGGAGGACTTCGACGGGTTCCTCCGCGGGACCGTGCCGGACGTACGGGTCACCACCATGACGCCCTACGATGAGCGTCTCGACGTGCCCTGTGCCTTTCGTCCACCCGAGCCCATGCCCCATATCCTGGGAGAGGCGATCAGCCGTGCCGGACGGCGGCAACTGCGCGTGGCGGAGACGGAGAAGTACGCCCACGTCACCTATTTCTTCAATGGCGGCGACGAGCGGTCCTTCGATGGCGAGGACCGGATCCTGGTCCCCTCGCCAAGGGATGTCGCCACCTACGACGAAAGGCCTGAAATGAGCGCGCCCGAGGTCGCGGACCAGGTTGCCCGCGCCCTTCACGGCGGGGAATACGATTTCGTGCTGGTGAATTTCGCCAACCCTGACATGGTGGGCCATACGGGTTCGCTTCCCGCGGCCGTCGCGGCTGTGGAGACGGTCGACCGGTGCCTGGGAAAGGTGATGGACGCGGTCGCATCGGCCGGCGGCGGTGCGATCGTCACGGCGGACCACGGCAACGCGGAGATGATGGTGGATCCCGCCACCTCCACGCCCCACACGGCCCACACTACGAATCCCGTACCGCTCATCCTCGTCGACGATACCGGGAAAAACGTGCGGCTTCGCGCCGGCGGCCGGCTGGCGGACGTGGCGCCGACCGTGCTGTCCATGATGGGCATTTCCTGTCCGGAGCCGATGTCGGGCAGAGATCTGACCACGGATGCGGGCAATGATTGAGAAGAGCCGGGAGCGGGAATGAGTCGTGGAATGAGTCGTGGAATGAATCGTGATTTGGTCATAGGAGCCGAACAGGCCTGGAGCCGGGAGCCTGTCGCCGGGAGCGGGAATGAGTCGTGACCTCGTCATAGGGGTTGACCTGGGCGGGACCAACGTCAACAGCGCCGTGGTGGACGACGGCGGCCGGATCACCCACCGGGCCTGGCGGTCCATATCGGGCAGCCGCACCGCCGGCGAGGTGATCGACCGCCTGGTGGCCTGCGTCGAGATGACCATGGATTCATGCGGAAGGGACCGGGTGGCCGGTGTGGGCGTAGGAACGCCCGGGCTGATCCCGGAGAAATCGGGGACCGTGGTCTACGCGCCGAACGTGCCGGAATGGGAGGATCTCCCACTCGAGGCGATCCTCCGTGAACGTCTGGGTTTGCCGGTGACGATCGAAAACGACGCCAACGCGGCGGCCATCGGGGAGCACTGGGTTGGAGGCGCCGCCGGTAAGGCGAACGTCGTGTGCATTACCCTCGGGACCGGCGTGGGCGGCGCGATTATCATGAACAACGAAGTCTGGCGCGGGTCCAACGGCGCCGGCGGCGAGATCGGCCACATTACCGTCGTGGAGAACGGCAGGATGTGTGGCTGCGGCGCTCCGGGTTGCCTGGAAGCCTACGCCTCGGCGACGGCCATCGCCGAACAGGCGCGGGAACAACTGCAGGATGGACGGAAGAGCCTACTGACGGAAATGGCCGGTGATAATCCGGAGCGGATCGATGCGGCCATGGTGGCCCGGGCTGCCGCACGGGGTGACGATATGGCACGGCAGGTGATGCACCGGTCCGCCACACTGCTCGGCATGGCCGTTTCCAGCCTCACCAACCTGCTGAATCCCGAATTGATCGTCATCGGAGGGGGCGTGATCAAGGCGGGTGACCTGATCTTCGATCCGATCCGCGCCGAGGTGGCCCGGCGGGCCTATAAGTGGTCGGCCAGCATACTGCGTATCGTGCCAGCCGAACTCGGTGACGATGCCGGGATCATCGGCGCCGCTCGGCACTTGATGCTGACTCATCCTGCTTCAACTTGATGTAGGCTTCGGAACTGGTGGCGCGGGGACGGACTGGCGTCACATGGCGCGGGAACCGGTGGCGGATAGGA
>CAZZNP010000032.1:12719-14848 GCA_964655785.1 uncultured Gemmatimonadota bacterium
CGGACGGTCCGGACTGCCCGGTCTGAACGATCTCTTTATGGGTATGCAGGATCAACTCCAGCGCATCAACCACTGATTCGAACTGTTCAAGGTCCCACTTGTCGGCTACCCTCAAGGCCGCCTCCCGGGCGACTCGCCAGAATCGCTCCGTGGATTTCTGTCCCTGTTCAGTCAATTCGCAGACGACCACTCTTCTGTCATTGGGATCCTTGGTCCGGATCACCAGGCTTTTCTTCTCCAGGCGGTCCACGATCGCAGTGGTTGCGGCCAGCGTGTTTTTCAAATAGTAGGAGATCATACCCATGCGCATCGGCCCCATCTGCTTCAGCATGACCAGGGTATTGAACTGGGATATCGAGAGGTCCATGCCCTGCCATTCATGCAGCCGGCCGCTGTACATGATCCGGTTGATTTCTTCCACGGAACGCAGATAGCGGTCCGAGATGTCCTGTCTGAGTTCGTTCTCCACGTTCATTCACCCCGTATCGTGCAAGTGGTGGAAAAAACAGCCCTTCCCGCCGGACCGTGTGGTTGCTTGCATCGCACTACGCAGCCGGGACGGTCGAATCTGCCGGGAAGCCGCCTGTGCCATGTGTCCTGGATCGGACCAGTTGTACGCAGGTCAATTCAAGTTGAGTGCTCCGAGGCGGGGTATGCCCGAAGGTAAACCACGTTATCAACCCAAACTGACATAACAAATTGAACCTATCCGGTAAAATAACATTTGTCAAATTAAACGTTTCGACCGCAGGGACCGAAGGCATGATTTGTCGCGATCATCGACCAGCGGACAGAGGGGGATATAGCAGACGGCGGACGCCAGGGGAGATCGTGGTCGGCGGTCAGAGAGGGATATAGCAGGCGACGGACGCCAGGGGAGATCGTGGTCGGCGGTGATTGGGGATATAGCAGGCGGCGGACGCCAGGGGAGATCGCGTGGTCGGCGGTGATCCTGGAGATTTAGTGGGAGATTCTACGGTTGAGGACAGCAACGAGGCTCACCGGAACTGGGCGTCCGGGAAGGAACGGGTTCCAATGACTACCGGTCTTGGTAACGGCGGGCTGTGGGTTAATGCGGTCTGGTTAATGCGGTCTGGTTAAAGCGGCCCCTGGGGAAGCAGCGATCTGGGAAACTTCGGAGGAGTATCGGCGGCCCTGGGGAAGATGCGGGGAATAACTGCGGAGGAGTATTGGCGGCCGTAGAGAAGCAGCGATCTGGGATACTACGGAGGAGTATCGGCGGCCCTGGGGAAGAGACGCGCAGATAAATCGCTATCGATACCTCGAAGGGCAACTATATCCGGAACATGTTCTCACTTACGCTTGTCATCGAGAACATGAGGAGGATGTAATATCAAACGGGCGATTTTACGGCTGTTTTTCCCGTCGCCGATCCGGAATGCTTGGTCGGGCATTCTATCTCTTCCAAACCCGCTCTTCCAAAACCGGCCTTTTCATTAAGGCCGGTCCGAAAGGACGGATGCGGGAACTCCCTCTTCTGCACCCCAAAGTGATTCCAGCGTCTCGACCACGGATTCGAGTTTCTCGAAATCCCACTTTCTGGCTACCTTGTTCGCGCTCGCCCTCGTATGGAGAATGATCTTCTCTGCGGCTTTCCTGCCATCTTCCGTGAATTCACAGATAACCACTCTCCGGTCCTTCGGATCCGAACTGCGTCGAAGGTATCCCTTGCTGACCAGGTGATCGACTATGATGGACATGTGAGGCAGCTTACTGCCCAGTGAATGCGCCAGGGAACCCATCCGGGATGGTCCGAGGTGATGCAGCAACAGCAGCGTATTCGCCTGGTGCGGATTCAAGTCGAGTTTCCTCAGTTCGTCAATACGTCCGGTGTGCATCAACCGATTCAATTGATGAATCGCACAAACGAACCTGTCCGTCAACTCCCCCCTGATTCCTTCTCTCAATGCGCCGTTCATGATGGCATCCCCTAAAACGTGGTTAACTTGCAGCATTTACGCACGAAGGGGCCAATCCTGAGGTAGTCACCGGTCTCGCAGGCCTTGGCAAAGCTCGTACGTAACCGCCGTGTCCAAATCAAGTATAACCGAAAAAGAGTGACTCGTGTGTGACCATTGCGCGCTTGAAGAGGTTAATTGTGCGACTGT
>CAZZNP010000032.1:14948-19232 GCA_964655785.1 uncultured Gemmatimonadota bacterium
TGAATATGGTCATCGACACGACAGCGATTCTGGCTTCCTTGATGCGAGGCCCGGACCGAGGCGCCCTGGCCGAAGCGGCTTCGGGTCATGTCCTCATCGCGCCGGATTTCGTCAGGTGGGAAACCTGCCATGCTTTCTCCGTCATGGTACGGCAGAAAGGGATCGACGCCGGGGAGGCGCGCAGAGGAATGGAGATCCTGGAGAACATCCCTTTGCGCTATGTGGACGTGGACATGGTCCGGGTCCTTGCACTCGCGTCTCGATTGAAGGGAGTGGCGGCCGACGCATTCTACCTGGAGACCGCCATCAGGTACAGTGCGCCGCTGCTGACCCTGGACCGGTCACTGAGCCGAGACGCGGAGTCGCTAGGCATCAACGTCGTACGTCTGGAAGATCAGGGGGGCTGATTCCGCCATGGACGTCTATACCTATTCTGAAGCGAGGCAGCAACTGTCGAGTCTGCTCGACGAAGCGGAGACGACAGGTAAAGTCATCATACGCAGGAAGGATGGCAGGAGATACGCCGTCGTCCCCGAGTTGCCTCCTGTCTCGCCGCTGGATATTCCAACCATAGATACGAATCTCACGGTCAAGGAAGTAATCAAACTCGTCAGGCGCCAGCGCATGAGGGGCAAAAAGCGGGGATCCGATTAGGACAGGCAGGCCGCCGCGGAGGAGTCGCTTCCCGCTTCGCAGGGGCCCTGGCGTCTCGAAATCAGTTGTGCTGCCGCCGGTATGCGCGTAGGTTATTCTGTATCGAGCAAGGTTGATTCACTGGAGAATCCGTTCATGATCAGGCGATTCACCGTCCTCATCCTTTTCCTCTCGTTGTCGTCTCCGTCCCTCGCGGCCACCGCCGCGGACGGCGTGTGCATGACGGCAAAGGCCGCGTCTACGGGCAAGGCTCTGGCTGGCAGCGCGCACGCCTGTTGCGCGACGGTCGAAGCGCCGGATACATGCGCGACATCCCACGCCGGGGTAGCGACGGACACGTGCTCTGCAGGGACGCTGGCCATGTCCTGTTGCAGCGTCGACACGGCGCCATACAGGCATTACGGGTCGGGTGCGCTTCCCCCTTACGCTCCTGTTCAACCCGATCAGCCGGACTTCGCGACACCGCTGCGGGGTTTTGAAGAGGCTTTGCCGCTGGTCCATGTCTCCCGGACAGCTTCGGAATCGGATACCAGCCGGTCGCCGCCCCCATTGCGCGCGCTCTTCTGCACCTACCTCATTTAAGACCTGCCTGATTCCATACCGTACTCACCGACCGCGAACGTAACCAGCGACGCGTAAAGGGCTTCGTGTATCCGGACCTCAAGGTTCTCGTCCGGCCGGCAGCCGGCGCGTCCCGGGTCGATGCGGCGCGGAATCCCGCAAGGGACCGCCCATCCGTTCGCCAGGCCGTATTGTCTTGCAATGAAAAACACATATCAATTCGAGGAACAGGCCCATGTCCGTAATCCCACGATACGCGGGCGCTCTGATCATGATTTTCGCCCTGGTTTCAGCCGCATTGCCTGCACGGGCGCAGACATCGCGACTCGAGGCGCTGGTCGCCGAGGCCCTGGATCGCAGCCCGGCAATGCAGGCGGCGCGTCATCGCCGCGGCGCGGTGGAGCAGCGGCGGCCCCAGGTCGTTTCGCTCTCCGATCCGACGTTTACTTACACGCGCTGGCTTTCCTCTCCGGAAACGCGCGTCGGACCGCAGAGAAACGTGCTGGCCTTCGGGCAGAAGTTCCCCTACCCGGGCAAATTGAGTCTGCGCGGCGGCATGTCCGGGGAGGAAACGGCAGTCGAAACGGCCCGCATCCAAATGATCGCTCGCGAAATCGCCTTCGAAGTGAAGACCGTCTATTATGATCTCTTTCAGGTAGATCGCTCCCTGCGCATCCTTGAAGACTATCTCGTCATGCTGGAGACCTTCACGGGCGCCGCCGAGGAGAAGTACGCCACCGGCGGCGGTTCCCAGGCCGACGTGCTCAAATCACACGTGGAAGCTTCGGAGATCCTGAAGCAGCGCATTACGCTGGAAGGCGAGCGGAGCGCCCTCGCGGCACGGCTCAACGGTCTGTTGAGCCGTCCAACCGGTTCGCCCGTCGTCCGGGTCGCGGACATTGACACGTCGAGATACGCGCAGCCCGAGTCTCTCGTGGTTGAGCAGGCGCTGGCCGTCCGGCAGGAACTGGACGCGGCCGACGCCCGGATCCGGCGGAATGAACTGGGCGTTCGGCTCGCCCGCCTCGCCAACCGGCCGGATTTCACCGTGCAGGCTTCTTATGTCACTGTTCCGAAGCTCGGCTCCAACCCGGCTTCCGACGCGGGGAAGGATGCCTTCGGCGTCATGGTGAACGTGAATCTGCCCTTGTTCAGGAAACGCAACAGGGCCGGCGTGCAGGAGGCCAGGGCGCGCGTGGAAGAAAGCCATTCTGCCAGGCGGCGCATACAGGAAAACGTCGCCGCCGAGGTCGCGGAGGCATACGGACGGTTGCGCCACTCCGCAAGGGCCCTCGACGTCTATGAGCAGGGGCTCGTCGTCCAGGCGGAAAACAGCGTGCTGGCGACACTGGCCGCGTACCAGACGGGGCAGATGGACTTCCTGGACCTGCTCGACGCGGAACGCGTGGTCCTGCGTACCCGGCTCGGACACGTGGCGGAAACGGCGAACTACCGAAAGTATCTCAGCCGGCTGGAACGGGCTGCCGGGGGATCGCTCCCGTAGCCACAGGAGGCAACTCATGTTTATCGTCAAGCATATACGCGGATGCGTGAACCGGGTCCTGGCCGTGCTGGCCATACAGGCCGCCGTACCGGGCATGTTGACCGCCGTGTTGGTGGCCGTGCTGGTGGCCGCCGCACCCCTGGCGCTGCTTACCGGTTGCGGCGACCCCGAGTCGACGGCCACTTCCGATGGCGGCGAAACCGCGCAGGCCCAGTTGTGGACGTGCGGGATGCACCCGAATGTGATCACGGAGGAACCGGGCCAGTGTCCGATCTGCGGAATGAACCTGACACCGGTCAAGCGTACGGATACAGAAGCCGAATCGGAGGAGCAGGCCGTGGCAGAGCAGGCCGCGGATGAGCATGCGACGCACACGGCCCATGAGCACGGGACCGACGAAGCGGCCCACCAGGCCGCGGACGCGGCGCACGAAGCGGCCCACCAGGCCACGGACGCGGCGCACGAAGCGGCCCAGGACGACATGTCCGGAGCGGGGGCGCCCATGGCCATGAGCACCTCCGCCGGTGCCTCCATCGTGATCGACCCGGTCACCATACAGAACATCGGCGTGCAGACCGCGGCCGTCCGGGAACGGCCCCTGACCCGATCCATACGGACCGTCGGCCACCTGGACTATAACGAGGAAATGTACTCGCGGATCAACGTCAAGTTCGCCGGGTGGATCGAGAAGCTTTACGTGAACGAGACAGGCCAGCAGGTCGGTGCGGGCGATCCGATGCTGGAAATCTACTCGCCGGAGCTCGTCGCGGCGCAGGAAGAATACCTCCTGGCGTTCCAGAACGTGAAGAATCTGGAAAACAGTTCGTTCGAGCACATAACGCGCGGCGCGCAGTCGCTGCTGGACGCCTCCCGGCGCCGCCTGCTCTACTGGGACGTGGCCGAAGCGCAGATCCGGGAGCTGGAGGAACGGGGCACGATCGCCCGGACCCTTACGATCTACGCGCCGTCGAAGGGTATCGTCGTGGAGCGCATGGCCGAACTGGGCATGCGGGTCACGCCCGGCATGGACATGTACCGCATGGCCGATCTTTCCAACATCTGGGCCTTCGCCCACGTATACGACGCGGACGTCCCGTGGCTGAGCCCGGGGCTGACGGCTGAAATGGAGCTGCCCTACAACCCTGGAAAGGTCTATCGCGGTACGATCGATTACATCTATCCCTACCTGGACCGTGCGTCGCGGGACATCAAGATCCGGCTGGTCTTTCCCAACCGTAATCTCGAGTTGAAACCCCAGATGTACGCCAACATCCGCCTTTCCGCGCACAGCAGTAGACCCGTGCTGGTGATCCCGGGCAGCGCGGTCATTCACAGCGGCGAGCGTAAGGTGGTTTTCGTCGCCCTCGAAGGCGGAAAATTCGAACCGCGCGAAGTGACCCTCGGCATGGAAGGGCGGGACGGCTTCGTGCAGGCCGCGAGCGGCGTCAGCGCGGGCGAACGGGTCGTGACTTCGGCCCAGTTCCTGATCGATTCGGAAAGCCGGCTGCAGGAGGCAATACAGAAGATGCTCAATCACCGGATGATGCATTGACCGGACCGCCCGG
>CAZZNP010000032.1:19332-24872 GCA_964655785.1 uncultured Gemmatimonadota bacterium
CCGGATCGCCCGGAGCTTAAAGGAATCCATCATGTTACAACGCATAATCGAATACTCCGTCAAGAACCGGTTCCTGGTGATCCTGGTCACGCTTCTGCTCATCGTGGGCGGGACCGTGTCCCTGGTGGAGATCCCGCTGGACGCCATCCCGGACCTCTCGGACGTGCAGGTGATCGTCCTTACCGAGTATCCGGGGCAGGCGCCCCAGGTGGTGGAGGACCAGGTGACCTACCCGCTGACGACGGCCATGCTCGCGGTGCCCCATGCGCAGACGGTCCGCGGGTACAGTTTCTTCGGGCTGAGTTTCGTGTACATCATCTTCGAGGACGGCACGGACCTCTACTGGGCCCGAAGCCGCGTGCTGGAGTATCTGAGCTACGTGACCGACCGCCTGCCGCCCGGCGTGAACCCCGCGCTCGGGCCGGACGCCACGGGCGTGGGCTGGGTCTACGAGTACGTGTTGCGAAGCGACCGGCACAACCTGGCGGAACTGCGCAGCATTCAGGACTGGTTCCTCCGGTACGAACTGACTTCGGTCAACGGCGTGGCCGAGGTCGCCAGCATCGGCGGCTTCGTCAAGCAGTACCAGGTGGAAGTCGATCCCAACAAGCTGCTGATCTACGGCATCCCGCTCAACCGGATCAAGACGGCGATCCAGCGGAGCAACAACGACGTGGGCGGACGGGTCGTCGAAATGGCGGAAACCGAATACATGGTCCGGGGACTGGGGTATATAAAGTCCGTGGAGGACCTGGAAAACGTCACCCTCGGCGTGGACGACTTCGGAACGCCCGTCCTGCTTCACCAGGTCGCCCGGGTGACGACGGGTCCCGAACTGCGACGGGGACTGGCTGAATGGAACGGCGAAGGCGAGATCGTCGGCGGCATCATCGTCATGCGCTACGGCGAGAACGCCATGGAAGTCATACGGGACGTGGAGGAGAAGCTGGAATCGCTGAAGTCGGGCCTGCCGGAAGGCGTGGAGATCATCACGGCCTACGACCGCTCGCACCTGATCGAGCGCGCCATCGACAATCTTTCCGACAAGCTGCTGGTAGAAAGCCTCATCGTCGCCCTGGTCTGCATCGTGTTCCTGATCCACTTCCGCTCGGCCCTGGTGGTCATCCTCACCCTGCCGATCAGCGTGCTCGCCGCCTTCCTCGTCATGTCCTGGCAGGGGATCAACGCCAACATCATGTCCCTGGGGGGCATCGCCATCGCCATCGGCACGCTGGTGGACGCCGCCATCGTCATGATCGAGAACACCCACAAGCACATGGAGCGGGACCGCGGGAAGAAGGATCACTGGCGGATCGTGCTCGATGCCACGAAGGAAGTGGGGCCGTCCCTTTTCTACTCCCTGCTGATCATCACCCTGTCCTTCGCGCCCATCTTCGCCCTGCAGGCCCAGGAGGGCCGCCTCTTCAAGCCGCTGGCCTTCACGAAAACATACACGATGGCTGCGGCCGCGTTGCTGGCGATCACCTTCGTGCCCGTTCTGACGGGGTACCTGGTCCGGGGCCGCATCCTGCCGGAACGCAGGAATCCGCTCAGCCGGCTGCTGGTGTTCCTCTACCGGCCCGTGATCCGGGCGGCGATACGGGTGAGATGGCTGACCATCGCCGTCGCGGCAATCGTCCTTTCGGCCACGTGGTTCCCGTTGCAGCGGATCGGTTCCGAATTCATGCCGCCGCTCTACGAGGGCGACCTGCTCTACATGCCCACGACGGATCCCGGCATTTCGATCACCAAGGCCCGCCAGCTCCTGCAGCAGACCGACCGGATCATCCGTTCCTTTCCGGAGGTGGACCGGGTCTTCGGCAAGGTGGGAAGAGCCGACACGGCGACCGATCCGGCGCCCCTTTCCATGATCGAGACCACCATCATGCTCAAACCCGAGTCGGCATGGCGGCCGGGCATGACGCGGGAAGGACTCGTGGAAGCCCTCAACGACGCCATCCAGTTCCCGGGATTGACCAATGCGTGGACCATGCCCATCCGCACACGGATCGACATGCTGTCCACCGGGATCCGAACCCCGGTCGGCGTCAAGATCATGGGAAACGACCTGGCCGTGCTGTCGGACCTGGCGGAGCAGGTCGCGGTGGAACTCGGCGAACTGCCGGGCACGCTCAGCGTCTTTCCCGAGAAGACCATGGGCGGCAACTACCTCGATTTCGAGATCGACCGCGTCGAGGCGGCGCGGTACGGTTTGACGGTCGGCGACGTGCAGGACGTCATCATGTCGGCGGTGGGCGGCGTGGACGTGACCCACACGGTGGAGGGACTGGAGCGTTACCCGGTAAACATCCGCTACGCCAAGGAGTTGCGCGACGACGTGTCGGACCTGAGACGCGTCCTGATCCCCACGCCTTCCGGCGCGCAGATCCCCATCAGCCAGGTGGCCGAAATCCGGTTCCGCAAGGGACCGGCGGGCATCAAGTCGGAGAACGCCCGGCCCACGGCATGGGTGTACGTGGATCTGAAAGACACGGACATCGGCGCATACGTAGAAACCGCCCGGCGACACATCGCCGAACGGGTCTCGCTGCCCGTGGGATACAGCATGGTCTGGAGCGGACAGTACGAGTATCTGGAACGGGCGCAGCGCCGCCTGCAGATTGTCGTGCCCGTCACCCTGGCCATCATTCTTCTGCTGCTCTACATGAATTTCCGCAATGTGACGGACAGCATGATCGTCATGCTTTCGCTGCCCTTCGCGCTCGTAGGCGGCGTATGGCTGATGTACCTGCTGGACTATGATTTCAGCATCGCGGTGGGCGTCGGGTTCATTGCGCTGGCCGGCGTGGCGGCGGAGACGGGGGTCGTCATGCTGCTCTATCTCAAGCAGGCCTACCAGGAAAGAGTGAACCGCAACGCGCTGAACACCCGTAAGGATCTGTACGAGGTCGTCATGCACGGGGCCGTGGAGCGGGTGCGTCCCAAGATGATGACGGTCGCGGCCACCATGGCCGGACTGGCGCCCATCATGTGGGGGGCCGGCACGGGTTCGGAGGTCATGCAGCGCATCGCCGCGCCCATGATCGGCGGCATGGTGACGTCCACGGTGCTGACCCTCTTGGTCATCCCGGTCATCTACTACATGGTCAGATCGTGGGGTTTGCGGAAGGCGTAGCGGAGCGGGAGAGTTGGACTTTATGTATGATTGAACGGTGTAACGGTAATGTTGGAATTTCAGTTTGCAATACGGACTTTATTTAATAAATGACCTCATTGAAATTGTCATGAGATCTCCGCCATCTCAATAATACTGCAGACATGAGTGCAGTATTCAATAACCCACGATCTATGTAATTCTTGATCAGGATAGACCTACAGCATCCTAGGATCTGTCATATTTCATCAATAAGTCTAATCACTGAAGTCTTGACCGATCATGCCGATTTCACGTAGTGCTTCGAAATAGGCTTCTTTGGTCATTGAACAGTCCGCTAATTCCATCACTTTCTTGCGAGAGATATGTAACTGATCTGGAATAAAGCCGTGTCTTACTTGTCTGCTAGCTCTTCTTATATTGAAACGTGCAATAACCTTACCGCAGTACCTTATTTTGATTTTCTTGTGTTTCCGCCCTTCTTCAAATTCAGCTCCAAGCTTATTTGCTATTTTTTCCGCGTGTACCTGCGTCATCGGCATCATTAACTCTTTCTCTCACATAATAACGAAGTACTCTTAGTTGTTTCAGAGGAAGCGGTCCCAAGTCTTCCTCTTCTGAATTTAAATCCTCAAAAGCATCTACTATTGAATCTTCTAAGGCTAGTTTCGCGTCAACGGGATCAGATCCCGGCATAGCGATTTGTGCTTCTTCAAACCAAGCAGCCCATCCAATTTCAGGATCACGCTCAATCTTTACAGGAATTGACTGAATAAGTTCATAACGATCATCAGGTAAGCTATTTATGAAACTGATATCGTCATGCGGAGCGACGACTGTTACTAACCACAGTCGAAGAGTGTCGAAGCCGACATCATCATAAATCGTTGAGTCAATTGCGCTTACCATTTCGTATTGTCGAACGTCTTCGACTGGAGCGATATTCATCGGGTTGTTCGATTGACTTTCCTCAAAACCCGCGTACCTACCAACAGGTATGGATGGTGTGTCTTCGTGTATGTGCGCAATCTGAGGGAGGTCAGTCGAAACAACACTTTCTTGTAATTCTAATACTCTCATTGTTCACCTTTCGGACTTACATGCTCAGACAATATGTTCACATGGTTTTGCAACCATTGAATCAAGCTTTTTGCCGCATCCAGGTCAACAATAACTTCTACTTCCATTTCACGAACTATACCTTCTTTGGTTTTTCTCTGAACGATTGGACCTAGCTGACCATCTGCATTCACTTCATGAGTTAGTTCTTGTGGAATGGGGTTACGTTCTGAATAAAAGCCAATCGTAATATACCCCCTCGGTGTCATACCTCCCCACGCACCATCTCCATGGATTACTCGGAAATCTTTGGACTTTATGTAGTGAAACTTGATGTTCGGTACATTACCATTAGAGTCTTCCATAGAAACAACCTTTCTAACATCTATTTACCATTTAGCACTAACCACATTGGTTTCTTTCATTCATTTAAAACACGGATAAAATACAAAGATTTCCATGTAAACTGTAATTTGGTTACATCAGCCTAGGCTAGGCGCTTTATTTCGGAATGAAAAATCGAATCAGATATCTAATCTACACATGAATGGAAGCACAATAAATAGTCGACATTCATTGGTAGGATTCCGTAAGTTATCAGAGATCACGCGAGATTCGTCGATAATTGCGATTTTTTCTAAAGTTGTAAAAGTGCGACTAATCAGCCACCTATATTGCTACTACGGCGACTAGCTTCTGTGTAATCAGAAATCGTAGAAAGTTCGCAACCTCAAGTGGGATGTTACCTGTTATGAATCGTAATGTCAATATGTTGTTCATAAAGCCCCTACATTGATAACAGTTTTGTTTATTGGCAAGGGTTCGTGGAGTTTTAGTCGTCTGTTTCTCAGTGTATACCTATAAGAAAGTAATCACGTCGTTTTTCCGCGCTCACTTCCGCGCGCGGACGTACGCCTGGAACTCGAGGTGGCGCAGGTAGACCTCGATGCACCGCCGGCCGGTTACGCAAAGGTCCAGTTCGGACAGCGCCGCTATCGGATCGATGAACCGGATGGCCTGCCCTTCACCCAGCACGAGGTCTTCGATCGGCGCGTCGATGGGGACGAGGTAAAGGTGCCGCATGTCCCCACCGTCGAAGAAGGTCGCCAGGGGATGGTACTCGGTCAAACGGTAACCGATCTCCTCCTCCACCTCCCGGACCAGGCCTTCTTCAGGGCTTTCGCCCTCCTCTACGTGACCCCCGATGAGACTCCACAGGTTCGGGAAAATGATGCGGGGGTCGTCGTCGCGGAGATTTACCAGGATGTCGCCGTCGGCGTTGACCAACATGGCGGATGAAATGACGGACATGGCTACTGCTCCCTGCACGATGCTACCCAGCGCGCGACGCTCCCTGCGCGACGCT
>CAZZNP010000032.1:24972-27890 GCA_964655785.1 uncultured Gemmatimonadota bacterium
GCGCGATGCTCCCTGCGCGATGCGCAATGTCATTCGCTATCGGGATCGGTGGCTTTCTGCTGAAGTTTGTATAGGGCGTTCATGGCCTCCACCGGCGTCATCAGGTCCAGGTCGAGTTCCTTGATATCCTCGACGACCGGATGGTCCGCCGGCAGGAACAGGCTGAGCTGGTACTCGGCGCTTTCCGCCCTGGGCCTGCCGTGACGCGGCGTGACCGCACCGTCCGCTGCACCAGCGGCCTTGTCTGGGCCGCCTGCCTCGCCTGGTCCGCGCATCTCACCCGTCCCGTGTGCCGCACCCGTCCCGCCTGCCTCGCCCGTCCCGTGCGCCGCACCCGACCCGCCTGCCGCACCCGTCCCGCGCGCCTCGCCCGTCCCGTACGGAGCAAGGTCATCGTCCTCCAGGTTGGCCAGGATGACCCGGGCCCGTTCGACCACGCTGCGCGGCAGTCCGGCCATGCGCGCCACCTGGATCCCGTAGCTGCGGTCGCTCCCGCCGGGCATCACCTTCCGCAGGAAGACGATCTGATCGTCCTGCTCCCGGATGGCCACGTTGTAATTGGCGATGCGGTCGAGGCTCGACGCCAGTTCGATCAGCTCGTGGTAGTGCGTCGCGAATAGCGTCTTGGCCGCCCGCTCCGGCGTGTTGTGCAGGTACTCCGTGACCGCCCACGCGATGCTCAGGCCGTCGAAGGTGCTCGTGCCCCGGCCGATCTCGTCCAGGAGGACGAGGCTTCTCGGCGTGGCGTTGTTCAGGATGTTGGCGGTCTCGTTCATCTCGACGAGAAAGGTGCTCTCGCCCCGGGCCAGGTTGTCGGAAGCGCCAACGCGTGTGAAGATACGGTCCACGATGCCGATCCGCGCGGACCGCGCCGGGACGAAGGAGCCGACCTGGGCCAAGAGCACGATGAGGCCCACCTGGCGCAGATAGGTGCTCTTTCCGGCCATGTTCGGTCCCGTGATGAGGGCGATCTGCTTCGTCCGGGTGTCGAGCTGCGTATCGTTGGGCACGAAGGGTTCGCCCTGAAGCAGTTGTTCCACCACCGGGTGCCGGCCGTCGTCGATTTCCAGGACGGACCCCTCCACGATTTCCGGGGCCACGTAGTCGTTCCGGACGGCCAGCTCGGCCAGGGCGGTCAGGAAATCCAGCTGCGCGATCGATCGGCCGTTGCCCTGGATCTCGCCCAGGCTCTCGGCCACTTCCTCCCTGAGTTCGAGGAACAGGGCGTATTCCAGCTCCCCGATCTTCTCCTCGGCGCCCAGGATCTTTTCTTCGTATTCCTTCAGTTCCGGCGTGATGAACCGCTCCGCGTTGCGCATGGTCTGCTTGCGGATGTATTCGCCCTCCAGCCGGTGCAGGTTCGGTTTCGTGACCTCGATGTAATAACCGAAGACCCGGTTGTAGTCGACCTTGAGGGACTGGATCCCCGTGCGCTCCCGCTCCTTCTGCTGCAGCTCGGCGATCCAGCGTTTGCCGCCCGAACTGATTACGCGCAGGTCGTCAAGTTCCTCGTTGTATCCCGCGCGGATGAGCCCGCCTTCGGTCAGCGAGAGGGGCGGGTCGTCCACCAGGGCCCGGTCCAGTTTCTCCGCCAGGGGCTTCAGTTCCTGGAGTCCGTCCCGGAGTTCGGCCGTAAATCCGGCCTTCAGGTCTTTGAGGGTCTCCTTGATGACCGGGATCATGTGCAGTGCGGCCTTCACCGCGATCAGGTCGCGGGCATTCGCCCGCTCGGACCCGACCCTGGCCGCCAGGCGCTCCAGGTCCCCCATGGTTTTGAGCAGATCCGCGAACGCGTCCCGCGTCCCGTGATCCACGTGGAGTTCGCCCACTGCTTCCTGCCGGGCGAGGACGGCTTCGGCCGACACCAGCGGCCGGGTAATCGCCTGGCGCATGTACCGGGCGCCCATGGGCGTGTACGTCCGGTCCATCACGGAAAGGAGCGTGCCTTCGCGTCCGCCGTCCCTAAGCGAGGTGATCAGCTCCAGGTTGCGCTGGGTCGCCGTGTCCATGAGCATGGAGTCTGCTATGTCGAAGCGGGCCATGGTCTTCAGGTGGGCAAGACGGTTCTTCTGGGTGTCCCTGAGATAGACCAGTATGCCGCCCGCCGCGGAGACGCCGGCGGTCATTTCGTCGCAGCCGAATCCTTTGAGCGTCAACACCTCGAAATGATCGAGCAGGGCCTGGTGCGCCTGGTCGTAGGAGAAGGCCCACTCTTCCAGGCGGCTGATCGCCATGTCGGGGAACCGGGGTTCGAGCAGGGCTTCGGCCTGCTCCGCCCGGTCGTAGGACACGATCGCTTCGGCGGGATCGAGGCGGTTGAGTTCACTGAGCAGGTCGTCTTCGTTCAGCTCCGCCGCCCGGAATTCACCGGTGGACAGATCGAGAAAGGCGAGGCCGTATACCTCCTCGTCGAAGGAGAGGGCGACCATGTAGTTGTTCTCGCCGGGATCGAGGGTCTGCGCCAGCATCGTCGTCCCCGGCGTGACGACCTCCACCACGTCCCGCTTGACCACGCCGCGGGCCTTCTTCGGGTCCTCGACCTGCTCGCATACGGCCACCTTGTATCCCGAGCCCACGAGCTCGGCGATGTACTTCTCCACGGCGTGATAGGGCACGCCGGCCAGCGGCGTCTTTTCCCCGCCGCCGGTGCCCGAGTTCCGCGCGGTCAGCGTGATGCCCAGGACGCGCGAGACCAGCCTGGCGTCGTCTTCGAAGGTCTCGTAGAAATCCCCCATGCGGAAGAAGAGAATCGCGTCCTTGTGCTGATCCTTCATCCTGGCGTACTGCGCCATAGCGGGAGTCAGCGTTCCTTTGGATCGGGGCATGGGCGGGATTGGACCGGTTGGTTACCGGCCGGTTCGGAGTAAGCGGGAATCCGCGTCGGAGTACCGCGCTGAATCCGGTCGCGGCAACGGGTC
>CAZZNP010000032.1:27990-32958 GCA_964655785.1 uncultured Gemmatimonadota bacterium
GGCCGGGAAGACCCTGAACGATTGGCCGGGAAGACCCTGCCTGGCGGGTAAAAATGACCTTGCCGGTCGACCGAGGAATACCTTGCCTGACGGGCGAGAATGACCTTGTGTGACAGGCGGAAGCCGCCGATCGGAGCGACCCTTCGTGGGGTTCAATCCTCCCTTGACTTTCGAGGGCTGAATTACGACAATTCAAAGGGCCCGGGTCGTTTCGCGGGACGAATCCGACGAGGGATGCGGGCCGTGTTACCGGGCAGTGTCAACGAAAGCCTTGGGACGTTACGTGGGACAAATCCAACGAGGGATGCGGGCCGTGTCGCGGAACGGTATCCGCGTGGCAGTAAATTAACGCTGAAAACGGTTCAGGACTGCGGACGAAGAAACCTGAATCGACTGATGAAGGAACTGGATCAACCGTTGAAGAAAGCGAGATCAACTTGAGTTATGTGCCCAGGATACTTGCGTTTGCCGGCAGTGCGCGGACCGGATCATTCAACCGGAAACTGGTCGGCATCGCGGCGCGTGGCGCAGAGGAAGCCGGGGCCGAGGTCGACCTGGTCGATCTGCGCGACTATCCCATGCCGCTGTACGACGGCGACCTTGAAGAAAGGGAAGGGCTCCCCGAAAACGCCATCCGCTTCAAGGACCTGATGAGGGCCAGCCAGGGCCTGCTGATCGCGGCGCCCGAATACAACAGTTCCATCACGCCGCTCCTCAAGAACACGATCGACTGGGCGTCGCGGCCTGCGCCTGGAGAGGAGCGTCTGGCGGTCTTCCGGAACAAGACGGCCGCCCTGATGAGCGCTTCACCGGGAGCGTTGGGCGGTCTGCGCGGACTCGTGCACGTGCGATCGATCCTGAACAACATCCACGTGATGGTCCTGCCGGACCAGGTGGCGGTTCCGGGCGCGCACGGCGCGTTTACGGATGACGGCAGTTTGAAAGACGAGAAGCGCCAGGCGGCGGTGGGGGGGTTGGGACGTAATCTGGCCGAGACACTCGGGCGATTGCACGGCACGGGGAGGTGAGCACGGCACGGGGAGACTGCACGGCACGGGAAGCCTGGGCGAGTCCACCGAGTAGCAACGGATCGGGTACGGAGAACGCGCGTTGGCCGTATGGAGCCTAGTTTGCCAGCAGGGGCAGTACGGCGGACTCCAGACGTTCGTAGGACATCTGGCCAACGTGTTTCTTCTGTACCATGCCGTCCCGGTCGACGATGAAAGTGGTCGGAATGGCGTAGATACCGCCGAACTTGGAGGCGGCCATCTGCGAGGTGTCGATGAGGGAAAGGTAAGTCATGTTCATTTCCTCGACGAAGGGCTGCACGATCTCCGCGCCTTGCTCGTCGAGGGCGATGCCGATGACCTTTACGCCCTGGTCGCTGTATTTTTCATGGAACGCCTGGAATTCGGGTATTTCGGCGACGCAGGGACCGCACCATGTGGCCCAGAAATTGACTACACGGACCTGGTCCTCGAACTGGGCGATGGTGTATTCGTTCTCGTCCGCATCCTTCAGGGCGAATGCCAGATCGACCGAGTAGGGGTTCGAAGAAATGGGCGCATCCGCTTCATATACGACGGCCATATCAGACGTTCTCATTTCGCCCACGATAGCCGAGATCAATCCGGCCAGGATCAGGAATGCGGCTAGGACGTAGATGATGCCGCCACGGGATTTCGTTTCCATGGTTTCTTACCGCCTGGGAAGGGTGTATCCGGTTTGCGGAACATCCGCGGAAGTTAAAGCAAAATAACAGGAAATCGCATGTAAGGCAAGGAAATTTGGGGGTGCGAGCGATGGGAATACGAGCGTTGAGTATACGACAGATGGGAATGCGAGCGATGGAAATACGAGCGATGGGAATACGACAGGTGCGTCCAGGACAGGTGCGTCCAGGACAGGTGCGTCCAGGACAGATGTGTCTGAGACAGATGCGTCCAGGACAGGTGCGTCCAGGACGATGGAGTATCTTGATGGCCATTGCGCTGACGGCATGCATGTATACAACGACGGCCTGGGCGCAGGGAGGCGTAATGGTAGACCACTCCGTGTACGACGGATTGCTGAAAAAGTATGTCGACGACCGGGGCATGATCGACTACCGGACCTGGAAGGCCCGCGACCTGGGTACGCTGGACGGCTACCTGGAGATGATCAAGGGCGTGGACCCCGGTGAGCTCAAGGACCGGAACGAGGTCTTCGCCTACTGGATCAATACCTACAACGCGCTGACGATCCGGGCGATGCTGCACTTCTACCCCACCAGCAGCATCAAGAATCACGTCAGCCTGCTCGGGTACAGCATCTGGAAGGATTACAAGATCGACATCGTAGGCACGGAATACTCCCTGGATGACATCGAGCACAACATCCTGCGCAAAATGGACGAACCCCTGGTCCACTTCGCCCTCGTGTGCGCCTCCATCGGATGCCCGCCGCTGATGACCGAAGCGTTCACCGCGGACGACCTGGACCGGCAGATGAAGGCGAATACCCTTGTTTTTTTCGCCGATCCCAGTAAGTTCCGAGCCGACCCGAAGGACAACACGGTCTGGTTGTCACCAATCATGGACTGGTACAAGGACGACTTCGGAAGAAACCAGCGGGAAGTCCTGGAATACCTCTCCCCTTATGTGCCGGATGACGCGGCACGCGCCTTGTTGCGTCAGAAGGACGTAGACGTGGACTACCTGCATTATGACTGGGGCATCAACGAACAACGCGCGGAGTAGGTCGAAGTCCCTCGCCAAGCTGATCATCCTGCTGGCGATCGCCTTCTCCGGCTTCCTGGCCTATAGCTTCACGCCGCTCGGCGAGTATGTCCAGCCCGTTCTGATGGAGGGTTTTTTCGACTCTATCGAGGGCTTCTGGTGGGCGCCCCTGGTGTTCATCGGCCTGTACGCGTTGCTCACGACGATAGGCGTGCCCATGGTGGTAATGACCTTCGTCGCCGGATTCACCTTCGGCGCCATGTGGGGCACGCTGTACGTGCTGATCGGCGCGAATATCGGCGCCAACCTCGCCTTCGACCTGGCCCGGTACCTGGGACGCGATTTCATCTCCCGCTACATCAAGGGGCCCATCGACCGGATCGACCGGCAACTGCGGAACCAGGGATTACTGCGCATGCTCCAACTCAGGCTGATCCCGGTCATCCCCTTCAACCTCTTCAACTTCGCCGCCGGGCTCTCCGGTATTCGAAAACTGCACTTCGTACTGGGAACCGCGATCGGCATCTTGCCCGGCACGTTCATCTACGCATACACCGCGGCGTCGCTGATGCAGGTCTATATGGCCGGTGCCGAACTGGATGAGGTGGCGCGCGTGGCCCTCCGCTCCTCCGCACTCACCAACCTGGCCATCGCCCTCGCCCTGCTGGTCACCATCTCCCTGACCCCGGCGATCTACCGGAAGCTTCGTAAAAAAACGACGTAAATTGTCAGCTCAGGCTGTCAGGATAGGAGCCGAATGCAGCGGACGGGCTCAAGTCAGCGGTCGCGCTCCGTGAAGGAAACACTGGCTGTCAGGAATTGCCGAACCGGATGGAGAACAGGTCCGCGTCTGCCAGGACGAAGCGGAGTCGCACCGGCGTGCCGTTCAGTCTGGAGAGGCCGGCCAGGCCACCCGAGCCACCGCCCTGGGCACCGCTCCCCTTCCACGCGACCGGGGCATCCAGGTCATCGCCGAACAGCGGTTCCATGTCCTCCGCGGCGAATCCCTCCACGGGACGGCCCTCTACGTCCTGAATCTCCACGGACACGCTGCCCACGGCCGACGTCGCGTAGTTGATGAACAGCGTCGATCCCGCGAAGGTCAGAGGTTTGGTGAGCAGCTCGCCGCCGTGGTATCCCGCCCGCACCGAGGCGAATCCGTGGGGGCGGACGGTCACCCGTCGCACGCCGTTGGTGTCCCAGCCGTAGTGTTCGGCGACGTACATGGACCATTCGTCCGGCGCCGTCGGAATGATCCCCGCGGCCGGCGTCTGGTTGCGGTGCGTCCAGTTCCGCTTTTCCGGGCCGGGCCGCAGCCAGGCGTCCATGAAGGTCCTGTCCCAGTGGACGCCGTCCCGGCTCGACATGAAAATCGCGTCGGAAACCCCTCCGCCGGGGTAATCCATGCCCTCGATGTCCTTCGTCCGCTCCGGCACGAACCGCATGGGGAAGGAAAGCAGGATGTGCTCCGCGCCCGGACAGGGCGTGGTGGCGTTGGTATAGAAGTGCTCGTAAGGAACGCCTTCGTCGTACACGTGGTATTCTGGCGTGGTCCAATTGATGAAATCGTCCGAGGAGCAGCTCTGGATTGCGCGGACCCCGACGCCATCGTCCCCGGTCTGTTCGAAATACCGGCTGAAGATGCGGTAGCAACCCGCGTAGTCATCCCACAGGGGCACATTCACCGAGTCGAAGGCGCCCGTGATCGCCAGGGGACCCTCCTGAACCGGTTTCCAATGCAGCCCGTCGCCGGAAACGAAGCCGAAGAGTCGGTTGTGGCCTTCTCCACCGACGGCCTTGAAACGCTGATCGGGCGCCGCCGCCGGATTGCCGTCCAGGAAGACGCAGAAGTTGTGCGCCTGAGCGCCCCGGATGAGGATGTTGTTGTCCTTCGAACCCTCCGCCTCCACCAGGCCCAGGCTGGGCCGCTCGAAGTGGATGCCGTCCTCGCTGACCAGCAGGTTCGTCGTTTGCGTCTGCGCCCAACCTTCAGGCAGATCCTCGTGCTTGCTCGTAGGATGATATCCGCGGTAATACACCATGATCTTACCATCGGCCTGCACCAGGTTGTAGCATCCCGTACAGGCGTTCTCCAGCGGTTCGATTACGCGGAAGACCGTCTCCTTCCGGACGGGTTCGTGCAGATGCAGCCGGGTGTCCGAAAGGCTGTCGATCAGGTAGTGGTCGACGAAGAGTTCACGTTGCGATCCCAGGTCGATGGGGTTCATGGGAAGTCCTTTGGGGGTGGGGG
>CAZZNP010000032.1:33058-35821 GCA_964655785.1 uncultured Gemmatimonadota bacterium
TCACGTTGCGATCCCAGGTCGATGGGGTTCATGGGAAGTCCTTTGGGGGTGGGGGTGGTGAACAGTCTACATTTCACCATACGTCGATGGTGTTGATGCGTTTAGTGTCGATAGGGGTCGATGCGTTAATCTCACTTAAAATCGGGTGGTTCGCGCATTGGTTCGCGCGAAGGCAGTTCCAGTTCTACGCCGCCCAGTGGTGCAAAACGAGCACGAATCGACTCAGCCAGGTTGGTTGGTGGATTGCTGCAATCAGCCGAATTGGCATGATTGGCGGCCTGGTTTTTCGGTCGCCGTCTTATCTTGCCTTTCGAGTTTCTGTCTTTTGCCATACAAACCGCCTATTTGTGTACCAATACCGACTGATGACTTGAAGAACTCAACACAGCAAAAAGAGCGATTCCAATCACTCACTTAAGTCGTGATTTCCAATGAACTCTACAGGTAACGTTTTTTAGACTTTCAGTATACTAACCGCTACACTTGGTCAAGGCAATCCTGAAGCATCTGCTCGGTGTCCCAAACACCAAAAAAGTGAAATACGCAGGGCGGCACTTGACCTGCCATGGATGAAGTTTTTTATTTTAAATATTCAGTGTTGTAATTACAAATCCGTCCTGCTGGCATTGGTCGGCGCTCGGCTGGCATTCGTCGGCGTCTGGCTGGAACTGGTTAGCGTTCGGCTGGAACGGGCCCATCCCGGCCGGAATTGGTCGGCTTTGTTTCTCCCTGAGTACTATTGTCCTCGGGTAAAAACTATTGTCCTCGTAGACAAACAGGAGTCGATACGTTGGACATCAAGCTGGTCGTTGCCGTAACCGATGGTGACTGGTTCAAGACCCTCCGACAGAAGCCCCACCTGGACGAGGTCAACTTCTGGGCGCCTTCTCCAAAGAACTTCAAGGCGCTTCGTCCTGGTGAACTGTTCCTTTTTAAGCTGCATGCGCCTCACAACATGATCGTTGGCGGCGGCGTTTTCGCCTATGCCAATGAACTGCCCTGTTCCCTGGCCTGGGAAGCGTTCGGTGACGCGAATGGCGCCAGGACACTTCAGGAAATGCGCGATCGTATCTCTCGTTACCGAAAGGCCGACCCGAACGACATGAGCGATTTCAGGATAGGTTGCCGGATACTTACCCAGCCGTTCTTCTTCGAGGAGTCCGAATACATCGAGGTTCCGTCGTCATGGTCGCCGAACATCGTGTCGTTAAAGACGTTCAGTACCAACGATTCAGACGGCCGGGCGTTGTGGGATGCGGTCAACGCCCGCTTGGTATTCCGACAGGCAACGAGTATGCCCGTTGATACTGCCGAGGTCGTGACCGAACCCACTGGCCTGCCGGCCGGGCAAGCTCATTATGGCAACCCGCAACTGGTAAAACCGCGCCTCGGGCAAGGTGCTTTCAGGGCACTTGTCACCGACCTATACGACCGCCGTTGCGCGGTTACCCGCGAGCGGACGCTGCCGGCTCTCGACGCTGCACACATCTGTCCGTATAGTGACGGAGGTATCCACGAAGCGCGTAATGGGCTGCTTCTCAGGCGGGATATACATGGGCTGTTCGATTCGGGATACGTAACGGTGACCCCGGAACTGAAATTCGAGGTCAGCGGAAAAGTCCACGAGGAATTTGAGAACGGCCGGGATTACTATGCAATGCACGGGAAGGAGATCGTCGTTCCCAGGAAGGTAGTGGACCGGCCGGCCGCCGAGGCGCTGTCCTGGCACAACGAGAAGATTTACCGGGGGTGATGGTCCGCCATGCAACTTGACGATATAGATACCAGGATGCGGATGGCCGCGTTCGAGCATGTTCGACGATTGAGTGAGGCACATGGCCTCCTGACCAGGGACGAACTGGCGCCCGGGTTCATGTTTGAAGGAGAGCGGATTCCCCTGGTCAATCCGCAACGGGGAATCTTCAAGCCTCGGCAGATGCGCTACCTGCTTTCGATCAGGACTGTGTTCCCCAGGCCGGGCGGCAGGATTTGGTACGACGACCAGCGGCAGGTCCACCGCCAGATTTTCGATGGCGAAGAGACCGTGGACTACGCGTTCATGGGACAGGATCCGGAAGCAGCGGACAATCGTTGGCTAAAGGAAGCCTGCGATAACTACAAACCCGTGATCTACTTTCTCGGCGTTTCTCCCGGCCGTTATCAGGCGATCATCCCCACCTTCATCACAGGATGGGATGAATTCGCCCTGAAGTCTACGCTCACCTTTGGAAACCCCTATCAGGAAGGCCTTACAGCACCAGGCAACGCGACCGAGCGTCGGTATGCGTTGCGCATGGTCAAGGAACGACTCCACCAGGCAACATTCCGCGAAGCCGTTCTTTTCGCTTATGGTCGCCGATGTGCCATTTCCGGCTTACCGGAAACACAACTTCTGGATGCTGCTCACATCATTGCCGATGGCGATGAAGCGCTCGGGCAACCCGTCGTGCCGAATGGCCTTGCGCTGTCCAAGATCCATCACGCGGCCTTCGACGCCCATCTGATCGGAATTGACCCCGACTACCGACTGCACGTATCCGACCGCCTGTTAGATCAGGAAGACGGTCCCATGCTCCAGGCGCTCAAGCAGCTGAATGGTTCGGGTTTGCATCTTCCGTCACGCAACCAGGACTATCCTGACCAGGACAGGTTGGCCAGCAGGTTTGAAACCTTCAGGAAGGCGGGGTGAGTAGAGCCCCGTAAACCCTACACCACAACCCCACGCTTGCGCCGCTGCCCGTACCTCGCGTTCGGCGCTTCCAG
>CAZZNP010000033.1:0-15793 GCA_964655785.1 uncultured Gemmatimonadota bacterium
CGGCCCGGCGGCGATGCGGATGAAGAAGGTACCAGGAGGTGGAGATCGGGATGTTGAAGCGCGCGGATCCGCCGGCAATGCCGGCACTGCCCGCAGGGTTCCCCCGGACCGCTTTCGCAGTTTACCGCGCAAGCGAGCTCAATGGCCAGCGCTTCGGCGCCCACGCCCGGCGGACCGCAGAACAGGTACCCATGGGCCAGACGGTCCTGCTCCACGGCATCCATGAGCCGCTGCCGTTGCCTGTCATGGCCTACAACGCGATCAAATGCCATAGGGACGGTTCAGTTGACGGGACGGACCACGTAATGGACCCGGTCGGACTTTTCCGACGCTTCTTCGAAACTGAAACCGTCGAAGGCGCCGAGTACGCAGTAACCCGACTCCCGGCAGATTTCCGCAAGCCGGGCCACGGGGTAAATCCGTTGCTCGTGGCGTTCCCTGGTGGAATACCGCTTGCCTTCGTGGTGGAAGGTAAACTGGAATTCGTTGACCTGAATGCGCTTCTCGGGGACATACTCGCAACGCCGGATGTAGGAAAAATCCCCGAGACTCTCCTGGTCGACCTGGTTATGGAAGTACCTGCGCGAGTTGATCTCCGTGCATATATCGAATACGAACAGGCCGTCGGTGCCAAGAACATCTCGCAATCCATGCAACATCGCTGCGATGTCCGCCTCGTCCACGATGTAGTTGATGCTGTCGTATAGGCATAGCACCGCGTCGTATGTTCCCGCTACCGGCACGCTGACCATATCGCCCACTTCAAAGCGTATGGCCCGGCGCTCGTCCCGGGTTTTCTGCCTGGCGACGGCGATCATGCCCTCCGATCGGTCGATGCCCGTCATCCGGTATCCGCGGTCATCAAGAATACACGCCATGGTACCGGTTCCGCAGGCCAATTCGAGTATGTTCTTCGGCGTCGCCTCGAACCGCGTGAATACCGACTGGATGTACCTGGCCCACCTCAAATAGTCCACGTGGCGCATCACGTGATCGTATATCCGGGCCAACTGGCTGTAGGGAAGTCCGGAATCCGCCGGGAGGGTATCCCCGCCGTGTGTGCGCACCGGGCTACGCGTCACGGTGCGTGTTCATCCTGTTTCGGATCCTGTTGAATCATCGCTCCGCTGTTCATCGCTGAGTACGTGATAAAGAGATTGTGCCTGGGATTTCGACACGTTGCCCGCAGGGACGTCCAACACTTCCAGTTCCAGCCGTCTGTCGGGCCATTCCACGACGACGATGTCCCTTGCCGCGACCTGGTGGCCGGGTTTCGCGGGCCGGCCGGAAATGGTAACCATGCCCCGGTCACAGGCCCTTTTCGCGGCATCCCGCTGTTTGATGATGCGGGTCCGTTTCAGAAACAGGTCTACTCTCATTTCGACTGTATTCGCCCGCGGGGGATCACCGCTCAGGGAAGGGCGTCCAGGCTGCGCTTGTCAATGTACAACTCGCGCCTCAGATCCCCGAGCCAGCGTTCCCTCTCCCGATTCCACTTGGCCTGTTTGGCGAGATAGGTGATTTGCTGGAAATGGTCTTCCAGGGTAAGCTTGTCGCCCCCGGTCCGGCTGTTCAGCATCATGACGTGATAGGATATGGCACCCTGGTCCACCACCCTGATGGGTTCGGTCATCTGGTTGACGGCTATGGTGTCCAGGGCGGCCTGGTACTGGGGCAGCAACTGGTCGAGCATGAACTCGCCGATATGGCCGCCCGCTGAAGCGGAGGAAAGGTCTTCCGAGTACTCGGCGGCGGCGTTGGAAAAAGACACTTCGCCTTCGAGGATCCGCTGCCGCAGGCTGGAGACCGTCTCCAACGCACGATGGTCGTCTTCATCCGATTTCGGGATCTGGACCAGAATGTGGCGCACGCGGATCTGGTCGTCTTTCCGTTCCTCCAGCTTGATGATATGCAGTCCCACGTCCGTCTGCACCGGTTCGCTTATTTCGCCCGTTTCCAGTGCGAAAGCCGCGTCCTCGAATCCGGCCATGAACGTGCCGCGGGCGAAGTATCCCAGGTCTCCGCCGTTCTGGGCGCTGTTCAAGTCTTCCGAAAAACGCCGTGCCATGTCACCGAAGTCCTCCCCGTCCGCTATGCGGCGCCTGATCTCCTGGATCCGGGAATTCTTCGCGGCCACGACCTCGGGATCCGGCCGTGAAGCAATCATGATATGGCTCAAGTCGAGTTTGACGGGATTCGTCGGAATCGCATCGTAATTGGTCTCATAATAACGGGCCACTTCCAGGCCGGTAACCCGGACTTCGCCGAAGCGATCTTCTTCAAGCCTCCGCTGCAGAAGTTCTTCTTCCTTCTGGCGCCTGAGCAACCGGTTCCAGTCTCGCATGGTCATACCGGAATTCGTCACCAGTTGTTCGAGGGCTTCCTGGGAACCGAGTTGTTCCGTGTACTGGTCGACGATCTCGCGGACCGCGCCGTTTACTCGTTCGGCGGGGATCCTGACACTGTCCCTGCGCGCGTAGGCGAGCACGACGCGCGTATCGATCATATTGTTCAGAACCTGGTTCGGCAGGTCTTCAGGTTCCGGTTCCTCCTGCTGCATGCGGAACATCTTCACCGCTTCGACCACGTCGGAATAGAGGATGATCTCGTTATCCACGACGGCCACGACATAGTCCACCAGTTGCTGGCCGTGGACGGGACGCGCCGCCTGGACCAGGGCCAGGACCAGAAGCAGCGGGATGTACCGGATGATCGAGCGCACGGTCGAGCTCCTTCGATTCCTGTCTACGGCGCGGCGGCTTCCGGCCGCATCAGGTTTCCGTTGTGAATTTCCACGTCGGACGACTGCCGCAGCGCATCCACGAACTGCTTGACCAGTTCGCGCCGCCTTTCCCTCAGCATCCTGTTGACGATCTCGCCGCGGACTTCATCCAGCGGCGGCAGGGTGCCGGCCTCGCGCCGCTCTGCGACCCGGAAGATGAACGAGCCGGATTCGGAAAGGACCGGCCGGGAGATCTGGCCGACACTCAGGGAAAACACGATCCCCTGCACGGCAACGTCGCTGATATCCGTCCTCTTGAAGTAACCCAGGTCTCCGCCATCGGCCGAGGATGGGTGTATCGATCGCGTACGTGCCAGTTCCTCGAAAGTACCCTGACGGCGTGACAACTGGTTTCGGACCTGCCGCGCCGTTGTCTCGTCAGGTAGAACGATGACCGAGAGCCTGAGTTCCGGTTCGAGGTAAACGAATTCCTGCCGGTTGGCCTCGTAGTAGTCCTCAACCTCCGCATCTGTAACCGCCACCGACGAATCTGCGACGATGTGTTCCAGCACCACGTTGGCCAGGTGATCTCTGCGCATTTTTTCCAGTTCCCGGACCGTCTCTCCGTCACCGTCGTAATCCCGACGCAGGGCTTCCTGGTAGAGCAACTCGGTCCGGACCCAGTCAGATACCCAGTCCCTTCTCATTTGCAATGTGGCGGCGGGCAGGGCCGCGGATTCCAGTTCGGCTTCCAGTTCATCGACCGTCAGTGTGGACTGATTTACCCTTGCGACAACCGTATCGGGGTCTTCGGCGCCCGAAAGCCACTGGCACTGTACGAAGAGAAGAGCCGTACTCAGAAGCACGGCGCTGAAGACCACGAATTTCATGCTGATTTTCCCATTCCACCGGGCGGATCCGACTATAGTAACCGGGCAGGTATCATAAACCCGTTACAGCAGTTTAAGCAACAGGTTTTTGGCCATATCGACCCGTTCGGCTTCCGATCCGCCGGACAGTCCCGCCCTGATCCGGAACCCGTCACCGTGGGGAAACTCGATGTCCAGTGCGGGATCGTCCGTCACTTTCGCGATCCGGTCTCTCGAGGGATAGAGGCCGTCCCTGTAGGTCATGGCCATTTCACTCCCGCGAACCGAGAGTCGCTTCAATCCGATTTCCGCCGCAATCCGCCGGATGGAGACCAGGTCGAAAAGGACGCGCACCGGGTCGGGCAGCCGGCCGAACCGGTCCTGCATCTCTTCCCGGAGCGAGGCGACGTCCTCTTCCTCTTCAACCTGGGAAAGTCGCTGGTAGAAACCGACCTTGAGCTTTCGATCGGCGATATAGTCATCGGGAATGAAAGCGCCCACATGAAGTTCGACCTCGGCCTCATGGGTTTCCTCCCGCGTCTCGCCCTTGAGGTCCTGCATCGCTTCTTTCAACAGGCGGCAGTACAGATCGAATCCTATGGAGGATATGAACCCGTGCTGCTCCGTACCCAGCAGGTTGCCGGCGCCCCTGATCTCCAGGTCCCGCATGGCGATGTGGAACCCGGAACCGAGCGCGGTGTACTCGGAGATCACGGCCAGCCGCTTGCGGGCGTCGGGCGTAACCGTTCCGGCGGCGGGAATCATCAGGTACGCGTAGGCCCGGTGATTGGATCTGCCCACGCGGCCACGGAGCTGGTACAATTGTGCGAGCCCGAACCGGTCCGCGCGATTGACCAGGATGGTGTTGACGTTGGGGATATCCAGACCGGATTCGATGATCATCGTGGACACGAGACAATCGTATTTCCTGTCCAGAAAGTCGACCATCACCTTTTCCAGTTCACGCTCCTGCATCTGGCCGTGGCCCACGACGAACGATACCTGGGGCAGGAGGCGCCGCAGGAAATCGGCGACCGCCTCGATGGACTGTACCCGGTTGTGCACGAAAAAGACCTGTCCACCCCGATCCACCTCCCGCATGATCGCCTCGCAGATCACCTCCTCGTTGAACCGCACCACCTCGGTATGCACCGGCAACCGGTCCCTGGGCGGAGTGGAGATGAGCGACATGTCGCGGGCGGAGACCAGGGACATGTGCAGCGTCCTCGGTATGGGTGTGGCGGTCATCGTCATGACGTCCACGGACGTCTTCAGCTGCTTGAGCCGTTCCTTGTGGGCCACGCCGAACCGTTGCTCTTCGTCGACGACCAGCAGGCCCATGTCGCTGTAGTCGATGTCGCCGGATATGAGGCGGTGCGTGCCGATGACGATATCCACGTCGCCGCTCCTGATCCCTGCCACGACGTTCTTTTGTTCCCGCGGCGGGACGAAGCGGCTGAGCATACGGATGTTCACCGGGTAGTCCGCGAGACGCTCGGAGAAGGTGGTCAGGTGCTGCTGCGCCAGGATGGTGGTCGGGGCCAGTACCGCGACCTGTTTGCCGTCCAGCACCGCCTTGAATGCGGCGCGAATCGCCACTTCCGTCTTCCCGTACCCCACGTCCCCGCAGATCAGCCGGTCCATGGGTACCGCTTTCTGCATGTCCGCCTTGACATCCGTGGACGCCTTCTCCTGGTCCGGCGTATCCTCGTAGATGAAGGAGTCTTCCATTTCCTTCTGCCAGGGGGTATCGGCCGAGAAGGTGAATCCCGGGCTCGCCTGCCGGGCCGCATAAAGCTTGACCAGGTCTTCGGCAATATCCCGGACCGCCTTTCGGGTGCGCGTCTTCGCCTGTTCCCAGGCTCGTCCGCCGAGCTTCGACAACGTGGGGACCTCGCCATCGGAACCGATGTACTTCTGAACCCGGTGCAACTGCTCGATGGGGATGAAGACCCGGTCGTCCCCGGCGTAGATCAGGGTCAGGCAGTCCCGTTCCCGGTCGTCCACGGATATACGCTTCAGCCCTACGTACCGGCCGATGCCGTGGTCGATATGGACGACGTAATCCCCCTCTTTGAGGCTGGTGAAATCCTCGATCACCACGCCTTCCTTGAACACCCTGCGGCGGCGGCGGCGGTACCGGTTGAAGATCTCCGCGTCGGTCAGCACGACCAGGGGCAGGTCGGGCAGAATGAACCCGGCGTGCATCGGCCCGACCGCCATTTCGATCTCGGGGGCGTCCGGACCCAGGATCTCCCGCAGTCTTTCCGCCTGGCCTTCGTTGTCGCAGACCACCACGACCCGGGCATTGTCCGCTTTCCATTCCGCCAGCCGGGATTTCAGTACGTCCATCGCCCCCTGGTACACGCCCGAGGCCTCGGTGCCGATGGCAAGCCACCCCTCGGCCGCACGGGCGCCGCGCACCATCTCCATCGTGCCGTAGTAGGCCGAGTCCTCCTTTATGTCATGCCAGCCCAGTATCGCTTCTTCGGGCGCGGGGACCAGGTCGCCCGCTTCAGTCCGCCGACGATGGGTGTTCTCGTATTCCTCGCCGAAGGTTTCCGCTTCGCGCTCCAGTTCATCGGGTTCGCACCGGACGATCAACGTGCGGTCCGGCAGGTAGTTCATGATGGTGGCGGCGGAGGGGTGGAAATAGGGAAGGTAGCGCTCGCTGCCCTCGAACAGGCCTCCGTCCTCGATGTGAGAGACCAGTTCGGACGCGTCGATCGAAAGCGATTCACCCGCCTGCCGGACCCGCCGGACCACATCGTCCCGGGTTTCAGGCTCGTCGATCATTTCCCGGTTCGGGAGGACCTTCAGCTCGCTGATGTTCCGCGACGAGCGCTGGGTGTAGACGTCAAAGAGCCGGATCGATTCCACTTCGTCGCCGAAGAACTCGATTCTGCACGGCTGTTCCATCCCGTGGGGATATACATCCACGATACCGCCCCGGACACTGAAGTGCCCCGGCGCCTGGACCATGTCCATACGCTCATAGCCGAGGCGGTTGCACCGCGCGGTAAGTTCGTTCAGCGGGACGGAGGCGCCTTCGGCGACGTGAAGCATGGCGCCGGACAGCACAGCGGGCGGCATGGTGCGCTGCATGACGGCCCTGACCGTGGCGACGACGAACAGCGGCCTGTTCACCATCAGGTCGTACAGCGCGCCCAGACGCCGCCCCGACAAGTCGCCCGGCGGCGACACCTGGTCGTAGGGCAACACTTCCCAGGGGGGGAACAGCGCCACGTCCTCGGGATCCAGCAGGCTGGAGACATCCTCGAACATCTCCTCGGCAGCGGCCGTGTCCTCTACGATGACCAGCGTCGCGCCGCCGCGTTTTTTGTGCGCGTGGGCGAGCAGCAGAGACCGCGAAGAGCCGGCCAGTCCCGATACCCGCGCTGAACAGGCGTTATCGGCTGCCAGCGCCAGGTAACGCTGCACGACGGGGGATTTTTCCGTGATGTCGAGGAGATTTGGCAGGTGCATGCGAGAGCGGTTCGGCTACACCGGGTTACGCAGCCGGTGGGTGATCCGCTGCAACACGTCCTCGTTCCGGGCTTCGAAGGTGCTGGCGGTGATCATCTCGTAGGCTGTTATGTAACGGCGGGCGGCTTCGATCCTGATCTCGTCCGGGATATGCGGTACGGGACCGTCACCGCGGAAACCTCGGTCCGCAAGCCATTCCCGGACGTATTCCTTGTCCAGCTTCTCCGGCTCCTCGCCCCGTTCGAAACGCTCCCGGTAGGTGTCCCTCACCCAGAACCGGGAAGAATCGGGCGTGTGGATCTCGTCGATAAGCACGACACGGTCCTCGTACAGGCCGAATTCGTACTTGGTATCCACCAGGATCAGGTTGTTGGCGGCCGCCAGGTCCGTACCGAACGCGAAGAGCGCCAGGGCCGCCCTTTCCATTTCGCGGTACACCGGTTCATCCACGAGTTCCCTGCGAAGCACCTCTTCCGCCGGGATGGACTCATCGTGGGCGCCTTTATCCGCCGGCTTCGTCGAAGGGGTGATGATGGGCCGAGCGAAAGACTGGTTTTTCTTCATGCCTTCCGGCAGCTCATGGCCGAAGACGTTGCGCTTGCCCCGCGCATAGTGGGTCCAGGGCGACGTACTGGTCACCCCGGTCAGATAGCCCCGGACTACCATCTCGACCGGTATCAGCCGGCATTCCCTGGCGACGAGGATGTTTGGATCGGGCACGTCGATCATGTGGTTTTCAATAATATGCCGGGTCCGTTCGAACCAGAAGGCCGCGGTCTGATTGATGACCTGCCCCTTGAAGGGAAGGGCGCACAGCACCCGGTCGAAGGCGGATATCCGGTCGGTGGTCACGATGGTCCGTTTCCCGTCGAGCCGGTAGTTGTCCCTGACCTTGCCCTCGAATTTCTCGCCCAGGTCGAAATCCGTGTCATATAAAACGTACTTCAATTGCTTTCTGAGGACGTCTTCAGACACCATGCTTCGCGATGGTCCTTTCGGTGCATGTCAAGCCAGGCGACAGTCCTGCCGCAGGGCGGAAACCGTTCTGCAGGAACAAGCCCTACACACTAAGGCGGACAGGCCGGCATGTCAAGGGGAATCACCGGCCAGCACGCGCCCGGCCGGCGGACGGAATTTGCGCCGCTGCCGACCCCTTCCGCATCGCCTTCACGGGCCATGTTTTTTTCGCCTGACTCCTTTTTTTCTGGACACCAATTCGAACCGGTCTATTATATTTGAGTTACACTGCTGATATACTGACTTTTCCGGAATGGCATACTGTCTATCCCGGCCGATTCGATATCGATTCAAGTGATCTGACCTACTTCATTTAAGGTTTGAACAGGAGGTTCAATCATGTCCAAGCAGGCCTTTCTGACCTGTCTGAGCGTCGCATGCCTGTTTGTGGTCGCGGCTTGCGCGGGACCGCCCACCGAGGCTATGGACGCGGCGGAGGCGAAAGTCAATGGAGCTATGGAAGCCGAGATCGACAAATACGCACCGGCCGAGTATGAAACCGCCGCAGCGGAATTTGAGAAGGCCAAGGCGCACATGGCAGCCGAAGAGTACGGCGATGCCAAGACTGCCGCAGAGAATACCATAGCCCTTGTCGATGCCGCCAACCAGGAAATGCTCGTCCAGAAGGAGTTGACGAAACGCGAAGTCGACGTAGCCCTGCCGGCTTTCCTGGAACGCTGGAGCGAGATTTCGGGCAGCATCGAGCGGGGACGCGGCCAGGCCGCCAGGACGGTCGCCCAGGAAGCCTCGGCATTCGCCGACTCGCTGACCATGCAGCTGAATGACCTGAAGGCGGCCGAGAAGTGGCACGATCTCAAAATGCTGCTCGAAGAAGCTAATATGAAAGCCGACGGTTTCGCGGAACGGGCCGGCGGCTGATCCGGCGCTTTCTCCGAAAACCGCGAGTAAACAGAAAGCCGTCTGCCGACATGGTCAGGCGGCTTTTTTATTGATTGCCGGCTGGCCGGGCCGGGACGTCTACCAAATCGTTGTTGACAATTTCGGGGCGGGTACATAGAATCACACAGGTTTTGAAACGAATCCGTTTTCGGGCAGGATCGGGATACAGGAGCATGGCATGAGCTTGACGGAACTGTTGGATGAAAACGCTATCCTGGTCAACCTTAGGGCCACGCAGAAACAGGAAGTAATCGAGGAACTGGCTGCGGCGCTGACCGCGTCCGGAAAGATCAGCGACAACCGGGAGGTACTGCAGGCCGTCCTGGAACGTGAGAAGATCATGAGTACCGGGATCGGCAAGGGCGTCGCCATTCCCCACGGCAAGTGCAAGGCCGTCGACAAGCTGGTCGGGGTGCTCGGGATCAAGAAGGAGGGCGTTGATTTCCAGTCCCTCGACGAACAGCCCGTCTACCTCTTCTTTCTGCTCGTCTCGCCCTTGAACGTCTCGGGTCCCCATATCCGGGCGCTCGCCCACATTTCCCGCCTGCTGAGACACGACAACCTTCGAAAGCGGCTTATTGCGACGGAAAATCCCCGCGACGCCCTTGCGCTCATCGCGGAAGAGGAAGAGAACATGTAGCGCGTTCTCCGTTGCCGTAACCGTTCGTATACCCGCGACATTGCAAAGGATGTGGCCGTGGCACCTGTGTCAAGGATCGATGGCCGGGAGACCGACCAGTTGCGTCCTGTCGAAATCCGGCGCAATTACCTCCGGCACGCGGAAGGCTCCGCATTGATTTCCATGGGCGGCACGACCGTGCTTTGTTCGGCGAGCGTGGACGAAAGCGTACCGCCGTTTCTGAAGGGCAGCGGCAGAGGCTGGGTCACCGCGGAATACGGAATGCTGCCGAGAAGCACGAACACGCGGGTGGCCCGGGACGGCCGTCGCGGCGGCGTCTCCGGCCGTACGCAGGAAATCCAGCGGCTTATCGGACGGTCGCTTCGCGCCGTCTTCGACCTGGACGGCCTGGGTGAACGGTCCATCCTCATTGACTGCGACGTAATCGAAGCCGACGGGGGAACCCGTACCGCATCGATCACGGGCAGCTTCGTGGCGCTTAGCGACGCGGTGTCCCGGCTGTCGCAGCAGGGGGCGCTGGACCGTGATCCCATCCGCGACGCGGTCGCCGCCATCAGTGTGGGAATCATTGGCGGCGTGCCCATGCTCGATCTGTGCTACGAAGAAGACTCCACGGCGGACGTGGACATGAATCTCGTCATGACCGGCGGAGGCGACCTGGTGGAAATCCAGGGCACCGCCGAGCACCACCCCTTTACCCCGGAACAGCTGTCCGCCATGCTCGACCTCGGCAGGCGGGGCGTGGACCAGTTGATCGATCTGCAGAAACAGGCGCTGGGACGGCGTTAGGCCGCGAAATGACCATTGTCCTGGCCACGCGCAACCCGGGTAAGATCTCCGAAATCCAGGCGCTGCTGCCCGGCGTGCAGTTCGCGGCGGCGGCTTCCTTTCCCGGCTGCCCCGATCCGGATGAATCGGGCCATACCTTCGAGGAAAACGCCCTCATCAAGGCGCAAACCGTCTCACGTTACACGGGGAGGCCCGCGCTGGCGGACGATTCGGGGTTGGAGGTGGACGCCCTGGATGGAGCGCCCGGCGTCCGTTCCGCCCGTTACGCCGGAGACCGCGCCGGCGATGAGGAAAACATGCTCAGGCTGCTTGACGCGCTGAACGATGTGGCCGACGCCGACCGCACCGCCCGGTTTCGATGCGTCGTGGCCGTCGTGGCTCCGGACGGAGGCGCCTGGACCGCGGATGGCGTCTGCGAGGGCAGGATACTTCGGGAACCCCGGGGCGAGTCGGGGTTCGGTTACGATCCAGTGTTCGTTCCCGCGGGTTACCAGAATACGTTCGCGGAGCTGGACGCCGGCGTGAAAAACCGGATCAGCCACCGGGCGGTGGCGATTCGCCGCATCGCGGAAGCGCTGAACGCATTAGTGAAGAAGCCGGGCTGAACCGAAAAGGAACGACATGGATTTGTGGACACCGGAAAAAGCCCACGCCTGGTACCGTGAAACAGGCGTCATTCGCGGTTGCAACTACCTGCCGCGCACATCCGTCAACATGACCGAGATGTGGCAGGCGCCTACCTTCGACCCGGAGACCATCGACCAGGAATTGGGATGGGCCGCCGGGGCGGGTTACAACAGTGTGCGGATTTTCGTGCAGTACCTGGTCTGGGAAGACGATCCGGAGGGCGTGAAGCACCGGCTCGACCAGTTCCTCGCCATCGCGTCACGGCACGGCATCAGCACCATGGTAATCCTTTTCTGCGACTGCTTCTTCGGGGGCCGTGATCCTTACCTGGGTCCGCAGGACGATCCCGTGCCCGGGGTGCACAACAGCCAGTGGGTGCCGAGCCCGGGGTTCGAGCGGCTTGCCGACCGCGGTGCCTGGCCGGGACTCGAACGCTACGTAAAGGACATCGTCGGCAGCTTCGGATCGGACCCGCGCGTCCTGGTGTGGGACCTGTACAACGAACCGGACGACGATCTGCGGAGCCAGCCGCTCGTAGAGGACACCTTCGCCTGGGCGCGTTCCGTCGGCCCCATGCAGCCGCTTACCACGGGGGCATGGACCTGGAACGCCTTCGAAGACGACCTGTCCGGGCTCCTGTTCGAACTTTCCGACATCATCACCTTCCACTACTACGAGTCCGCGGAAAAGATCGGACCCAGCCTCGCCCGGTGCAACGCGTACGGCCGGCCGGTGATCTGCACCGAATGGCTGCGGCGGCACCATGGCAACACCTTCGCGGAAATGCTCCCCGTCTTTGCGGATAACCGTATCGGGTGGTACAACTGGGGGCTCGTGGCGGGCAGGACCCAGACCTACCTGGCCTGGGAGTCCAAAAAAGGCGACCCCACGCCGCCGGTCTGGCAGCACGACATGATGCATCCGGACGGCACACCGCTCGACCCCGCGGAGCTCGACCTCATCCGACGGTTTGAATTCCCCGAATGACCCCGCCTGGTCACGCAGACTCGTAACGCGGCCGGTTGACGTGCCGGGTCTACCGATCCACTCCATCTGAGGCACGGCTGCGCGGACTGCCGGTCACGCAGACTCGTAACGCGGCCGGTTGACGTGCCGGGCCATGTCCAGGTCCAGGTGGATCCGGGTGGCCGGCGGGAGCACCACGAGCAGGCGGGAGCCTTCGACCTCCAGGGCCTCGGTCCGCACCGCGGCCTTCGGTGCGGCGTAGGCGCCGGTGGCGCCGGGGTACGACGTGTCGGTCGCGTCGTAGGAGACGCCGCGGAAAGCGTGCTCGGCCAGCGCGCCGGCCTGCAGGATGACCCGCCTCGTTTCCGTGTGATGCAGGTTGACCAGGTGCACGCCCACGCGGGACGGTTCGATCCGGTCGACGAGGGCGGCCGTGTCTGCCGGCAGACCGGGGCGTCTGTGGTCGGCGTCGTAGTAGCGCAGGCGTGCGTTGGGGATCCCGCCGTAATAGATGACCTGGGGACATCCCATGGTGAGCTGCACGAGGGCCTCGGTGGTCACGGGCTGAACCTGTTGCCACAGATGTATGTACGGCCCGGATTCAAGGTCCGAATCGTCGGCGCGGATCTGCGCAAGCCGGTGGCACACCTGGGCATGGGCCGCACCCAGCATCCGTTCCGGGTAATCCGGGTTTTCTCCCTGCAGGTAGAGCAGCCAGGGTTCGTCGTGGTGCATGTCGCCCTTGTCCCTGAAGGGTACCACCGCGGACCAGTCGTACCCGCTGCGCTCGCGCAGGTAGTCCATACGCGCCCGGTCCTCTTCGGCCTCCGAGACATTCCACACGTTCAGGGGATAGGTCACGGGCATGGGCTGGTAGTCCATCCAACCCTGGTCACCGTACCGGTAGGGCGTGAAAAAAGTCCGCCGGTCGGGACCGAGACTCCGGTCGACGCCGATGTAGTGTTCCCGTAAGCTCATCTGGGGCGCCATCTCGTCGAAATGGCCGTCGATCCCTTCTTCCAGCAGGCGGTCGATCATGCCCCGAGGCAGGTCGAAGTATCCCGGGTCCCCCGACAGCAGGTAGGCGTTGTTGGACGCGGTGATGGCGGCGAGTCCCAGGCTGTGGAACCCGTGAGGCCATGTCCAACCGTAGAGTCCGCCGTACCATTTCCCGTTGTGGAGGGCGCCCACGCGTCCGTCCAGCCCCACGTTGTCCGGCATCAGCCCGCCGTTTTCCCGGGCGCGGACCAGCCAGGCCCCGGTATACTCCAGCAACCAGTCCCGGTACTTGTCGTCGCCGGTCATCAGGAAGGCGTTCATGATGAGTCCGGTGACGTTCAGGTTGTTCCCCACGTCGCCCTCGCGGAACCGCTCCGCCATGGCCCTGCCCATGGCCCGCGCCTTCACGGGGTCCTGGAGATCGTCCACGTGCGCAATGCCGGGCACGTCGCTGAGCGGCAGGCCGTAGACGCGCATGCTGCCGGAACCGGGGTTGTACGTCAGCCGGCTGTCGTCCTCGCTCATCCCCCAGGCAGGGCCGCCGCTGCCGTTGTGGGGCGCGCGGATGATGCGATGGACCGGATCGTAGTTCGGCGCGTCGGGGAATTCGTTCAGATAGAAGCCGGCGAACCGCCGGGCGCGGTCTTGCAGCTTGGGGTTTCCGGGATCGGCAAGACAGAGATGGTAGAAGTAAATGTAGCTTTCGCTCTGGTGGAACTGGTCGTATCCCCGTTCATACTCCCGGTAGATCCGGCCGAAGGGCGTCAATTGCCGGGTGATCGCGTCCCAGTGCCGGTCGGCCGCCTTCAGCAGATGATCGCCGCCGCCCAGGCTGTAGAACTGGGCAAAATTGGTGAACGCCTCGTAGAAATCATCCATCCCGTCCCGGCTGCCCGACCAGGAGTCCGCCCAGATCAGCGATCCGTCCCTGCGGGTGTATTTCTCGATATAGGGATGGACCGCTTCATTGATCGTGTCAATGAGCTTCCGTTCGAGAATCGCCCAGGAGGGCGTGACATCGTAGTGGACGCTGGCCGTGATGGTCTTCATCGATGACTCCGTTCGTTACGGGCAGGAAACCGGCCGGGGCGGTTCGATCGAATGCGGTTTCGCCCGGATGTTTAATCCGTTGATCCGTTTACGCAGGGTGCGCATTTTACCGGTACATTTTTATGAATATACCCGGGCGAATCAATGGGTTTTGTGATCGGACGCATACGAATCCAACCAGGAATCGAGGCGCACAACATGCTTGAACAACTTTTTCCCGCCATGGTCGTGGGCTCCATGCCGCGACCGGGATTTTTTCGTGACATGGTGGATCGTGCCCTTACGGAAGGCGGTTCCGAAGAGGAACTGCAACGTATGATGGACCGGGCCATCCCCTACGTGGCCGCGGTGCAGGAAGCGGCGGGGCTCGACGTCATCTCCGACGGGGAATGGAGGCGGAAGTCGTATATCGGTGTGATCGCGGATATGGTTACCGGATTCGAACAGGAGAAAGTCCACGTGGACTCCTACCGTCATGGGGCCTACGTGGGTTATACGGTCACCGGCCGGATCGAACCGGTCAACCCCGGCCTCTTCGCCCGGGAGGCGCGATTCCTGAAGGCGTGCACCGACCGGGAGGTCAGGGTCGCGCTGCCCGCCCCGAGCCATATCGGCGTGGTGAACTGGGACCCGGTCCGATCGGCTGACGCCTATCCCACGATGGAAGCCTGCGTGGAGGCCCTGGTGCCCATCATCCGGCAGGAAGTGCTGTTGTTGCGCGACGAAGGCGTCCGCTACATCCAGTTCGACGACACGACCATCGGGCGCATGTACGACTCGATCCGAGGGGGAGGCGCTTTCATGCCCGACTATGCCAATCAGGTCACGTATGCCGTCGATACTTTGAACCGCGTGATCGAGGGGATTTGCGACGTGCATGTATCCCTGCACCTGTGCGGCAAGCGCCCGCTGGACGAATCCGGCGGGAAGACCGGCTACGACGCGCTCCTGCCCGGTATAAAAGAGTTGAACGTCGACATGCTCATGTTCGAACTCAGCGAGGCCACCGACGACGATGTGGCCCTGCTGGCCGAACTCCCGGAGCGGGTGGACATCGGCGTCGGGTGCCTGCATTCCAAGCACGCGGGCATCGACACGCCGGAGGAGATCGTGGAACGGGTCGAACGGGTGCTGCAGGTCGTTGCGCCGGAACGGATCGCCATCCACCCGGACTGCGGTTTCGCGCCCGGCTCGTACTGGGATATCCCGATGGAAGAAGCCTACGAGAAACTGCGCAACGAGGTGGTCGCCGTCGAGCGGCTCAGGGAGAAGTACGGTTGAATCGGTCCACCCGTTCAACTGGAAACACAGTTAAGCGGCGCGGCGATCAGGGCGCGCCGGAATCCATCTGCGCGGCTACGCCCACCTGCACGATGCGTGCCTGGTCCACACCCGCCGCGGCCACGTACTTGAAGACCATGCCGTCCAGTTCACGGGGCATGAAATCCTGGTCGACGACAGCCTGTTCGCCGGTCAGCAGAGCCGCGAAGGGCACTGCCTGGGAATCGGATTCCGGATCCGTGGGAAAGGCGAATTCAGTCCCCGGCACGTTCGTATATACCACCTGGCCGGTCTCGTCGCTAACCCAGAATTCGCTGATGACGGACCCTTCGGCGACCGCCGCCAGCGCGCCGTTGATCTCATCCTCGTCCATTTCCGCCTTAACCGCGGCTGCGATGAAGTGCGCCGTCAGCAGGGCTTCGGCGGCCATGTGTTCCGATAGCAGGG
>CAZZNP010000033.1:15893-19345 GCA_964655785.1 uncultured Gemmatimonadota bacterium
TGTCGCGTGCCTGGTCACGGTCGATCAAGGTGTCGTCGAGATCGAACAGGACCGCGGTCCGCGCCTGGAAAATCGAACCTGCGGTGCGTGCCGTTTCGACGGTGGGTGCCGTTTCGACGGGGCGTGCCATTCCGGCTACCCGTCCCGTCGCAGGCAGTCTTCAACGGCCGTCCGCGCCCGCTCGGCCAGTCCGCGACGGTCCTTCGTCGTAAGTCCATCGGTCTCGATGGGCGTCCCGATGCGTAAGGCGACCTGTGCGTCCGGCCTGATCCTCATACTGCCGCTCACGAGGATGTCGAAACTGCCCGATATGCCCACGGGCACTATGGGCACACCGGATTCTATGGCAAGTAGAAAAGCGCCCGCCTTGAAGGGCTGCAGATCTCCGGTCCGTGACCTGGTGCCTTCGGGGAATACAACAGCGGGATATCCCTCCCTGATCTGCCGTGCCGCTTTCCGAAGACTCCGCATGGCTTTTTTCGGATTGGAGCGGTTGATGCTGATGTATCCGGCCAGCCGCATGCACCAGCCCAGAATCGGTATGTGGAACAGGGAGTGCTTTGCGATGATCCTGAACTGAATGGGCAGGGAGCCGAACAGGATGGGTATGTCCGCCGCGCTCGCATGATTGGAGACGAGGACGCACGGCTTCCCATTTGGAATATTCTGCAGCCCATCGAGGCGGACCGGTACGCGGCCCACCCACAGCAAGGTGCGTGCCCACCACCGGGCGAACCAGTGGACCAGGCGCCCCGAGGGGTTGATTGGAGACAGCAGAATGGCCGCCAGCCCGAACAGCACGGTGAAGACCGCCACGCTGACGATCTGCAGGATGGAATACAATGCGGTCACGTGGACACCGGACTCGTGTAAATCAGTTGGACGTGGACACCGGACTCGTGTAAATCAGTTGGACGTGGACACCGGACTCGTGTAAATCAGTTGGACGTGGACACCTTCCGGCTTACATCTGAGGATTATAATTAAACCGACAGAAAAAACCAGTGTCATTTCACCGGCGTCCGGCGACATCGAAACCGTCGCTGATCGCAATGGCCGTTCGAGATTAACAGCCTTTTTTCGACCAATAGGACATCGGCCCGGTTCGAACGAATAACGAGAATATGAAACCGCAATATGCTTCAAATCGCCGATTCGGATATCGCGGAAGCGCTCATCTGGCATCTGTGGCAGGAAGGACTACCTCGGGCGGGAAGGCTTCGGCTTACCGACGGCAGGACGCTCAGGTTGTATCATCCCGGCACGCTGAACCCCGACAGCGGCCCCGATTTCCTCCAGGCGGTCCTGTCCTTCGGACCCGGGAAACGCCTACGCGGCGACGTGGAAATCCATGTCAGGCCCGCCGACTGGCAGCGACACGGACATACCCGTGATCCACAATACAACAACGTGGTGCTTCACGTGGTCATGTGGCACGACGAGAAACAGCCTGTCGTCAAGAAGCAGAACGGACAGTACATTCCCACGCTGGTGTTGTCCGAACACCTTCGGCACGGCCTCGACCGGATACACAAACAATACCGGCGGAGACAAAAAACCGCGATCCCCGACGGCTACCCCTGCCAAAGCCTGATGAAGCAACTGTCCGTCGAACGCGTGCACGCATTGCTCGACCGTAAGGGATCGGACCGGTTTCGACAGAAGGCGGCAGCCATTTCAAGGAGGATGAGACAGGTTCCGGCGGAACAGGCCCTTTACGAATTCGCCATGCGGGCAGCGGGTTACGTGAAGAACACCGATGCCTGCCAGACACTCGCCCGCCGTCTGCCCCTGGCGATGATTCGGTCCCTGGTCGGTACGGGAGGCGGCCATCGAATCGTCGATCTGCAGGCCGTGCTGTTCGGGGCGGCCGGGCTGCTGCCCTCACAGCGGCTTTCAAGCTGCGGGGAGTCCCAGGACGACCCATACGTCAGGGAAATAGAAGCACGCTGGGAGGCTTTCAGACCGTCACTTTCCATCCGGCCGATGCAGGAGCATGACTGGTTGTTTTTTAGGCTGCGACCGTTTAACTTCCCCACGGTCCGGCTTGCCGCCATGAGTTATTTCATCGCGGCGGGCCTGCGTGATGGCCTGGACACGCTGATCGCCGGTCCGATGGACGTGTGCGCCGAACGCGGGGCAGTCGCGCTGTTGCGCCAGATCGCCAGGCAGTTCGAGGAGATGACCAGGCCCCTGCCCGGCGACTACTGGCTGAAGCACACCGTATTCGGGGAGACTTCTCGAACGGCCCGCTCCGCCCTGATCGGCCGCGACCGTCAACGGGCCATGATGGTGGACGTAGTCCTTCCGTTCATCTACGCCCTGGCTGACCGTGACAGCCAATCGGACCGGATGCGACTAGTGCGGGAAATGTACACCGGATACGGCAGGCAGGCCAGCAACAGTGTGATCCAGTCTATGACGAACCTGCTGTTCAGCGATACGCCGGAGAAGAAGGCATCCATCGACCGGGCCATCCTGCAGCAGGGCCTGCTGCAGATAGACCGCGAGACCTGCCGGAACAAGGATTGCGGCCAATGCGTGATGAACGGATCGGCGCAATTCGAACGGAGATAAACGTATATGTCGGACTTGGAAGGCGTGGAGTGCAGGACGGAATTCAAAGGCCACGAAATCCGGGTATTCAGCACCTGGACCCAGGACGCCCGCCTGTATATCGACGGAGTCTGCAGAGACCGGAGCATCCGCCGCGTATCGCTTCAGAAAACGCGCATTTTGAGCGCGGATCTTCGGATCGGAAACGACGACCATCGTGTGGAAGTGTTTGCAAAAGCACTGTTGAGTATTAGATTACAGTTGCGAGTCGACGGCAGGCAGATAGCCGGAGAAGTCTTCTAGACCGGGCCATACGGTCTTTGAGGCCCGTTCATGAAGGGCTGATGGAAAGTAAGCGTACAGGAAACGATATAAGCGTACAGGAAACGATATAAGAGCGCGGGAGGAGAAGATGCAGGAGACGCAGTGGATGACCTTGCTGGAGACTGCGGACATGATGAAGCGTTTGCCCTTCCAGGTGACGCGGATGTGCGAAGACGGCAAGCTGGAATACTACATGGAAGACGGCAGGTATTTCATATCAAGGGAATCCATCGACCTGTTCATCCGTACCATGTCCGTCGGACCGGCGATTGATCATTCGGATTCGAACGAAATGCCGCGCCGGAGGTACGGCAGGGCACCGGAAGAAACCGATCCTTCGACGGAGGCCGTCACCCAAACGGCAGACGAATTAAACCAGGTCGAGGCGAGCGATGCCGGAGAAGATGAATTCGTTGGCATCGTGGCTGAAGCGACCGGGCACGACGACGTAGATCGGGTCGAGGCGAACGGTGCCGGAGAAGGTGAAGTCGTTGGCATCGTGGCTGAAGCGACCGGGCATGACGACGTAGATCGGGATCCTGTGGCGGCGCCTGAGACCGCGGAGGCGTCTG
>CAZZNP010000033.1:19445-34976 GCA_964655785.1 uncultured Gemmatimonadota bacterium
CATGACGACGTAGATCGGGATCCTGTGGCGGCGCCTGAGACCGCGGAGGCGTCTGAGACCGGGGCGGCGCCTGAGACCGCGGAGGCGTCTGTGGATGCGGCAGGATCTTTCGGTCACGACGACGAAAACGTCGTGGCAGAGGAACGCGAGGAACCTGAAGGCGCGACCGACGACGCTGAAAAGGCCGAGGAAGCGATTGTGGAGAACGAGGCGGAAACGCACGCGCACGGCGACGCTGAAGAGGCGCACGGCGACGCTGAAGAGGCGCACGGCGACGCTGAAGAGGCCGAGGAAGCGATTGCGGAGAACGAGGCGGAAACGCGCGGGATCGACGAAGAAGAAGACGCCGAAGTGGCGACCGCCGAAGTGACGACCGCCGACGTAACACCGCTGCGCGTAAGCACCGGTCCGGTGCCGTCGAGTCAGGACGGGGAACGCGCGTCATCCACGATGGACCCTGACGACCCTGGTGCGAAGTCGGCGGAAATCCTTGCCGACCTGCGCGCCGTCCTGGCGCGGCATGCCCAGGAACACAAAGCCTTTTGCGATGAGATCGCCGGCCTCGCGGACGCCCTGGAAAACACACTTTCGCGCGGCGGCGACAAGACGAGCGAATTGTCCCGGGAGATATCGAGTCTCCTCGCACGGTACACCCGGCGGTAGCGGCCGCTCAACCGCAGGGTACGGCCAGGTTCTCGAGGGCTTTCCGCAACCCTTCCCGGTGGGCCTCGTCCCGCCGCAGGGGATTGCCGGGCAGCACGTGGTCCGTGGGATACCAGCCGCGCATCTTCTTCACCATGGCCGCGCTGTGCTTGTAGGCCGGCACGGGCGGCTGGAACGCGACCCGCCCCAGGAATTCCATCCGGCTGCCCAGGTCGTGGTACCGCACCAGGTCGCCGTCCCGCAAGGCGTCCGCGAGTTCCCTGAACTTGTCGGGCATGAAAGTCGCGATACCCAGCAGCGCGTCGCTTCCATAGTACATCATGGAGGCAAAATCGTAGTCGTTCCCCGTGTACAGCTTCTTGCCGATTCGATGTACCTTCCGCAGCAGCGCCCATTCCATGGACGGGTCGAGGGATGAGTGCTTCGCGCCCGCCCACTTGTCCCCTTCCAGGATTTCGATCAGCGCGTCATCCGGAAACATCCAGCCGTTCGGCGCGAACACGGGGCTGAGCTCGAATGCCTTGAGGCCGCCGCGCGAGGCTTCGGCCAGCCCCTCGTATACGCGTACGACAGTCGCGGCGTCCGCGTCCTTTAACCGCTCGGTCTGAAAGACGATCGGACTGGCGCCGTACCGCTCTTCCAACTGCTCGATCTTGCCCCGGTACGCGCGGATGATGTCCTCGATGCCGTCGCCGCTGATTTCGTCCTCCACGTACACGCCTGCCGTGAACGCCCTGCCGTCCATGACTTCCCGAGTGGTTTCCAGGCCCTTGATCTGATCATCCAGCGTGCAGTGATTGATCTGGTAGGTATCCATGAGCACCGCGGGTTCGATGCCGTATTGCGCGGTCCTCTCCAGGTCCCGGGCGAAGACGTCGAAGTCGATTTTCCCCGCTTCGCTTACCGGTACGGACAATGCCGCGATGATATGAGGTGCGCGGCCGGTTCCCACCGGCAAATTCAGTGTTTCGTCCATCGATTCATCTCCTCCACGGATCCGGATGCGATGGTCCCGCCGTCATCTGCTTTTATCGACGCCGACCCGGTCGCAGAAGGGCGACAGGCGGCAGCGGCTGCAGAAGGGCGAAACCGGTTTGCACACGTTCTGGCCATACATGACGAGCAGATCATTATACCGGATCCAGTATGCCGGAGGCAACTTTTCTCTTAACGCGAATTCCGACTGGTCCGGATTTCGGGTGGCGATGTATCCCCAGCGGTTGGAGATGCGGTGCACATGGGTATCGACGCAGATACCCGGCTTGCCGAATCCGATCGTCACTACGAGATTGGCGGTCTTCCTGCCCACGCCGGGCAGCGTGACCAGGGTTTCGATGTCGTCCGGCACGGCGCCGCGATACGCATCCACGAGGATCTGGCAGATCTGCAGAATGTTGCGTGCCTTCGTGGAATGAAACCCCACGGGATAGATAGCGCTGTCCACGGTATCCACGGACAGCTCCAACATGGCGGCCGGGTCGCCGGCCAGCGCGAAAAGCCGCTCACAGGCCGCGGCGGTCGTCTCGTCCTTCGTCCTCAGGCTAAGCACGGTGCCGATCAGAATGCGAAAGGGATCGCGCCGCGTCTGTTCGGCCACCAGCGCCAATGCCGTTTCGGTCCAGGTGGCCGTCTCGTCTTCCAGAATGGAGATTATCTGGTGGATGTCCCGGTCTTGCATCCTTTAAGGCTCCTCGCCGCTGAGACTCCTCGCCGCTGAGACTCCTCGCCGCTAAGACTCCTCGCCGCTAAGGCTCCTCGCCGCGCGGCGGCCCGTCCCAGGGCGTGAAGAGATCCTGGTCCACGCCGAGCAGGTTCAGCACCCTTCCCGCGATGAAATCGGCCAGGTCATCGAAGGTGGACGGTTTCTGGTAGAAGGCCGGCATGGCCGGTACGATTCGGGCCCCCGCCTCCGCGGCGGCGAGCAGGTTGCGCAGGTGAATGATGTTCAGCGGCGTTTCCCTGGGTACCAGCACGAGGGGACGGCCCTCTTTCAGCGTGACGTCCGCGGCCCGTTCGATCAGGGACGATGAGGTGCCGTGGGCAATGGCGGACAGCGTCTTCATCGAGCACGGAATGACGACCATCCCGTCGGTGCGCGCGGACCCGCTTGCGATCGTAGCTGCCAGGTCGCCGAACTTGTACTCCGTGAGCGTGCCCTTCCGCACCGCGTCGCCGTAGAGACCGGCCAGCCTGTCCTGCAGGTCGTCTCCCGCTCCCAGGCCGGTCTCTTCCCTCAGCACGTATCGGCCGAAACCGGACATAACGACGCTGACCCGGTGACCGCCGGCCAGCAGGGCGCGCAGCAGCCGAAGGGCGTACAGCCCCCCGCTTGCGCCCGTTACGGCGACGATAACGTGTTTCATGGCCGCTTCTCCCCCCAGTAGACTGTGGCTGCGCCAAGCAAGAGATCGTGCCAGCCCGTTTCCACGAATCCGGCCCCTTCCATGAGCGTTCGAAAGCGCTCGCGCTCAGGGAACGCTTCCACAGAGACCTGGAGGTACCGGTAAGCCTCCGTGTCTCCCGATATTACACCGCCGATCCACGGCATCACGCGCCTGGCGTAGAGCCGGTACAACTGGCGGATCACCGGATACCGGGGGAGGGAGAGTTCCAGCACCACCAGCCTGCCCCCGGGTTTCAAAACGCGCCGGATACACCGAAGCCCCGCCGCGCGGTCGGTGAAATTGCGTACGCCGAAAGCCACCATCGCGCCATCGAAGACGTTGGACCGCAGGGGTAGCGATTCGGCCTGGCCCCCGACAAACCTGATGGCGCGCCTTACAGGATATTCCGTCTTCTGCCGGCCGATCCGCATCATCCTCAGCGACGCGTCCACCCCGACAACCAAACGCGGTTTCCGCCTGCCCTTCAACGCCTCCAGCGCCAGGTCCCCCGTGCCGATGCCCACGTCGAGCAGCAGGTCGCCCTCGGAGGCATTCAGCGCGCGAACGGCCGACCTGCGCCACAGGATGTCGCTGCAACCGCTCAGCAGGTGGTTTAGCAGGTCGTACCTGTGCCCGATGCGATCGAACATGCCGCGGATGCGCCGGGACTTTTCGTCTGGGGTACTCATATCGGCCACAGGATATCGCCCAGCAGAAAAGCGAAATAGACGACGCTGAAGAGTCCGTTGGTATTGAAGAAAGCGACATCTATTTTCGAAAGGTCGTCCGACTTGACGAGCGAGTGTTCGTAGACCAGCATCACGATGGCCAGAGCGGCGCCGCACAGGTACAAAGCGTGCAGTTCGAATACCTGGTGGACGGCCAGCAAAGCCACGGCGGTGGCCCCGTGAAGCAGGCGGGCCGTCATCAGCGCCGATCGGATTCCGAGTTTACGAGGTATGGAGTGCACGCCGTGCGACCTGTCGAAATCGTAGTCCTGGCAGGCGTATATTATATCAAAGCCCGCCACCCAGGTCAATACGGCCGCCGAAAGCCATAACGGCGAGAAGTCGAATGTGCCGCTCACGGCGATCCAGGCGCCCATGGGCGCAATGCCGAGCGCGAGACCCAGGACCAGGTGGGTGGCCCAGGTAAACCGCTTGAAATAGGAGTAAGACAGGATCACGAGTAGAGCGAGCGGCGACAGCTTCAGGCACAACGGGTTCAGCTGGTAGGCGGAGAAGACGAACAGCGCGCTCCATACCCCGACGATGACAGCGACGGTACGAGGCGCTATACGTCCCCTCGGCAGCGCCCGGTCGCTCGTACGGGGGTTCCTGGCGTCCATCGCGCGGTCTGCGAGCCGGTTGAATCCCATGGCCGCGCTCCGCGCAGACACCATGGCGATGACGATCCACGCCACCTGCTGCCATTCGATCCCGTGTATCCTCGCGGCCAGCGCGGCGCCGGCCAGCGCAAAGGGCAGCGCAAAGACACTGTGGGAAAGCTTGATCATCCGGCCGAAGACGACAACGGATCCAAACACGGACCTGGTCGATGACATGCTCTGATTCATCCCTTTCATCCTAAGCGGTTACAGGCCCGCGGCCGACCCCGCGTTTTTCTCTCGCCCGGAACCAGTAGGTCACGCCCTCAACCAGCCCGTCCGCATGGGGAAAGATCTCAGATCCCGCCGGCAGAGAATCCAGGAAAAGGCGTCCATAGGCCGTACTGATGACGCGCTGGTCCAGTACCGTGACGACTCCGTAGTCCCGGGTGGAACGAATGAGCCGGCCGAAACCCTGCCTGAACTTGATGACCGCTTCTGGAACCTGGTATTCCAGGAAACTGTTGCGGCCCGCGCTGTCCAGGCGTTCAACCTGCGCCTGGACCAGAGGTTCGGTCGGCACCGCGAAGGGCAATTTGACCAGAATGACCATTTCCAGCGCTTTCCCGGGTACGTCGACGCCTTCCCAGAAACTGTCGGTGCCAAGCAGCACGGCGGTGTCGGACATGCGGAAACGATCCAGCAGCACCGAGCGCGGTCCGGACGTGCCCTGCGCCAGCACGGTCACGCCATGTTCCGCCAGGTCCGGTTCGATGTCCTGATAGGTCCGGTTCAACTGGCTGTAGGAAGTGAACAGCACCAGGGTGCTTCGCATCGTGGACACCACCAGGTCCAGGATGAGCCGGCTGATCGCGGACTGGAAAGTATCGGACCGGGGTGTCGGAAAGGCGGCGGGAACGCAGACCAGCACCTGGTCCTCGTAATCGAAGGGCGAACCGATTCCCCGCATCTGGAGACGACGGGGATCGATCCGGTCGAGCCCCAGCCTCTCGAGCTGGTAGTCGAAACGGTCCCCGACCTTCAGCGTGGCCGAGGTGAGCACTACGGTACGCACGGGATGGAACAGGTCGTCGTGCAGCCGGTCCGCCACACGGAGCGGAGCGGCGGTCAGGACGCAGGACATGGGATGGGACGTGGTGGCTTCGACCCAGTAAACCCTTTCTTCCTCAATCGCTTCGGTCAGCACGTAAAGCGCCTCTTCCATTTCCCTGCAGAAGTCCATAGCGGCCATAATGGCGTTACCGCGTGCCTCCCTGTCGTCCAGCCACGACTCGGGGACATGGTCCAGCGTCTCGTGCAGCAAGCCGAGGGATTCGCGCAGATCGGAGAGGCCCTTGATGAGAACCGGCACCGATGATCTGAGCGTCCTGGCATAGTCGTCGTTGGCCCGGTACCTCAGTTTGGTCCGCTGGTTCGGCCGGTCTTCCGACTGCCCGAGGGCTTCGTCGCTGGCGATACGGAAAAAGTCCTCGATCCGTCGGTTCACCTCCTTGATCCGGTCGATGGCCATACGGGTGCCCGCCGTCAGAGGAGACTTCCATTCCTGGTTCTCCGCGGCCTGGGACGCCAGCCTGCCCAACCCGGTCAACACTCCGGTGCCGCCCCGTTCGGGTGCGTGCATCCGGCTTAGTACGCGGCGCATGCGCCAGCCCCCGGCTTCCAGCGTCAGGTGCTGTATTGCGGCGCGCTCCAGGTTATGGGCTTCATCGACGATGAGATGGCCGTACCGGGACAGCACGGCATGATCGGCCTCGAGATCCGATAACAGCAGGGCATGATTGACGATCACCACGTGGGAAGTCATGGCTGCCCTGCGGACGCGGTTGACGAAACACTCCTCCCTGAAAACGCACCGGGGACAGGCGGTCCCCTCCCCGTTGATTTTCTCCCAAAGGCTGTGCCCGGCCCGACGGTCGAATCCCGCGTGCTCCGATATGTCCCCTGTCTGCGTTTCCCGCGCCCAAACCGCCAGGGGGATCGCGGTCTCGCGTTCTTCTACGGTCAAGTGGTCGGCGGGCCGCCGGGTGACCTGCCGCCAGCGGTCCAGGCACAGGTAGTTCGACCGGCCCTTGAGCAGAGTGGCGCGAAAGGCCAGCCCCAGTTTGTCCAGCAGGAACGGCAGGTCCTTGTGGAATAACTGTTCCTGCAGGTTTCTCGTGTTGGTGGATACGATGACCCGCTGGTCGTTCCGCACCGCCCATATCAGGGCAGGCGTAAGGTAGGACAGCGATTTCCCCGTACCGGTACCCGCTTCGACCAGCAGCACCTCGCCTTCGTTGAACGCGCCGGCAACGCCGCGAACCATGTCCACCTGCTGCGGCCGGTGCTCGTAACCGTCCATGCTGCGTTCGAACAGTCCGCCCGTCTCAAACAGGCGGGTCAGCTCTTCCGTGTCCATCGGATCGAAATCTTCGGCATCTTCCACCGGGTCGCAGGTGCCGTCGCCGATCGTGAACACTCCGAGCGGCAGGGTGGCCGCAGTTTCAGCGCGACCGGCCGAAAGGGCTGTCATTCCGGCGAGCAATCGTTCAAAACCGGATCCGGTGCCCTCCGCAAGACGTACGAGCGTTTCTATCGTTTCGGGATCCTGATATGACATCATCTGCAGAAGTCCCCGGCACAGCGCCGCCGTCTTCAGCGCGCCGCCGGCTCCGTCCCCGATATCCAATGGACCTGGTTCGATGTATCTCCCGACCGTTCCGGGTTCGTAATCCTTCAGTCCGGGCAGCAGGACCCGGGCCAGCAGGCTCACGTCCAACAGAAAAGAGCCGATACCGGCCGCGATCCTCCACAGATGATCGGACAAATGGTCGTCGGGTCCGTAGGCGGCGAGAATGGACCCGGAAGCGATGCTGCCGGCCATGTCCCTGATCCCTTCCATATCCATACCGGAGCGTTCTACAGGGTCCTCGCCCTGCCGCACAAGCGCCACCGCATACGACTCGCCGGGCAACACAGACTCGCCGGGCAACGCAGACTCGCCGGGCAACGCAGACTCGCCGGGCGACGTAGAAACACGCTCCGGTTGGATCGCGAATATGGAATAAGGGAAAGGGAGTTCTGAATCAAGGTCGGCGTTTGGCGTTCGTGAAGGCATTTAACCGCACTTTTCGCAGGAGAGCCAGGTTTGACGACAGAATCAGGCAACCAGAAGATAGGCGGCCAGGAAGCAATTGTCAAAGCAACGGGCCGGACAGGGGGCTGGATCGCGAAGGAAAGGGGACTGGATCATGACGGACAGGGGGCTGGATCGCGAAGGAAAGGGAACTGGATCATGACGGACAGGGGGCTGGATCGCGAAGGACAGCGGGCTGGATCGGGAGTCTATCCGCTTCGATCTTCCGGCAGGACGACGAACTCGAAGCTGCCGAGGGAGGCCGATCCGAATACGCCGATTCCACCGTCGAGATTGAAGACCGGACGTTCGAACGTATCGCCCGCCAGGCTGCCGAACCCGATGGCGTTCTGGCCGGACGCCTCCACGCTGCGCAGGAAATCGAACAGGTTCCGGTCGAGGGCGTACACTTCGATTTCGTGTTCTCCAGAGGAGCCGAGGGCGAACCAGGGGAGCAACAGGCGGCCGTCCCGAGCCTCCAAAGGCGGTGAACCACCCTCGGCGAACCCGCTTTCCAATACGACGACCTGGTACGCCTCCACGTCGAGGGGCTCGAATCGGACCTCGATCAGGCCCTGGCGATACATGACCCTGTTCCCGGCGGAATCGGGATCCAGCCGTCGGATGATCTCCATGGAATCTTCTTCGAGGATGGCGATCTCATCGATTTCAATGCGGCCCGGTGTCGTCGTGACCCCGCGCACTTCCCTTCCCAGGGCGCTAACGCGAAGACGGTATTCCGTGCCGGGCCTTACTTTCGGCGATCCGGGCGGCGGCAGATACCGGCCGAGATGACCGACACTACGGTACCTGTACTCCGCAAGTCCCTGGATGACGGTAACTTCTGCGTCATTCACCGAAGCGTTTTCTTCCGTAGATTCGACATTCGCGGCGAGGGTCCGGGTTACGATGATCTCAGGCAGGATGCGATCGACGTACAGCACGGCATCCACGACGATGGTTACGCGCTCGGACGGACCGAAGAGCGACGCTGGATCCCGCTCGCCGGTACAACCCGGATGGACTGCCAGAACGGCCAGCGCGGCAACGGTCAGAACGGCCGGGATGAAGGGAATTTTCCTGGTATGTGTCAGCATGATCAAAAGCTGTAGTTCAGGCCTAACGTGGGTACGATGGGCAGCATCTTCACCACTTCCGCGGTGGTCATGCGGTCATCTTCCGTGTCATACTGTATAAACCACTCGTTACGATGATTGTACGCGTTGAACACCTGCAGATACCACTGAAGGTCTCTGCCGAACAGGCGAAAATCCTGCTTGACGCTCAGGTCCATTCTGTGGTACGGCAGCAGCCTCGAGGTATTCCGGCCGGTGGGCAGGAAATAGTCCTTCCGCGCTCCGGTGCGCGCCGACTCCCGCAATTCGTACCGGGCGGAGGCGGGCGTGAAGGCCTGCCCGGTAGCGAAGATCACGTTGGCGCCGAATGTCCATCGGCCTGCCCGATAGTTGGCCGAAACCACGAGATCGTGGCGGCGGTCGTATTTCGGAGGATACCACTCTCCCTGGTTCAGCTCCGGGAATTGCCGCCGCGTCCAGCCCAGCGTGTAGCCGATCCATCCGGTCAATCTGCCCGACATGCGCTCCACAAAGGCCTCCACCCCCGTGGTGTATCCCCTGCCGCCGCTGATGAACACGTCCTCCGAACGGGTTTCCTCGCTGCCCACCGCCCGCGTGTTGTCCACGACGACCAGGTTGGCAAGCCTCTGGTAGTAGGATTCGAGGGAGAGACGGTAGCTGGACGCCGGGTCCCAGCTCGCGCCGATTACGAAGTGCCAGGCCTGACCGGGGGGCACGCTGCCGTCGAGAGGCACCCAGAAATCTCCGCCGCTGAAACCTTCCGTGGTGATCAGCTGCAGGTACTGGTGGTACCTCCCGCCGCCCGCCTTCAGCCTCAACCCGCCGGACAGCCGGTGACTGAGGGAGACACGAGGCTCCAGGTCGAAACTGGCGCGTTCGCTGTAGTAGTTCGCCCGCAGTCCCAGGCGAACCGAAGTAGAAGCCAGCGCCTGCCACTGGTCCTGGGCGTACAGCGAGATCACGTAGGGCTCCAGTCTGAGGTCCAGCTGATCGTCCTGGTTGAAGCTCCTGTTGAACCGGAACCGGTACAGCGTTCCGCGGAAACCGCCCTTCAGCGCGTGCTCGCCGTCGGCGACATAGTCCAGGTCCCCCTTGATGCTGATGTCTCTAATGCTGTTCCTGAACAGGACTTCCGTTCCGTCGAAATTCGCCGTAAGCCGGCTAGCGTAGTCGCTGCCCGAAACGACGAAATTGCCGAACAGCGTCGGCGAGAACAGGTGCGTCCATTTGCCCGTAACCGCGGAGTTTCCCCAGCGAACGTTGAAGAGATCGTCCTCGCTGGTTTCCAGATTGAGGTCGTCCCGGCCGAAGTATCCGCTCAGCACCAGATTGTCGGAGTAGGACAGATTCTGGTTGATTTTCGCGTTCACATCGTAGAAATAGTATCCCGGGATATCCTCGACGCGCGTTCTGATGTAGGCCAGGATCGGCTCCAGGTAGGTTCGCCTTCCCGAGACCATGAACGAGCCACGGGCCAGAGGTCCTTCGATCATGGTGCGCATCGAGATGAGGCTGATGCCGCCCGAACCGTGCAGGTCGTTGCGATTGCCGTCGCGGTTCGTCACGTCGAGCACCGCGCCGAGATTGCCGCCGTAAACGGCAGGATAGGCGCTCTTGTGCAGGCGCATGTCCTTTATGGCTTCCGGATTGAAGATGGAAAAGAAGCCGAATGCGTGCGAGGGATTGTAGAGGGGTACCTGGTCGAGGAGTATCTGGGTCTGGTCGGGTCCGCCTCCCCTGATGTACAGGCCGCTGCTGATGTCCGACGAAGCCTGGATGCCAGGCAGGAGCTGCAGGCTGCGCAACAGATCGGTTTCCCCGATTGCGGGCAACTCCTGCAGAACCGCGGCCTGGAGGGCGACGAAACCGGGTTGCGCCAACCGCTCGTCCCTGTTCCTGTCCGCCTCGACCACGGTCTCCTCGCCGATCAGCACGGTCGGCGCGAGTGTCACGTCACGGCGAAGAAAGGTTTCTGCGCCGAGACTCAACGTGTCCCGGTGCGTCTCGTATCCGACGTAGGACACGACGAGCACGTAAGATCCGGCGGGTATCCCGGTAATCGCAAAGTAGCCGTTCTCATTGCTCAGGGCGCCCAGCGACGTGCCGCTCAGGAACACGTTCGCCGAAAGCAGGGATTCGCCGCTGGTGCGATCCGTTACGAATCCGCTTATCGTGGCGGCCCGGGCCGGGGCGGAAATCAACAGCAGGGAAAGCAGTACCGCGAAGTACTTCATTGTAACCGATCGGGGCTGCAAGCGTTTCGCCGAATCGAATCTACCAGGATTCGTATCTACCACATACCAAATCTACCACGTACCGAATCTACCACGTATAGGGGCCGCCATGAAGGCAGACGCATTCGATAGAAACCTAAGCAATCTACGTCTGGAAGTCAACGAAGGGCAGGGCTTCGAGGTCCACGCGGACGGACGGTTGATGTGCCGGTACGACGCCGCGGCCGGCCAGGTGCCGAGGGACGAATCGCCCAAGCCCTGTTTTCACCCGGTTTACACCCCATCCGGAGGTCTGATCAGCGAATACCGCCCCGAAGACCACACCTGGCACACGGGGCTGTTCTTCGGCTGGGTACACGTAAACGACACGAATTTCTGGGGAGGTTCCTGGTACCTTCCGGAAGAAGGAAAGTACGTTCCCGTTCCGGACAGCCACGGCGTGCAGCGCCACGACGGGTTCACCCCGGTGTCGCACCTGACGTCCGGTGTCGCCGTCGGACAGCATCTCACCTGGCTGGACCGCAACGACCTCCCGGTGGTCAGGGAGTCCCGTCGATTCGATTTCCTGCAGACCGCGGGGGTCCGCGGCTGCCTCTGGCTCATCGAATCGGTGATCACTCCCGCCGCGGGTGAAGTCACCATGGGCGCATCGCGCGCGGCCCGGTACAGCGGGCTGATCCTGCGAATGGGACCGCCTTTCGCGGACGCGTTCCATACGAGCGGCAGCGGCCGCACCGGCCACGAGTCCATCATGGGTACGCGGGACAGATGGGTCGGCGCTGCGGGCGCCAGCGGGGGCATGGTGGCGCTCATGGACCATCCGCGAAACCTCCGCCACCCGGTGCCCTGGTTCACCCGGCGCAACCTGCTGGGCACGGGTCCGCTCATGGAAGAAGACCTTACGCTCGTGCCCTCGGACCGTCTTCATCTCCGCTACGGATTCCTGGTGCTTGACGACGTACCCGGGGAAGGGGAAATCGAAGACCTGTACCGGTCCTACGTGGCGGAATCAGAGGACCGATCCCTCAGGTAGCGCCGGCGCGGACAGTACCGCGGATTGTACCGCGGACAGTATTGCGGACATTGCGGGGACCGTTCATTCTTGCTTGACATGCGGCCGGTATCGACCGAATATTCGTTTCACGTCCAATTCGCCTGACAGCATGATGATGCAGTTGGTCTCTCGCGTGAGTGCCCGCGCGCCCGACATTACAGACTGAATCACGGACTACGGACTGAATCACGGACTGAATCACCGGTAAGGCCTGGTTGTACGTCGAAGGCAGATCCACCGGACGGCGACTTCGGCGGCGAACGCGGCTTTGCCTCAAGCATGACCGGAGCATCATGAACAGAGCATCGCTGGTAGACGAAGTAGCATCGAGAACCCAGGTCGCCAAACGCAGGGTGTCCGCGGTGCTGAACGAGTTCCTGTCGGAGGTATCCGATGCGATATCCCGCGAAGAGCGGGTGAACCTCCGCCAGTTCGGCGCTTTCACCGTAAGGATCAGGAAAGCCCGCACGGCGCGCGATTTGAATACCAATGAGGAATTGCGCCTGACCGACCGCAGCATTCCCCATTTCGTGCCCTTCGATGCCTTGAAAGACTCCGTGGCGAAACAGTCGCCCAGATCCGAAGAACACGACCGGCCGGCATCTGTCGAGGCGGTGGAACAACGCGTCGAAGAGACGCCCAGAGACCGGTCCGGCGATATCTCCGCAATGCTCAGCCGGGCGGAAACCCTCGAGAACAAGGGCAAGTCCGAACAGGCCATGCAGCAGTACAAACGTATTCTCGAGCGATATCCCGGTCACGCCACCGCGACGGGCAGACTGGGCAGGATGTATTTCCTCCTCGGCGCCCAGGAGACCGCGCTCGAGCACTACAAACGAGCGTTGGAGTACGATCCCAGCCTTGTGGAGTCGCTGATCGACAGGGCGATACTGTACGAAGCGATGGGGCAGTACGAGGACGCCAGGAGCGACCTGCATCGCGCCCTGGAATATGATCCGCATTCGTACAAGGCCTGCTACAATCTCGGCGTTCTGTACATCACCATCGGAACCTACGACGATGCGATCAGAATACTCTCCCGCGCGCTGGACGCCGACCGGACGAAGGCGGAGGTGAACCTCCAGCTCGGTAAGGCTTACTGTCACGTGGAAAAGCACACGGAAGCGATCGAGCACTTCGAAGCCCTGCTCCGTCACGAGCCTCACAATGAGCAGGCGTACCGGTATCTCGGCATGATATACGACAAAAGCAAACAGACCGACAAAGCGCTCGAAATGTATCGCAAATCCAACGAAATCGGCATGGTGTAGTTTCCGAAACGATTTACGGGCCGAGATCCCGGCTAAATTGTGAAGATATACGATAATGAATATGTATACGGGTGTAATCGAGGTGTACGCAGGAACGGATCAGGAGGGTCGGTAACCGGATGAACACCGTCGACAAAGTGCATTCGGTAGCGGAGCGGAAAAGAACGGCCCCTCCCGGTGCCGGCGAGGACCTGCGCGAGGAAGAACGAAGGTTGATGGAGCGGGCCAAGACGGGTGATGGCTCGGCCTTCGACGAAATGACGAGGCGGTACAGTGAGAAGGCTTATTCCGTGGCGTACCAGATGCTTGCGAGCCACGATGACGCGCGCGACCTCGTCCAGGACGCCTTCCTCGAAGTGTTTCGAACGCTCGAACGGTTCAACACGCAGTACAGGTTTTCGACCTGGCTGTACCGTATATTGATCAACAAGTGCATCAACTACCGCAAACGGGAAACCCGCCGCCGCATGTTCTCATTTTCAGATTACGGCGCGCGGCACGGCGGTGCCGGCCAGCAGTTTTTGATTTCCAATCTGGCTTCTTCCGAGAAGAACCCGCACGAAGTACTGGAAAATGACGAGTTGAAGCGGTCCATCATGGCCGCGCTGGATACCCTTTCGGAGCGGCACAGGACCGTAGTCGTACTGTTCGACCTGGAAGGTCTCTCACACAGGCAGATTGCGGAGATCCTCCAGTGTCCCGAAGGCACGGTGATGTCCCGGTTGCATCACGGACGGCTCAAGCTAAAGCGCGTGCTGTCCAAGCGGCTGTCCGGTTACCTTGATCTATAGGAACGCGAGGAACGTGCCATGAACTGCACCCAGGTAAAGAAGCGGCTTACGCGCTACCTGGAGCGCGTGTGCGACAACACGGAAGTCGCCGAAATCGCGCGGCACATCGAGTCCTGCCCCGGTTGCGCGCGGGAACTGCGCGGATTGCAGTCCGTCCGCGGCATGCTGCGCTGCATCCGACGGGAGAAACCCACGGCAGTCACGGTAGCGGAAGTCCAGACCGCGGTACTTGAGCGCACGACACACGCGCACATGGTGCCTGGAATGAACAACAGGAACGCGCCGGGTTTGAACAGCAGGAACGCGTCTCGGCGTGGGCAGCCTGGCCGGTTCATCGCGGTGGCGGCCACACTGTTACTGGTGGCGGGCGGGCTGATATGGCAGTCGTTCAAGCCGGTCGAGGCTCCGGCCGCCCGAGGGACACAGTCGAACGACGATATGTTCTTCATCCTGCAGGAACATGCCCTGATCGAGGATCAGAGCGTGTTCACCAGCGGCACTCTGGGTTCCGTCATGGTAAACTACAAGGAATAGGCGATTCGAAATGCGATTCCGACCTGTATTCCTCTGTATCGTTGCGATGGCATGTCTTTCCGGTCCCGCGCAGGTGCGCGGCGTCGACCCTGATATTACCTACCAGAAGATCATGGAAGCCCCGTCCAGGGTGAGTTACCGTGCCACCCTGACGAAGCAGAGGTTCAGCGCGGACGGGGATACCACCCGCTACGTCCAGCATATCACGCACCAGCGGCCGGACCGGGACCGCATCGACATTCCCGATTCGGACGGCCGGATCCGCGAGGTCATCATCCGCGTGGACCACGACATTTACCGGCGGAAGGCCTCGGGGGATTCGCTCTTTTATTCACACCGGCGCCAATCGAACTCGAACGTGCTCGACATGAACCTGGAGTTCAGCAGTCTCGACCTGCTGCAAACCAACTACGAACTCCAGATTTCCGGTTCCGACCGGCACCTCGGCCGTCCGGTGGCCGTCCTGGCTTTCAAGCCCCGCCATCCCGGCAGGATGACCATGACCGCGTGGATCGACGAGGAGACGGGCCTCGTGATGCGGACGGAAGAACGCAACGAAGCAGGCGTGCTCGTCGAGGAACTTTTCCTGACGAAATTCGAGCAGGATCCGCAGATTTCGCCGGACCTTTTCGCCACAGACGAATGGACGGGCAAATCCGTCGAGATCAAACAGGTCGTTGCCTGCGGTTCCATCAGCGAAGTGCAGCGGGAGGCCGATTTCAGGTTGAACGCCCCCGTTTACATTCCACCGGGATTCACCCTCCAGCACCGCCGCGTCATACAGCACCATGGCGCGCCTCTTGTGCATTTCATGTACAGCGACGGCCTCTCGCGAATCTCGCTCTTCCAGCGGATCGCCTCCGTCGATGAGACACACAGGTCTCCGAGAGGCACGCCCGAACTGCACGGCGACGTGCGCGTGTGGGACCGCGGACCCTACTCCATCCTGCGCCGGAATTACGACGGCAAGCTCTTCACGGTAATTGGCGACGTGGCCGTGACCGAATCCGTCGAACTGCTCACCTCGCTATGCACGATCA
>CAZZNP010000034.1:0-7030 GCA_964655785.1 uncultured Gemmatimonadota bacterium
GGGCAACCAGTAACGGGGAAACATCCGCCCGGTACGCGTATTGGGCGATCCAGCGGCCGTACACCCAGTAAACGACCGGCAGCGCAATGACCAGGGACAGGGCGACGGACCTGGTAATGGCCGTGACATTCATCCGGACGATGTTGCCTGCGGAGGCGCCGTGGATCTTGCGAATGGCGACTTCCCGGATCCTGTTGAGCGTGAAGAACACCCCGTAGTTGTAAATACCGGCAACGGCAAGGGCGAAGGCGACCAGGGCCAACAGCAGAAGCGTATCCAGGATCTGGCGGTCGCTGTTGTAATGTTCGTCTAGCTTCGCGTCCAGATAGAAATACTCGAACTGGTTGTCGGGCATCAGTTCTGCGAACGTACGTGCCAGATCGTCCAGGGCAGCCTCCCGTTGCGTAGGTTCGACATCCACGATCAGGTGAGTCAGACGGTCATCGGAAAAACTCAACATAAGGGGTTCGATTGCATGATGTAGCGACCAGATGTGGAAATCGGATACGATACCGACGATGCGCCGCATTCCCACGATATACCGCTCGGTACCTACGTCCTCCTCGTCCAGACCGAGCACGTTGAAGGCGGTTTCGTTCAACAGGACGGCGTCCCGAAGCTCATCGTCTGCGAAGTCCCTGCCGTAGATCAGTGGAATCTTGAGTGTCTTCAGAAAATTGCGACCTACGGAAAGCAGCCCCATTTGCACCTGGATTTCGGATTCCTCGATTTGATGCGGGACCCGCAATACGGGAAAGAATCCCGGATGACCTCTGGAGGAGCCGACACTGACCACGTGGGGACTACGCTTGAAACCCTCGGCAAGCCGCTGATGCAAGTCAGCCGCGCCGGCCACTGGAATGACGATCTTGTTCTCCTTCTCATATCCCAGCGACTTGGCGGTCAGGTAGGCCACCTGGTTGTAGAACAACGCGGTAAGCACCAACAACGCCACGGATATGGCCAGCTGGAAGAACAGCAGTCCCTTTCTCAGGTTGTTTGCGGTCCAGTTGGTGGATATCCGATTCGCCATCATGTCTACCGGATTGACCCGATAGAACACGAAGGCCGGGCCGATACCCGCAATAAGCCCGATGAGCAGAAAGGAAATGCCGACGGACCCGATGTATCCTACGCTGATCTCGGAACGGGAAAGATGCTCCAGGAGCGGGAATTGACTTATTCTAAGCAACAGAACACACAGGATCGCGATGCCGACGGCCACCAGGCAGTTCATCAGAGTCTCGATGACAAACTGGCTGACGACTTGCGGCCCGCCCGCGCCATAGGACTTGCGCAGTCCCATCTCCTTCACCCGCTGCACCAGGTGGGCGATATTGATATTCATGTAGTTCGCCACGGTCATGAACGATATGAGCACAAGGTATGCCACGGCGAAATAAACGTAATTGATATCGCCCTTCAACTGCCCCCAGAATGCGTTTGGGGAGAAGTAAACCTCGGACAGGGGTTCCAGGTTGTATAGGCGGATCTGGGTCCCGGGAACGTACCTGTCCGGGAAGTCTTCTAGTTTCTCGAGAAAGCTCTGCAGGGTTTCTTCGCTGCCGTCGATTAACAATACGTAGGTCAGGAACTGATGCATTCCCCAGCCTTGGTCGCTTCCCCGTCCGACTATGTTATCGGGTACCGTGGCGAAGGAAACGAAGACGTCTGGCCGCAGATGTGAATTGCGGGGCACGTCATCCATGATGCCAACCACTTCCACGACCCCCGTTCCCAACCCGTTCGAATAAAGCAATCTGCCAGTGGGATCCTCTTCACCAAAGAACCTGTCGGCCATTGCGCGGCTAATGACCGCCGCGTTCGGCCGGTTGAATTCTGCGATTGCCGACTGCGTGACCGGACCGAAAGAGAACACGCTGAAGACTTCGGGGGACGCATAGGCAACGATATAGGCATCGGATCCAGCCAGTTCGCCCGGAGTCGCTCCGAACGCAGTGGACGGCACGTAGTTAATACGCACGGCCGACTCGACTTCCGGATAGACCTCCGCAAGCTTCGGAGCCAGCAGGCCGGAGGTCGTAGCGAACGTGTATTCAAACGCGGGGATCGTCACCAGCACCCGGTAAATCCGCTTTCCTTTTTCGTGAAAGTCGTCGTAGGATGTTTCAAAAAGGACGTAACTCAACCCGAAGATCACCACGATGAAGTTCAGGGTGAATCCGAAGACGTTCGCAGCAAACACGCCTTTGCTCTTCGCGATATGCCGGAAGGCGATTACGATGTAGTGGTGGATCAAGTTGTACTCCCGGCGCGCGGAACCCGGCCCGGTACTCCGGTATCAACCCGAGACCCGGTCGGTGTCGGGACAGTTTCCTTACTAAGGGATGATGCGCTACGAGACGAAAGGTCGGCGCGCATCTCAAGGTACAATACGCAGGCGACCGGCCCAAGCGGAATCAGCCATCACCCGATCCACGCGGGGATTATCCCGTTGACATACCTGCGGATTACGACCATATAGGAATCGTCCGGTTCCTGCCCTCGCGCTGCTCCGCATGCCGGACCGCCAGCCTGTCAAAATTTCTTTCCTCCAACCTGGTCCAGCCCAGCTCCGAACCCATCCATGCCCACTGACCTTTTCGTCTTCGTCCTGCTTTCCGCCGTCCTGCACGCCACGTGGAACTTCGTCGCCCGGCGCAACTCCGGTAATCTCACCGTCTTCTGGTGGTCACTCTGGATCAGTTGTCTGTTGCTGCTGCCTTTCGTGGCGGGCGTGGCATGGGAAATGGGCGCCGAGGGATTCCTGGCCATGCTGGAAGCCGGATGGTTCTACGTGCTCGCCACGGGCATCATCCATACGTTCTACTTTCTGTTCCTGGCCCGGGCATACGAACACGGGGAGATCTCCCTGGTCTACCCCATCGCCAGGGGCTCGGGCATCGGACTTACGGGTTTCCTCGGATGGCTGCTGCTCGGCGAAGAACTGACTCTGATGGGCGTGACGGGCATCGGCCTGATCTGCCTTGGGATACTCTCCATGGGCGTATCGGTCCTCATGCACACGAGAGCCGCCAATCGCGGGTTCGCATCGGCCCTGGCGGTGGGCGCCACGATCGTGAGCTACTCCCTGGTGGACAAGGTAGGCGTGAGTATCGTCCATCCCGTCGTGTACATCTTCGGCATGTTCCTGCTGAGCGCCTTATTCGCCTCGCCGTTTCTCGCGGTCCGCAACCCGGAACACCGGCGGTTCGGACTTGCGGAGATCTGGCGTCCTGCGACGTTCATTGGCGTCGGATCCACGGCCGCCTACCTGATGATACTCTTCGCCATGACCGTGGGGCAGGTCGGCTACATCGTCGCGTTGCGGGAGTTCGCCGTGGTCCTGGGCGCTATTTTGGGATTCGTCTTTCTCAAAGAGCGCATCACCCCGCTGAAGGTGGGTTCCGTATTGATGATCGCCGCCGGCCTGGTCTTCATAAAATTCGGGTGAAACACGATGCGAAATACCACCGACGCGTCTTGATTTTGGGACCCGGTATACGTACATTAAATACCGGATTCTGAAATTCGACCGACAGGTCATCCGGAATGACGCCATAGCGGATTCGATGCCAAACGAGATCCGCGCGTCCCGGACTTCGCCTCCGTTAACGCGGAGCACCCGGAAGCGGTCCGCGCGTCTCGGACTTCGCCTCCGTTAACGCGCAGCACATACAGGAGATCTGCGAACGTGTCCCGTTTTAACCGACGCTCCTTCATCCGAAACACCGCCATATCCCTCGGCGCCATGGCCTTCGGCGCATCGGCGCTTCAGGGACTGATCGCCCGGCGGGCGCGCGCCATGACCGAAGGAAGCGCCAGCCTGACGGCCCACCGGGGTGACGGCGGATACGGTCCGCTCGTCCCCTTGCCGTCCCGGAATACCGGCGAAACCCTGCTCGAACTGCCGCCGAAGTTCTCCTACACCGTCTTCGGCAAGAGGGGCGGACTCATGTCCGACGGCAATCCCACGCCCGCCGCCCACGACGGCATGGCAGCCTTTCCCATGGACGGCATGGTCCGGCTCCTGCGGAACCACGAGATCAACACCGGCAGTCCGACCGAACCCATGGGCAACCCATCGGCGGCTTACGATCCCACCGCGCCCGGCGGGGTCACGACGCTGATCGTCGATCCGAATACCCGCGAACTGGTCCGCGATTTCGTGAGCGTGGGCGGGACGCTGCACAACTGCGCCGGCGGCCCCACGCCCTGGGGGTCCTGGATCACCTGCGAAGAGACCACCATGGGCACGGACCGGTACTTCAGTGCGCGCTGGCTGCAGTACCTGGGCGGATACGACCGGAACCACGGATACTGCTTCGAGGTGCCCGCCGACGCCGAGGAAAGCGTGGCGGCCGAACCCCTTACCGCGATGGGCAGGTTCGTCCACGAGGCCATCGCCGTCGACCCCGCCACCGGAATCGTGTACGAGACCGAAGACCAGAACCCGAGCGGATTCTTCCAGTTCATTCCCGATCATCCCGGCGAGCTCGCCCGGGGCGGCCGTCTGCGCATGCTCGCGATAGCGGACCGGCCAGGATACGACACGCGCAACGGGCAGACCATGGGCACGTCCCTGCCCGTGACCTGGGTGGAGATCGAGGACCCCGACCCGGCAGGGGCCGGACAGGACCGGAACCTGGTGTACAAGGAGGGAGCCAGCAAGGGCGGCGCCGCCTTCGACCGCCTGGAAGGGTGCTGGTACGGCAACGGCCGCATCTTCTTTACGTCGACGCGCGGCGGCGACGAACGCCTCGGCCAGGTGTGGGAATTCCGTCCCGACGGCGCTGAAGAAGGCGTGCTGACGCTCCTGTTCGAATCCCCCGACGCGTCGCTCATGGCCGCGCCGGACAACGTCTGCGTGAGTCCCCGCGGCGGCCTGATCGTATGCGAAGACAACCGGGAAGGCGTACAACACATCCGGGGCCTGACGAAGGACGGACGCGTGTTCGACGTGGCCCGGGACGTGGCCGGCATCGCCTACCGGGGCGAATTCGCCGGGGCGACCTTCAGTCCCGACGGCGAGACCCTATTCGTCAACATGCAGCGGCCCGGGCTGACCTACGCCATCTGGGGACCGTGGCAGGAAGGCGCGGTCTAGGCGGTTCTGCGGACCAGCGGACCAGCAACATTCAAAGCGGTACGACAGCCTGTCGATAGTCCATTTCCTAGGAGCGGCGGTTGTTTTCAAATGAAATAAGGGCGTTTCGCGACCGGATCGCCGCGGGCGAACTTTGCCTGGGCGCCAGCGTGACCTTCACCGATCCGGCCGTGACCGAGGCCCTGTGCGATTCGGCCGATTTCATCTGGATCGACACCGAGCACCGGGCGATGAACCTTGAATCGGTGACCGGACACCTTGTGGCCGCCCGGGCGGGCCGTACCGCCGCCCTGGTCCGGGTGCCTTCAAGCGATATCGGGCACGTGAAACCCGTCCTGGACGCGGGTGCGCCGGGGATCATCGTCCCGCAGGTCCGCTCCGCCGACGAGGTGCGCCGCGTGGTGGACGCCTGTCGCTACCCGCCCATGGGAGACCGGGGGTTCGGTCCCCATCGTCCCTCGAACTACGGAAGGGACCTCTCGGATATAGATACGTACGTGGACGAAATGAACCGGGACCTGTTCGTCTCCGTCCAGATCGAGCACGTCGAAGCCTATCGGGAACTGGACGCCATCGCAGCCATACCGGGACTGGACAGTCTGGTCATCGGCCCCGTGGACCTGAGCGGTTCCATGGGCGTGCTCGGGCAACTCGACGATGCCCGGGTCGTGGCCGCCATGGAACGCATCATCGACGTGGGCCACGCAGCGGGCCTGTCCATCGGCATGGGCATGGGATCGCAGTATGCCTTCGGCCGTCGCTGGAGCAGCCGGGGCGTCGACTGGATCCAGGCCGATTGCGACTACAGCTACATGATCAGCGGTTTCGACCGCGTTACCGCCGGCATCCGCGGCGGCTGAAAAGAGCAATACGCTGGCCACCCACGCCGACCAGGCCTCCTCGACGGACCAACTCTACGTGCTGCGGACGCCGCCGGGCCCCCTCGCGGACTTCTGCGTCGCGGCCATGGTCGAGGCGGGGCTTTCGCGCGCCGACGCCAAGCGGACGGCAGACATGTTGATCCGCACCGACATGCGGGGTATCTTCACCCACGGCACCGTCTCCCTGCGGCGGTACGTGCAACTGATGCGGGATGGCGGTATCGACGTGCGCGCGGTCCCGGAAACCACGGACGAGGGACCGGCCTGGGCACGGATCGACGCCCACCGGGCCGTGGGCATGGTGGCCTCGCACTACGCCATGGCGGTGGCTTTGGAAAAGGCCGCGAAGTGCGGGATCGGCATGAGCATGGTCCGCCGGAGCAACCACTTCGGCGCGGCCTCGGCCTACACGCTCATGGCCCTGGAACACGGGGACCGGCCCATGGCCGGCATCGCCATGAGCAATACCGACGTCGTCATGAACATCCCCGGCGGGCGGGGCGCGTCCATCGGCAACAACCCCATGTCCTACGCCGTGCCGGCCCGTTCCCAGCCGCCCATCGTCCTGGATATCGCCATGAGTACCGTGGCGGGGGGCAAGGTCGCCTCGTACAAGGACCGCGGCGAACCGCTGCCGGATGGTTGGCTCACCGATGGGGAAGGCCTGCCCACGACGGACCCCGGCGTGTTCACCGTCACCGGCGCACTGACGCCTTTCGGCGCGCACAAGGGCTACGGCCTGGCGTTGCTCGTGGAATCCCTGGCCGGCGTGCTCGCCGGCGCCGCCTTTACCACAGACATCCTGTCATGGGCCAAGGTGTCCGACGATGCCTGCGACGAGGGGCACGCCTTCATGGCCATCGACGCAGGCGCCATGATGCCGCTGGACAGCTACTATGACCGTATAGACGAACTCATCCGGCGCATGCGGGAGGCGCCCACGGCGCCCGGGGTGGAACGCACGCTGGTTCCGGGCGAGATGGAATACGAAAGCGAAGCCCTTTCCAGGCGCGAGGGTGTCCCACTCACCCGGATGGCGGCG
>CAZZNP010000034.1:7130-12707 GCA_964655785.1 uncultured Gemmatimonadota bacterium
CGAAAGCGAAGCCCTTTCCAGGCGCGAGGGTGTCCCACTCACCCGGATGGCGGCGACGAACCTCGCCGGACTGGCCGAAGACATGGGGCTCGCGGACCGGTTGCCCTTCAACCGTCCGTGACGGGTTCGGCATGACGGATTGTGAAAGGCCGTGATTACAAAAATTGCTGACCATGCTTCGATTATTCTGCCGGTTCGCCGCTGCGAGGCGGCCGGCATATAAAAGGAACCATAAATGCCCAGGATAAACCGTGCGGTGGAACTGCTCGAGAAAAAACAACCGATCTACTACGGCGGCGCCGGCGAGTTGAGCTATGAACGCGGCAAGGAGGCCTCCGGAGCGTGGGAGGACTACCTGATCGTCGAAATGGAACACGGCACCTACGACCTGCCGGCCCTGAAGGCCTTCATGAACGGGCTGATCGACGCCGGTCCCACCCCCGGAGGACACCTGACGCCCTGCATCATCGTCACCTTGCCCACGAACGGCACCAGCAAGGCGGTCATGCGGGCGAACGCATGGATGGTCAAGCAGGTCCTGGCGGTGGGCGTTCACGGGATCCTGCTGTGCCATGCGGAAACCCCGGGGGCCGTACGGACCTTCGTGGAATCCGCCCGGTTTCCCTTTCAGACAGCCGGTGTGGGAGACGGACTAAACACGGGCCAGCGCGGGTCGGGTGGCCAGGGCTTCGCGGCGCGCGCCTGGGGACTCTCCGTGCCGGAATACGTGAAGAGGGCCGACGTATGGCCCCTGAACCCGGAAGGGGAACTGATGCTCGGCCTCAAGATCGAGAACCGGCGCGCGCTGGCCAAGGCGAACAAGAGCCTGCGCGTGCCCGGCATCGCGTTCGCCGAGTGGGGACCTGGCGACATGGGGATGTCCTTCGGATACCCGGACCGCCACGATGCGCCCTATCCTCCCGAGATGATCGCCGCGCGGAACACGGTACTGAAGGCCTGCAGGGCCAACGGCGTCGCCTTCCTGAACGGCGTCACGCCCGAGAACGTGACCGACATGATCGACGAGGGTGTGATGGTGGCCAATGGCTCCAGGGAGGCCGCCGATATCGGCAAACGCCATACCGGGCGCGACAGTAGCTAATCCATGGGCGGCAAGCAGCACATGACCACCTACACCGTGTATTTCGCCGGCGACCTGTTCGATCACAAGCACCTGGCCGGCAACGAACTCCTGGCCGGGGCCATTGATCGCCGTTCCAACGGGCGGTACGCATGCGTCGTGCCCCAGGACCTGGAACAATCCACGGACCGGATGGTCGACATCAGGAACCAGGATCTGAAGCAGGTGATGGCCTGCGACCTTGGCCTCTTCAATTTCGACGGGACCGACCTGGATTCGGGCACGGTGGTGGAATTCATGATGGCCAAGATGCTCGATATACCCTCCGTGCTTCTAAGATCCGATTTCCGGGCCTCCGGCGACCAGGAACGGGAAGGCGACGACTGGAACCTGATGTGCTCCTTCTATCCCCGTGCCCGCAAGGTCCAGTTCAACGCCTTGGCCTGGTACCAGGAGGCGAGGGGACCGGGAGAACGAGCGGATGACCGCGATGAAAAGGGCGGCCCGTCCGACTGGCAGGGGCGGCTCTACGGTCGGGTCGCGGACGCCGTCATCGAAGCGCTGGATGCCGTCCGTGCCGAGCCATCGGTGTTTGGCGGCGACATAGGCCGTATCCGAAACGTTTATGAATGGGCGGCGCGGTTTCCTGGAAGCGGATTCGACGGGGTGTGCGATTCCGGATTCGTGGAAGAAGCCATCGCGCGAAAGCTTAACAGAGGCCTGCTATAGATCCGGTATGGGTTCAAGGATCGGCTTGATACCGTTGTGACGGCGGAGAACCCGCAGTAGCAGAATCCGTCGAATTGAACAGGAGAGCAGCAGGTTGATCAGGAGTGCAGCAGGTTGAACAGGAGAGCAACAGGTTGAACAGGAGACCAACATGATCGACTACGGCGTGTTCCTGATGCCCGTGCACGATCCGACGAAGCCTCCGGGACAGTGCTACGACGAAGACATGGAACTGCTGGTACGTTCGGAGGAGCTCGGCTTCAGCGAGTTCTGGGTGGGCGAGCACCACTCCTCGAGCTACGAGAACATCGTCATGCCCGAGATCTTCCTCGGCAAAGCCCTCGGCCTGACCAGTCGCATGCGGCTCGGCGCCGCGCCCGTGTGCCTGCCCTACCACCATCCCGCCCACGTGGCCGGCCGTCTGGCCTTCCTCGACCATCTCTCCCACGGCCGCCTGAACATCTGCTTCGGCCCCGGCGCCATACCCACCGACATGGAGATGTACGGGATACGGCCCGAGGACTCCGGCGCCATGGTGGGCGAGGCGATTCAGATGATCATGACCCTGTGGACCACCGATCCGCCCTACCACATCGACGGCCGCTTCTGGCAGGTGCACGTGGACCACGAGGTCCGGGAGGACCTGGGCATCGGCGTCTACCTAAAACCCCTGCAGAAGCCCCATCCGCCCCTGTCCGTCCCGGTGATCATGAGGGACTCGGCGGGCACCCGCATCGCGGGCCAGAAGGGTTATTTCCCCTTTAGCCACCACATGGTGGCCGGCAACGTGCTCATGAACCACTGGGAGACCTACGCCGAAGGTGCGCGTTCCGCCGGACAGGAACCGGACCGGAGAAAGTGGAAGATCTCGCGGAACATCTTCGTGGCGGAAGACACCGCGAAGGCCCGGGAGAGGGCCCGGAATTCGTCCCTGGGAAAATGCCTGGAATACATTATGAAACTGACCGACCTCGGGCCCGGAAGAGGGCTGTGGAAGCGGGACCCGGACATGCCCGATTCCGATTGCACCCTGGACTACATGATGGCCGAACAGGTCATCGCGGGGGATCCCGATGAATGCGTGCGGCAGTTGCACCGGATGGTGGAGGAGACAGGGGAATTCGGCACGCTCATCTTTACGGCCCACGATTGGGACGACCGGGAGGCCTGGATCGATTGTCTCGAACTCTTCGCCCGGGAGGTCATGCCCAGGCTGAACAGGTCGCTGGGATACGCCTGACCGGCTGGCCGACGTATACGCGGCATGTGGGCCGCGTGTATACATTGTAGATACTGTGTTGTAGACACAGCGTCGTAGACACAGCGTCGTAGATACAGCGATGTAGATACAGCATTGGACAAGTCAACCGGAGCGATCACCCATGAAATACGGCATGTTCATCATGCCCTTCCACGACGTGGCAAAACCGCCGGCCCAGTGCTACGACGAGGACCTGGAACTTGTGGTACTGGCCGAGGAGATGGGCTTCTGCGAATTCTGGGTTGGCGAGCACCACACCCACCAGTGGGAGAACATCGCCCTTCCCGAGGCCTTCATCGGCAAGGCCCTGGCCATGACCGATCGCATCCGTCTGGGCACGGCGCCCACCTGCCTGCCCTATCACCATCCCGCTCACGTGGCCACGCGCCTGGCCTTCCTGGACCACCTGTCCCACGGCCGCCTGAACCTGTGCTTCGGTCCGGGCAGCGTGTATCCGGACATGGAGCTTTTCGGTATCGACGACCCCACGAAGAACAGCGCCATGTTCGAAGAGGCCGCGGAGATCATCCTCCAGTTGTGGACGCAGGACACGCCCTACCGGTACGACGGCGATTTCTGGCAGATCGGCCTGGAGAAGTGGGTCGACCGGGAGTCGCGCCTCGGCATACTCCAGAAACCCCTGCAGCGGCCCCATCCGCCCATATGCGCACCGGGCATGAGCATGCATTCGGGGACCATGAAGTTCGCCGGAAGGAAGGGCTGGGCGCCCATCAGCGCCAATTTAAGTCCCGGTAACGTCGTGGCGGACAACTGGAAGGTGTACGAAGAAGCCGCGCGCGAAGCGGGCCATACGCCCGACCGGGAAGACTGGCGCGTCTGCCGCAGCATCTTCGTGGGCGACGACCCGGACGAAGCCAGGCGAAGGGCGTGGACGGGCTGCCTCGGCCGGTTTTTCGATTTCCTCGGCAGCGTGCTGGACAAGGGCGCGGGCCCCGGCCGCAAGTTCTTCAAGCGGGATCCGGACATGCCCGACGCGGAGTGCGGCAGGGACTATTTCCTGCAGGAGCAGATCATCCACGGCGACGTGGACGGGGTGGTCCGGCGTCTCGAGGCGCTGCGGCAGGAGACGGGCGACTTCGGCACGCTGGTCCTCATGGGATACGATTGGAAGGACGCGGAAGACAAAGCCGCGTGGCTGAGGAGCATGGAGTTGTTCGCAAATGAAGTCATTCCGGCAATGAACCGCTGAGGAAGGCGGCAGGCCGCATGTCCAATAGGCAGGTGAATATACGGGCGTCGAAAAACCCGGCGAACCACACAGGAGATCAAGCATGAACTACGGGATGTTCATCATGCCCTTTCACGATCCGGCCAAGCCTCCTGCCCAGTGCTACGACGAGGATCTGGAGCTTGTCGTGCGCTGCGAGGAACTGGGTTTTACCGAATTCTGGATCGGCGAGCACCACACCATGAAGTACGAGAACATCGTGCTGCCGGAAGCCTTCATCGGCAAAGCGCTCGCCATGACCCACACCATTCGGCTCGGTACCGCGCCCACCTGCCTGCCCTATCATAATCCCGCCCACGTGGCTACGCGCCTGGCATTCATGGACCATCTCTCCCACGGGCGGCTCAACCTCTGTTTCGGCCCGGGCAGCGTGACGACGGACCTGGAGCTGCACAAGATCGATCCGAAACTCAACGGCGCCATGGCGGCCGAATCGGCGGAGATGATCCTGCAACTGTGGAACCAGGAACCGCCCTACCACCTGCACGGCCGTTTCTGGCAGATCGATCTCGAGGAAAACGTGGACGAAGACACGCTGATCGGGTACATCCACAAGCCCCTGCAACAACCCCATCCGCCCATCTGCGCCCCCGGGATGAGCATGGATTCCCATACCATGAAGACCGCGGGAGCAAAGGGCTGGTCGCCCATCAGCGCGAACATCTCCCCGATCAACGTCGTGGCCGACAACTGGCGGGTGTACGAGCAGGCCGCCCTCGACGCCGGCCGGACGCCGGACCGCAACGACTGGCGCATCTGCCGCAGCATCTTCATCGCCGACAGCAAGGAGGAAGCAGCGGAAAAGGTCCGCACCAACTCCCTGGGCCACGGTTTCGAGTACATCGGCGGACTGTTCGACCAGGGACTGGGCAGGAAGATGCTCAAGCGGGACCCGGAAATGCCGGATGAGGAATGCAACCTGGACTATATGATGCAGGAACAGATCATCCACGGGGACGTGGACGAGGTGATCCGCCGGCTGGACGCCATGCGAGAGGAGACCGGCGATTTCGGCACGCTGATCCTCATGGGCTACGACTGGGACGACAAGCAGTCCTGGCTCCGCAGCATGGACCTTTTCGTAAACAAAGTCATGCCGGCGATGAACGGTTGAAGCCGGCGATAAACAGTTGAAGCCGGTGATGTAAGGCTGAAGCCGGTATTGTAAGCCTGAAGCCGGCGATGTAAGCCTGAAGCCGGTAATGTAAGCCTGAAGCCGGCGATGTAAGCCTGAAGCCGGGACGCATCCCGGCCGGC
>CAZZNP010000034.1:12807-17086 GCA_964655785.1 uncultured Gemmatimonadota bacterium
ATGTAAGCCTGAAGCCGGCGATGTAAGCCTGAAGCCGGGACGCATCCCGGCCGGCGAACAGAAGGAGAAACCATGAAAGGGCCCCGACTGCCCTACCGATACGATCACTACACCTGGGTCGAACTGAAGGAGAAGGTTAAGGAACAGCCGGCCGTCATCCTGCCCGTCGGGTCCACCGAGGACCACGGCTACCACATGCCCATGGACGTGGATACCTTCCTGGTGAGCAGCGTGTGCGAAGGCGCCGCGAAGCTCATCCCAGACGAGGTGCTGATCCTGCCGGCCCTGCCCTACGGCTTCGAGGACCACCACATGGACTTCCCGGGTACAATCACCGTGCGGGACGACCACCTGCAGGACTTCGTCGTGGACATCACCCGGAGCGTGGCCCACCACGGCTTCAACAAGATCCTGATCGTCAACGGCCACGGCTCCAACGCCACCATCCTCGAAACCGCCTCGCGGCGTACGGTCATCGAGACGGACGCCCATTGCGGTACGCTGAACTGGTGGAGCGTAGCCCAGGCAAAGCTATGGGAGATCGGCGACTCCGAACTGCAGTCCCACGCCGACGAGATCGAGACCTCGGTATACCGTTACCTCAACGACGACGCAATCCAGATGGACAAGGCGGTTCGGGAAGTGAAGATCCCCGTGTCGAAGTACTACTGGCGCGGCTGGATCCGCGGCAAGGGCGCTTCGCCTCTGCGCATGATGGACCAGTGGTCCCGTATCACCGAGTCCGGCGTCATCGGCGACGCCACCGTCGCCACCGTGGAGAAAGGCGAGGAACTCTACCGCGCGGCCTCGGAGGACCTGGCCGGTCTGATCCGGGAGTTCCGCGAACTGCCCATCGAGCCGCGGGTGGACCTGCACTAGGGATCGCCGGCGGGCCCTGGCGAGCGGCCGCAAACCAACGGCAAAACAACCCATCACCCCCAAAGCACACACGTTCATGAACGTCGAAGAACCAAAAATCGCACGATTCAGTCTTATCATGCGCCGGACGCTGAAGCGGCTGGCCCCGGATAACTGGATGAAGCGCTGCATCTACGCGGGGTTGGTCCTGGCGGGCTTCTCCTTCATGGTCCCATGGTTCGGCTGGCCTGCGTTCGTCCTCCTGGCTGCCGGCGCTTTCTACTACACGTGGAAGGCCTTTTCGTGGCTGCGGGTCCACCTGCTGTGGAAAGTGCGGAACCGCATTCTCGTCGTTTTCCTCTTCGCCGGCATCGCTCCCCTGTGCATCGCCTCGTCGATCAGCATTCTCGTCGGATGGCTCTGGATCGGCACCCTGGGCACCAACCTGGTCACTCGCCATATCGAAGAAACCGTCGACCGGCTCGATCATATACCGGTCGATATGCAACTGGCCCTGCTGAAGACGGCTTCGGAAGACGGACCGCCTTTCGCCGGGATCGTGGACGAGATCCTGCGGGACAATCCCGACCTTACCGGCCTGTCGATCAGCGTATTCGAGGATGGCCGCCCGGTACTTGCCTCACCCCCCTTCGATACGCCGGACTCCCTCCCAAACTGGCTGCTCCGGGAAGACCATTTCGCCGACGTTGTATTCGACAGCCTGGCCGACGGTCCCGCCGCGCTGTCCTTTCGTGCCGGCACCGCGATCGAAATCGGCGGACGGAACCTGTACGTCCTCTCCCACAAGCCGCTGGGTGAGGTCTACCGGACCAGGATATGGGAAGATCTGGGCACACAGGTCGCGTTTCGGTCGGGTCCGGTCGATTACGAAGAAGTCACCGTCTACGAACCTCCACCATCGGAAGTGGAAAGGTCCCGGTTGCCGCTCCTGGGGGCGCTTCACGTACCGTGGGCCGCTTCATTCTTCGTCTGGTCCTGGAATTCGGGGGAACAGGTCATTGCGATCCTGGGCCTGGATCTCGATCCGGCACACATTTTCGAAGCTACCGTCACCGGTGACATGCTGCTGTCCGGTTTTCCTCCGCTGTTTTTCGTCGTCATTGTCCTGTGCATCGTATTCCTGTGCTTCGAACTTATCTCCTTCATGATCGGACTGCTCGTCTCACGGCGGATTACCTCGGCGGTGCGCGGCCTGTACGAGGGAACGGAAGCTATTCGAGCCGGCAGGATGGACTTTCGCGTGGAAGAAACGACGCGGGATCAGCTCGGCGAACTCGGCCGTTCCTTCAACACCATGGCGCAGAGCATCGAGATGCTGATGAACGAAGAAAGAGAAAAAGAGCGAATCGAAACGGAACTGTCCATGGCGCGTGACGTGCAGGCCCGTTTCATACCCAACGTTCCCCCGCAGCGCGGCCCCCTCGAACTGGCGGGAGCCTGGATACCCGCCAGAACGGTCAGCGGCGACTACTATGATTTCATCGAGCACAGGGACCGGATGATGGATATCGTGGTCGGCGATATATCGGGCAAGGGCATCTCGGCGGCGCTCACGATGGCCGGCCTGCAGGCGTCCCTGCGGTCCCAGGCCCTGGACCCCGCGCTGGAAGGGAGCCCGGACCGGCTGTCCCGGCTGATGTCCCATCTCAACGTCTACCTGTGCCACAGCACGGCGCCGGAGCGGTTCGCCACGCTGTTCATCTGCACTTTCCACGTGGAGACGTCCCGGTTGAATTACTGTTGCGCCGGGCATAATCCGCCCCTGCTTCTACGCAGAGGCAGCGATGATATCGCCCTGCTCGAAAGCGGCGGTTACCCGATCGGGTTGTTTCCGGAAGCGAAATACGAAGAATCCACTGTCCGTGTCGATCCGGGGGATCTATTCGCGGTCTATACCGACGGCATTACGGATGCGCTCAACGCGGAGGATGAAGACTTCGGGGAAGCGCGCCTCAGGGGAGTCCTGTCGCAAAACCGAAACCGGCCCAGCGAGGAAATTCTGGATCAGATCCTTGTCTCCGTACGCGATTTCTCACTCGGCGTGGAACAGTTCGACGACCAGACCGCCGTCATCGGCCGCGTGCGCTGAGCCGGTCATCCACCTGCGACCGCGGAGGACGAAGGCTAGCTAACGGGACGGCAGAAGAAGCGGACTGACGAAACGGCGGAAGAAGCAGACTGACGAAACGGCGGAAGAAGCGGACTGCCGGGACGGCGGAAGAAGCAGACAGATGAAACGGCGGAAGAAGCGGACTGACGCAACGGTTGTGGGCAGAGGCTAACGCACAGGCGGTGGTGACGAACCCCCTTTTGCCGCTGCGCATCCCGCCATCACGTAGCATGCCGCACCGGCGGCTACGGTCAGTACGAATCCCCACTGCATGGCGATGATCATGGCGAGGGGAGAGGCCAGGACCGAAGCGCATCCGTTGACGCCCCATGCCCAGGGGACCAGCGCCACGGACCGACTCCCGAACCACTGCAGGCCAAGGGGAAAGGGCAAACCCATAACGAAGGCCAGGGGCGCGATGAGCGTCAGTACCGAAGCGAGGCGAAGGGCCATCGGCCACGCGCCGCCGTAGAGGGCGAGGAGGATCAGCCCCGTGAAGACCGGTATGGCCAGGACCGCCGGCACCATCACCAGCCTGGCCAGCGATACGCCGGGCAGGGATGCGATACGATTTCCTGCCAGGCTCCCCAGACCTGAAAAGAATAGAAATCCTCCCACGGTGGCCGCGCCTCCGATCACGGGATCGCCCAGCAGTCGCTGGATGCCCGACAGGAAGGCGATTTCCAGCACCAGGTAGGCCAGCCCGATGCCCACGAAGTACAACGCGGCGGCGGTTCGACCCGGTGCCCCGCGGATGTCTGAACGGACCAGGGCCGGAACGAGGATCAGGAGCACGCCGGCGATGGTGACGAAGACCGCGGCGGACAGGACGAAGAGAAAAGCCAGTTCCGACCGCAGCAGCCAGCCGGCCCCGTACGCCCGCCTGAACTCAGGCAGGGAGCTTAGCTTGCCGAAATTCCCGAAGAACGGACGGTCGTCGGTAGCGGGCCGGACGTCGAAAGGCCACTCTTCGAAAAACCGGGTGGTTTCGACCGGATCAACGGACAGCAATGAACGCACCGCGTGGTACAGGTAGTCACCTGCTTCGCCCGGCGGACCGGGCAGCTCGTCGGGCCGGTTCAATTCGTCGTCCGTTATGCCTTCAAAGTACACCGGAGTCAGGTTGCGCGCCGCGATCTGGTCTCGCAATCGCCGGATCTCGTCCTGCCTCCAGGGCCTGGGCCTGACCATGGTGCAGACACCCAGAAAATCCCGGACCATGACGATGTGCGCGCCGGGCCGGGCGATCCCAGACTGTTCCAGACCGGGCCGGGCGATCCCAGACTGTTC
>CAZZNP010000034.1:17186-34809 GCA_964655785.1 uncultured Gemmatimonadota bacterium
CGGGCCGGGCGATCCCAGACTGTTCCAGACCGGGCCGGGCGATCCCAGACTGTTCCAATGCCGCGATGATCGTCGCCCCGATTTTCACGTTATCCCGGGGCGGGAGCTGTATGCCGCGGGATACGTGGAGTATGCCGTCCGGGGACAGCCTGCGCAGGGCGGCCGCCATGCCCTCCACCGTCATGAGATGATCCTGGTTCAGTCCCTCCAGGCCACCCGCGGCTGCCGACCAGGATTCCATTCCCGATAACTGAATGAGATCGTAGGTAAGCCTGGTCCGCTCAACGTACGCCCGCGGTTCCACCGGATGAAGCGTGACACCCTGCAGGGTGAACACCGCGCCGCCCTCGTCCTCCAGGAGACCGCCTTCTCCCGCCAGGGGGCCGGTCAGGGGACCAGCCAGGGGACCACCGCCTCCTGCAAGAGGGCCGGTCAGGGGACCAGCCAGGGGACCGGCAAGGGAACCAGCCTGGTCAGAAAGGGAACCGGTCCGGCCGGCCTGCGGAACAGCCTGTCCGGACAGAAGATCGAGCATGACCCGGTCAGGTTGCGCGACGTCGACCGCGGCCGCTTCATTCCGGCGGGCCAGCCAGATGTTGCCGCCGCCCACCTCGTCCAGCAGCAGCACCCGGGGGCTGGGAGGAACCAGCGCGTAGGGCAGGGCCATGAGTGTGCCGTCCAGCGCATCGGCCTGGTCTGCTGCTTCGATGCGCAACAGGGAACCTGCGCGATGGCCGTCCACGACGATCGACGCCATGGGCGGCGGCACGCGGTCGTCGGTCATGAAGGCCACATCGTGAAAGGTGTCGCTGCGGAAGACCTCCACGACGCCGGAGGGACCGAAGCCACTGGCCAGCCGCTCCGCCTGCCCGCCCGCCTCCAGCCTGTTCACGTAGGCGAGGTACTTGTCGTCGTCGATACGGATGGATGGCGGACTATACAGCGCCACTAACACGCCGGCAAGCACGACCGCGGCAACCAGGACCGCGCCAGGAGCCGGACGTTCGGGTCGGACGACCGCGGCCAGGACCACCGCGCCGGTCGCGTAACCCAGCCAGGCGGGCGCCACGAAGTACATTACGATGGTTACGCCGACCGTGCCGACGGCGCTTCCGATGAGGTTTGAGGCGTAGACCGCGGTCACCCGTTCCCCGGCGGACATCAGCGTCAGTCCGACGGCCGTGGCGCCCAGGGCGAAGGGAACGGTCAACAGGACCCAGTACGCCGTCCACCAGGCCAATTGCTCAAATACCAGGCCGGGCACGAAGCGGCCGGACACGGGAAGAAGCTGCGCGGCCTGAAGCATGCAGGGAATGGCGACGGCCGTGAGCAGGACGAGGAGCGGAATGGCCTTATGCCGGTGTCGCAGGAGATAGCCGCGCCACAGCGAAAGGATGGCGCCGCTCATGCCGAAGCCGAGAAGGGCGATGGTGATGACCAGGAAGGCGAAATGGTACCAACTCGCGTACTGCAGCACGCGGATCAGCCCGATTTCGAAGGCGATGACGCCGCAGGACACCAGTCCGGCCGTACGGACGAGGTAGGTCGGCGTCATATCCCCGGCGTATACCGCGTTTCCGACGTGCGAGGTCACTGTTCGGCCCGGCCCGTCATGGGCACGAAACGCACGGGCATGACGGTGCGGGAGGTCCGCTCTCCGTCCGCGGTCCTAGTCAGTACGACAAGCCGTTGCACGCCGGTGACTTCACCTATGGGAATGACGATGCGGCCTCCGGGCTTGAGCTGGGACCAGAGGGGCGGCGGCAGGTGTCCGGCCGCACAGGTGACGATGATGGCGTCGAAGGGTCCCGCCTCCGGCCAGCCGTAATATCCGTCGCCGTGACGGGTCTGAATCGAGTCATAGCCCTCATCGGCGAGCAGGCCGCGTGCTCGATCCAACAGGGGTTCTATGATCTCCATAGTATACACGTGCGGCGTCAGGTGAGCGAGCACGGCGGCCTGGTAGCCCGATCCGGTGCCGATCTCCAGCACTTTCGACGTCGAGTCCAGGTCCAGCAGTTCGGTCATGTACGCCACGACATAGGGCTGGGAGATGGTCTGCCCCAGGCCGATGGGCAGGGGGGTGTCGTCGTAGGCGAGTCGGCGGGTCTGTTCGTGGACGAACACGTGGCGCGGCGCGTCCATCATGGCCTTGAGCACGGTCCCGTCCGTGACCATGGGAGACTTGCCCAGGATCGTCTCGACCATGCGTTCCCGGTCATCCCGCCGCTCGCCGACGGACCGGGGCCGCGGAGACGTCCAGGATGCGCCGGATGCCACCGCGCCCGAAGATTGTCCAGCGGCACCGCCAGTGTCCACACCGGAAGATTGGCCCGTGGCCACGGCAGCGACATCCCCGACGCGGGCTGAGGGATCCGCGCTCGCGGAAGTGGCATCCGCGACCGACGCCGAAGGTTCCGGTTCCGATGCGCAGCCGAACGGAAAGATGCCGCCAAGGAGCACCGCGCCGCCCAGGAGCACGACATTGCAAATCCAGACTGTCCGTCCGGAAGTAATCCCTGCACGTAAGATTTTACCAGGCATCGTACGCGCTTCCTCGTACTCGTTTTTCGTTCAGATATCGGAATAGGACCCGTCATCCGGGTCGCGCCGCATGTTGCGAAGCCGCCAGGACGTGGCCGTATTGTCCGCGAGTCCTTCTTCGGAGATCTCGAAACCCAGGCCCGGGCCCCGGGGCAGTTCGACGAATCCGTTTCTATAAACCAGGGGATTTTTGAAAAACGTATCGCCCCCACCACCACCGTATTCCTGTATGAGGAAATTGGGCGTACCTGCCATGGCCTGCAGGGACGCGGCCACGCCGACCGGATCTGCGGCGGAGTGGGGCGCCAGGACTATGTAGTGTATCTCCGCCAGCGCCGCGATCTTCTTCATCTCCATGATGCCCCCGCAGTGTCGCACGTCGGGCTGGAGGATGGCCGCCGCCTTCTTCTCCACCAGTTCCCGGAATCCCCAGCGCGTGGTGTGCCGCTCGCCAGTTGCAATCGGGATGGCAGTGGACCGGGTGATCTCGAGCAGGGCGTCCACGTTCTCCGGATGGGCGGGTTCCTCGACGAAGAACGGTTTGAGCGGTTCGAGTTCTTTCAGGAGGAGCTTCGCCATGGCCGGACTGACCGCGCGGTGAAAATCCACGGTCACGTCGACCTCCGGTCCCACGGCGTCACGGATCGCGGCGACACGGGCGATGATGCGCTCCATGGCCGCCGGCGTATCCACGTACCGCACCGGATCCGGGAAGGGGGTGCACTTCAGCGCGGTGTAGCCTTCCGATACCCGTTCCACGGCTTGCTTCGCGTATGCTTCCGGCGACGGGCCCGCAACAGAAGCGTAGACCCGTACGCGTTCCCGGCAGGAACCGCCCAGCAGCCGCCACACCGGCGCGTCAAGCGACTTGCCCAGAAGGTCGAGACAGGCGTGTTCTATGCCGCTCAGCGCGGAGAGCAAGATAGGCATCTGGCGGCTGTAACTCGACCGGGACAGCGTCTGCCAGTGGTCTTCGATCTGCCGGGGATCCCGGCCGATCAGATAGTCGCCCATGTCGTGGATGGCACGGGTGACGGTACGCCCGTGCTCGTAATTCATGGGCGAACCGTATCCCACGAGTTCCGTGTCGGTATGCACCTTGAGCAGCAATCCCCGCTGCTTCAGGGGAATGACCTCGAACCGCGTGATCTTCATGGGCTTAAAATCCGTTGTGTCTACAATGTATCTACACCCGAAAGTCTGTTTCGGACCGGCCGCAACGCCCCGAGGACGCCGGACCGCATCATCACACCGTCGACGGTCACAACGCCCCGAGGACGCCGGACCGCATCATCACACCGTCGCCGGCCGCTTGAAAAACCGCTGGGGGTTGGTCCGGGGTTCGTAACCGAGGAGGCGCCGGGCCTTGTCGATGGTGTACTTGCCCTGCTGCAGGTAGCTGCCCATGTTGAATGCCTGAAAAAAGTCCGGCACTTCCTCGATTTCCAGGGCCAGCCGGCAGGCCTCCACCAGGTCGTCGTAGACGATGGTGCAGGGCGGGTGATCGGCGTTCCTCACCTCCTCTTCAGGCATGGGACCCAGTCCGTTGAACTGGTAGCACACGGTGTGTATCCGGTACTTGCGCGCGTATATTTTGCAGATCTCCATGGCCAGGTGCTTGGTCAGCATGTAGTAGGCCGTGCCCGGCGCCTGGGGGACGTCGCCGATGTCGTGGTCATGGAGGTAGCCGGGGATGATGATCTCCGGACCCGTGTGCAGGATCTTCGTGATGCCGAGTTCCGCCGCCGCCTTCATCACGTGCCAGGCGCCCCGGACGGACACGGCGAAGCTCGCCACGGGGTCCTGCCGGACCACGGTCCAGTTCATGATCGCGTCCATGCCGCGGGCGGCTTCCAGCACCTGCCCGTAGTCGCCCATGTCCACCTGCAAGGTGGGCTTGCCGCCCGGATGGGGACGGATATCGGCCAGGCGCAGGTTGTAGTGGCGCTCGAGGCCGGGGATGATATGCGGCGCTATGTTGCCGGAGGCGCCCAGGAGAAGGACGTTTTTCATGGGTTTGCTCCCTCGATGGTCGTGTATGATACGCGCCGCCGTGCCATGGTTCGGCCGGCCTGGCCAACCTGGTCCGTTCGATGCGCGCCGCCGTGCCATGGTTCGGCCGGCCTGGCCCGCTCAGTCCATTTTCGCGATCACGTCCCGCAACACCTCTTCGGCCGTCTGAAGAAGCCGGTCGACATGTTCATCCGTGTGGGCAAGCGAAAGGTAGATCTTCTCGTAGGGACTGACGAAGAGTCCGCGCTTGATCAACTCGACGCCGAAGACGTAGGCCTTTTGCTTGTCGGCGCGAAACATGGAACCGTAATCGACGATTTCACGCTCGTCGGTGAACAGCACCTGGAGTACGGGCCCCTCGCCGCCGACGAGGAGGGGGATAGACAGACGTTCGCCCATGGCCGTGATTTCCCGGGTAATGCGGTCGCCCATGGCGAAAAGCCGCTCGTAGGTCCCGGGCCGTTCCAGTACATCCAGTGTGGCCAGGCCGGCGACAGCGCCCACCGGATAACCGTTGAAGGTGCCCGACACGATGACCCGCTTCGGATCGTCCGCCGGACGCCAGCCGTTCATTACGTCCATCACGTCGGCACGCCCGCAGATGGCGGCCATGGGATAGCCGCCGCTGATCGTCTTGCCGTAGGCCGCCAGGTCGGCGGTCACGCCGTAGCGTTCCTGGGCGCCGCCCCAGGCCATGCGAAAACCCGTGACGATCTCGTCGAATATGAGGACGATGCCGTACCGCGTGGCCAGTTTGCGCATTGCCTCGAAGAACCCCGGCCGGGGCAGGATGCATCGCTGGAGCGGCTCGATGACGATCGCGGCGAGTTCCTCATGGTGGCGTTCCACGATTTCGGTGGCCCGTTCCACGTCGTTGAAGGGCACGGCGAGCATGTCCGCCGACCAGCTCCGGGGAATGCCGCCGCCGTCCGGCACGGTGTCGGGATATTCGCCTGGCGCCAGCGTCCGCGCGCCGTGCAGCGCCGAATCGCTTACGCCGTGCCAGCCCCCCTCGAAGCGCAGGCAGCGGTCGCGGCCCGTGAAGGCCCGGGCGGCCCGCAGGGCGAACTGGATCGACTCGGACCCGGTGATGACCAGGCGGACCTTCTCCCCGCAGGGCGAAGCGTCGATCACCCGTTCTGCCAGCCGGATGGCCGGTTCGTTGAGGGCCATGAAGGTCGTCCCCCGCGAAACCTGTCGGGTCACTGCCTCCACCACGTCGGGATGACCGTGGCCGAGGATCATCGGACCGGACCCCAGGAGGAAATCGACGTATTCCCTTCCGGCTGCGTCGTAGATCATGGCGCCTTCGCCGTGGGTCACTACCAGGTTGGCTTCCGGCGGCAGGCGGAACTCACCGTTGGATCCCCCGACGAGCACCCTTGCCGCCCGTTCCAGCATCTCTGCCTGTGACATCTGTTTCCCTTCGTTTCTTATGCCGTAATGCGCTCCAGCGCCGACAGGAATGCCTCATTGGCTTCCGGCAGCCCGATGCTGACCCGGATGCCATGCGACAGGCCGAATCGGCTGCCCGAACCCACGAGTATGCCCCGGTCTGCCATGCGCGCGGCGAGTTCGTCCGCGGGCATGGGCGTTTGAAACAGGATGAAATTGCCCTCACTGGGCCAGTACTTGATCTTAAGGCGGTCGAAGGCGGCGTAAAGCCTTTTCTTGCCCCGCGCCGCCAGCGACACGGATTGCGCCACGTGGTCCTGGTCCTCTATGGCCGCGATGGCGGCTTCCATTTCAAGAGAACCCAGGTGAAAAGTCCTGCGGAATCTCGCCAGCCGATCGATGATGTCCGGACGGGCGATTGCCACGCCCACGCGGAGTCCGGCAAGGCCGTAGACCTTCGAAAAAGAGTGGAGGACGATCACGTTTCGTCCGGCCGCGGCGGCGGCCAGGGAATCCGGGTAGTCCGGATGCGTCACGAATTGGTGATACACCTCGTCGGACACCAGGGTCACCCGGTCGGGAAGGCCCTCGTGCAGCAGTTCCATGTCGTCCCGGGTGACGATCGACCCCGTCGGATTATTGGGATTGCCCACGTAAACCAGGCGGGTGCGGTCCGTCACCGCCCCCAGGACCGCGTCGACCCGGATACTGAAATCCTCTCCGTCCAGCGGCACATCGACGGTCTTCGCGCCTTGCCACTCGGCCGTCCGGGTGTATACGTGGAAGGTCGGCCCGCAGACAATGACCTCGTCGCCCGGTTCCAGGTATACCCGCGCAATGATATCCAGGGCTTCGGAGCCGCTGTACGTCGAAAACAGGTGCGCGGGCGTCACACCCCTGCCGTAGAACGCGGCGAGGCTGTCTCGCAACGCTTCATCGTCCCGGTGGGGGTAGAGACTGAGACCCGCCAGATGATCCCGGATCCGGGCCATCACCACCGGAGAAGGACCGAGGGGATTCTCGTTGTAGTGCAGGCGGTATGGTGAATTAGACATGTGCGTACCGGAGTGCGGCTGCCCGCGGGAAGCGGCCGGACCAGGCGGCGACCGGATCACGCCCGAGGCCGGTTGCTGGATAAGCCCGCGGGAAGCGGCCGGACCAGGCGGCGACCGGATCACGCCCGAGGCCGATTACCTGATAAGCCCGTAGTCCTCCAGGATCCCGCGCAGTTTCTCTCGGTTGGGGTCCGACAGCGGGGCGAGGGGCAGCCTGACCTCAGGGCTGATTTTGCCCATCATGCCCAGGGCCGTCTTGACCGGCACGGGGTTGATCTCCATGAACACGGCGTCGTTGAGTGTCATCATGTGGTAGTGGAGCTCGCGCGCCTCCAGCCATTTGCCTTCCTGGACCAGGTCGTACAGCCGCGCCACTTCCGCCGGCATGAGGTTGCCCGTGGCGCTCACGAACCCCGCCCCGCCGATGGCGAGAATGGGATAGCAGAGCAGCTCGATCCCCGAGTAAACGAGGAAGTCACGGCCCATGCGATGCAACAGGCGGTTTATGTGCTCGAAGTCCTTGTTCGACTCCTTGACGCCGATGAGATTGTCGTTTGCTTCCTTTAGCCGCGCCACGGTGTCGATCTCGATATTGACGGCCGTGCGCCCCGGTATGTTGTACAGGATGACCGGCAGGTCCACGCATTTGGCCAACGCGTCGAAATGGCGGAAAATGCCTTCCTGTCCCGGCCGGCTGTAGTACGGCGCGATAAACAGCAGGGCGTCGGCGCCGTTTTCCTGCGCGAAACGGGAGAGTTCGATGGACTCCTCGTGGTGGGTGGATGCGCTGCCCGGCACGAAGGGCACCCTGCCGTCCACCGCCGCGGCCGCGGCGCGGATCACTTCCTTGCGCTCCTCGAGGGACAGCGAACCCGGTTCGCCCGTCGTCCCCTGTACCGACACGCCATGGGAACCGCTTTGTATCTGCCATTCCACCAGACCAGCCAGGCCGTCCAGATCCAGTGACCCGTCCTTGAAAGGCGTTACCACCGGTACAATCGACCCGCGCATAGATCCTCCTTATACCTTGCTTCTTCGCCGCGTTCTACATACAGCGCTGCGCAATTGACGCCCGCGCCAGACGAACGTGGCAACGGCTTCAGGCGTTGCGTCCCACTTGCGGCGCCTTCCTCAGACGAACGTGGCAATGTCCTCGAGCGGCTTTTTCGTGATTACCGGCACTTCCGCGTCTTCCGCCGGGTAGCCGACGACCAGGAGCAGGAAGGGCCGCTCGTTGGCCGGCCTGCCCAGCAGCCCGTTCAGGAAGTTCATGGGACTCGGCGTGTGGGTAAGCGAAGCCAGTCCGGCCTGGTGCACCGCGCTGATCAGCATGCCGGTGGCGATGCCCACCGATTCCACGGCGTAGTAGTGCTTGACGCTCCGGCCGTCGGGCAGCACGCCGTGACGCTGGACGAAGATGGCGATCAACCAGGGCGCCGTTTCAAGGAAGGGCTTGTGTTCGTCCGTACCCAGGGGCGCCAGGGCGTCGAGCCATTCCTGCGGGGCCTTCTCCCGGTAGAACTGTTGCTCCTCCCGCTCGGCGGCGACGCGTATCTTCGCCTTGATCTCCGGGTCGGACACCGCGGCGAAATGCCACGGCTGCATGTTCGCCCCGCTGGGCGCCGTCCCGGCCGCCAACAGGCAGTGGCCTATGATCGATTCCGGCACGGGCCGGTCGGAGAAATCACGGACCGTGCGGCGCCGTCGCAACGACCGGTAGAACGCTTCGGCCCGACGCTCCATCTCTTCGGGCGGGTATTCCTGGTAGGTCGACAGGGGTTGAAATACCGGTTCGCTCACACCTGTTCCCCTCCTCTACTGAGTTTCTTCGGCAGATCCGTCTCAGTCCGGCAGATTCGTCTCCGGCCGGCATATCCGTCTCCGGCCGGCAGATCCGTCGCCGGCCAGCGGTTCATCTCCGACTGGCGGCTCCGTCTTCCATCGGCGGCTCGTCTCCAACCGGCAGATTTATCTCAGTCCGGCAGCTCATCTAAGTCCGGCAGCTCATCTAAGTCCCGCGGCTCATCTCCGGCCGGCAGATCCGGGCCTGCAAGCAACCCCGACGTCTCCAGAAACCGCAGGACCTGCGCCGCGTACGCCTCCCGGTCCATTTCCCAGATGTCGCCGTGGGTCGCGCCTTCCACCACGTAGATCTCCTTGCGCGTGCCGGGTATCTTCTCGTATAGCCGCTCGTTGTTCGACAGCGGCATGCGGCGGTCCGCCGTACCACCCACCAGGAGCACGGAGGTGTCCCGCAGGCCCGTCACCGCGCGGCCGATGTCCAGGGAATCGATTTTTATCCCCACGCGGAGTTCCGTAATAGTACCTGTCAGGAACCCGAAGGGCACCGTGGGCAGGCCGAACATCCGGCTCATGTCGCTGCGTAGCGTTTCCGAGGCCGCGTAGAAACCGCTTTCGGCTATGACGGCGTCGACGCGGGGCTCTTCAGCCGCAGCGAGCAACGCCGTGGCGGCGCCCATGGAAACGCCCCACAGGATGACCGGACCCTCCTCGCCCCGTTCGTCGACCACGTGTCTAAGGGCCGCCTGCGCATCCCGCCATTCGTAGTATCCAAACGTCGTCATGTTGCCTTCGCTGTCCCCGTGGCGGCGGAAGTCGAACAGGAGTCCGGCGTACCCCTTTTCATGGAGGAAGGCGGCCTGGTCGAGCATCTGGCCCCGGTGGTTGAGATGGCCGTGGCAGTAAATGACCGTGCCCCGGCCGGACGCGTGCGGGACGTACCAGGCAGTCAGGTTCAGACCGTCGGAAGTCGTTAGCGTCACGTCTTCGTAGGCGAGCCCATGGTCCGCGGGGGTGGTCCGCGCCTTGCGCGGGGGGCCCACGCTGCCGGTGTACAGGGTCGAAATCAGGTAGGGAAGGACGATGAAGACCAGCAGAAGGATGATCGCAACGCCCATGGCCGCGCCTCGATAGGAGACCTGGCTCCGGCGCAAAACCAGGGCCGCGACCGGCCAGATCAGGGTACCCGCGATGAAGGTGACGACCGGCCACAGCACGACATGGGGAATGACCAGGCCGAAAAGCGCGCTGCGTCCCCAGGTGAAGTACGTTCCTTCAAGCCCGGTCGTCTTGCCGAGTATCGCAAGCAGTATGATCAGCAGGCGGACGCCCGCCGTATAGCGCAGCGCCGCGGAAAGGAACCCGCCATAGCCTCTGCCCGCGCGGAGACATGTGATCGAGATCCAGGCCGCGGCGGCCGGAATGGTCCAGTTGATGCTGAAGGGGCCGCCCGCCATGAGGGCCGTGACGTCCAGCACGAACCACAGTACGACCAGGCCCGACGTAACGAACAGGGGCAGGCGGATTTGCGACATGAACGGCCCCGTGCTGCTAGCTGGCTTTGCCCAGGGATTCCTTCAGCACGTTAAGGAAGACTTCCGTTTCCCGCTCGTCGCCGGAGGACACGCGGATCCACGTGGGCATCTCCTCCCTGCGCCGGTTCGTTACCATGACGCCCTTCTCGAACATCTCCCGCATGATGTTCATGGACGGCTTGCCCAGGTCGACCATCATGAAATTGCTCTCGGACGGGATGTATTCCAGTCCCATCTTCGTGAATTCTTCTTCCAGCCGGTCCCGGAAATGTTGTACCACGGCCCGGGAACGGTCGTAATGGTTCCTGTCCTTGAGCGAGGCCTCGCCCGCGGCGTAGGCCAGGGCGTTGGCGCTGCCCGTGCTGTAGAACCGGAGTTTCTCCTGGATGGCCTGACTGCAGATCCCGTACCCGAGGCGCATGCCCGGCATGCCGAAGACCTTTGAAAAAGTCCGCGTGACGATCACGTTGTCGCGCGTCGTGGCCAGCGGCACCGCGGTCCGGTATTGGGGGTCCTTGACGAAATGGATATACGCTTCGTCGATCACCACGAGCACGTTCGAGGGCACGGCGTCCACGAACTTCTCGATCTCATCGAAAGACAGCAGCGTACCGGTCGGATTGTTCGGATTGGTGATGACCACCACCGACGTCTTCGGCGTGATCGCCGCGAGCATGGCGTCCAGGTCGTGCTTGTAGTCCTTCATGGGGGTGCGGACGACGCTGACGTCGATACCGGCTTCCTGGTAATTCTCCGCGTCGCGGGATATGTCGCCGTACCCCATGTCAGCCTCGATGACCTCGGTGCCGCCCTTGCTCAGGTAGGCCAGCGCGATCTGGGTGAGCAGCGCGCCGGATCCGGCCGTGATAAAGAAAGGCACGCGGCGCCGGAAAAACCCGCCCATTCGACCCGTACCGCCGAACCTCGAAGGAGGCGGCAATTCGACACTATCGAAGTCGGCCAGGGCGCCGTAGATGTCGCCGCCGCCGAAGGAATACCGGTTGATCTTGAACATGTTCTCGGCGATGGCCTTCAGAGCCTGCGGGGACGGTCCGATCGGGTTTTCGTTCAGCGCCATGCGGACAAGGCCCGGCTCGACGCCGATCCCGTGGATGTCTTTGGCGGTCAGGCCGCCCGAGGCCATGGTCTGTGCCAGGGCGAGACGATCGGCCAGCGTAAGCGCGGCGCCTGCCGCCAGCGCGCCCGTGAGAAAACGGCGGCGGGAAAGGCCGGTATCTACTTTTTCCTCTATGATATTCGACATGAATATGCTCCCCGGGGATGTATGAACGCGGCTGCAAGGAACCGGCCGCAGCAATCGAAACAGGTCCGCCCCTTCACACCTGACGATCCGTTTCGAAGTCGTTGAGGAATATACCCGTACCCGAATTGCAAGACAACCCTAATCGCCTTCCGATTCAGGTTATCGGCCAGATCAGATCGTATATACAAATTGGATACATTCAACCGGTCGGCTTTCTTCTAACATTATGCCGCGGACCGGACATTCCCGGTATCGCGTACCAGGCATTCCCCGACTTTAAATTGCTGCCGGACAGGATTTAAACATGAGAATCCGTCCAGTCCGGCGCATGTGGAATCCACAAGATAAAACTTGACACGATTTTACGCCGATCATACTATGGCTTGTTCAGGAACCGACCTCGTTAAACTGGATCGTTACCAGCGTATTTTGGGCAAATCCGGCCCGGATCACGGGGAACCGGATGGGACCAGTGCACTGGAGGATCGCCCCATGCGGACCAGATACATCCTGTTGTGTGCCAGCACGATTGTCGTGCTCTTCAACGTAGCCCCCGCGGCCGGCCAGGAAGATGGCCGTGTCTCCTGGAACGGCTTGATCAGGTCGCGGCTGCAGGGCGAGTACCAGGACGGCAGCAGGGCGGTAAACCGCTTCCAGTACGGGGCCTTCCTGAATGCCACGCTGCGTGTGTCGGACCGCATCGACGTGACCGGCAAGGTCATGACGGGCAATCCCAAGGCCATCACTGTTGCCGACTGGATGAGTTTCGGCGACCTGTTCCAGCGCGAAAACCTCCATGTCTCCTGGATGTACGCGCGTATCCGTCCCAATCCCTCGCTCACCCTGACCGCGGGTAAGTTCCCCCTGCCCTTCTTCCGTCCGACCCAGGTGGTCCTGGACAGCGATCTCTCGCCGGAGGGACTGGCCCAGCAGATCACTACGAAAAGCGCGGACGGCTCCACGACCTTCGGCGTGAATCTCGGCCAGTTCATGATCAACCAGCTGGCCTCGCCTGTGAAGGACCTCGACCGCACCTATTTCCTGGGCGGACAGTTCACGGTCCGTTTCGACCAGCCCGACAGGTCGCAGACGCTGGCAGCCGCCATTTATACCGTGGGAGGGGCGGATTCCCTCTTCGCCGCGCAGAACCTGAGGTCCCCCGCGCTGATCGTCGCCGCGAATTCCAACCGGCCGAATAAATACGGGGACGGATACCAGTCCGAGTTCCGGATGATCAACTTCAGCGGACAGTACACCCAGACCGTGAACGGACGGCCGCTGGCGCTGAACGCCGACTACGTATTCAACACCGGGGCCGACGACATGCGGCACGGCGTCACGGGTACGGTGATGTACGGCAATACGGCCAACGTCGGCGACACCCGGGCCGGAATCCAGGCGTTCCTCATGCAGCAGGACGCCACGCTGGCGCCATTCAGCAATATCGACTACACCCAGACCAATACGAAAGGCGCCGCCCTCTTTTTCGGCCACCACCTGATGGAGAAACTGACGGTCGATATCCACCTGTACACCCGCAAGTATGATTCCCCCGAAACCCTCGTTTCTCCCGTGGCCAACAACGCCTGGCGAACGCGGCTTCGCGTGATGTTCATGCTGCGGCTCAACTGACGGGCCGTCCGCTTAGCTCGGTCCGCTTGGCACAGCCCGCTTAGCTCGGTCCGTTTAGCACGGCCCGCGAAGTTCCGCCCATAGATCGGTCCACAGCATGCGCCTTCGCCACCTTTTCGACCTGCTTCTCATCGCGCTGATCGCATCTGTCGCGGCGACCGCTTCCGTTCTCGCCACCTCATCTGTCGCCGAAGCGCAGCCGCGCCTGAAACTCGCTACCACCACCAGCACCCACGACTCGGGCCTGCTCGACATCCTCATGCCGCCGTTTGAACAGAAAGAGGACGTCGGCATCCGGGTCGACGTGATCGCCGTCGGTACGGGCAAGGCGCTGAAGCTGGCCGAAAACGGCGACGTGGACGCGGTCCTCGTGCATGCTCCGAAGCTGGAGGAAGCCTTTGTCGACGCCGGATTCGGGGTGGATCGCCGGGCCGTGATGTACAACGATTTCGTCGTCGTCGGGCCGTCGGCCGACCAGGCCGGGATCGCCGGGACGGAAAAAGTCGCCGACGCCTTCGTCACCATCGCGCGCCGGGAAGCGTTGTTCTTCTCGCGGGGCGATCTTTCCGGAACCCACCTGAAGGAGCGGGCGATCTGGACTATCGCCGGGATCGAACCTGCCGGGGACTGGTACGTGGAAGTGGGCCAGGGCATGGCGGCCACGTTGCGCATGGCGGACGAAAAGAGGGGTTACGTGCTGATCGACCGGGGCACCTACCTGGCCCTGCGGGAAACGGTGAACCTTCGTGTCCTGGTGGAATACGATCCCCCGCTGCACAACCCCTACAGCATCATCGCCGTCAACCCCGAGCGCTGGCCGCACGTCAAGTACGCCCACGCACGCGCGCTCATTGACTACGTGACCTCGCCGGAGGCCCAGTCCCTCATCGGCGGTTACCGGAAATACGGCCAACAGCTGTTCACCCCGTCCGCAGCGGACTGACAGGAGGAATCGACTTGATACGCATCGGCATCCTGGGCATCGGTTTCATGGGAACGACCCATTTCATGGCGATCAGGAACCTGGCCAACGCGGAGGTGGGGGCCATCTGCACCAGGGACGAGCGGAAGCTGAGCGGCGACTGGCGGCACATCCAGGGTAATTTCGGCGGCGGCGGAGGGGTGCAGGACCTGACTGGCATCCGTACCTGCACCGATATCGACGAAGTGCTGGGCGACCCGGACATCGACCTGGTCGACGTGTGCCTGCCCACGGCCATGCACCACGACGTCGTCCTGCGCGCGCTGGACGCAGGCAAGCACGTCATCGTCGAGAAGCCCATCGCGCTCGGACTGGACGAGGCGGACCGCATGATCGACCGGGCCGGTGAGACCGGCCGGACCCTGATGGTCGCCCACGTGCTGAAGTTCTTCCCCGAGTTCGCCTTCCTGAAACAGGCCATCGACGACGGGCGCTACGGGCGCCTCCTGGGCCTGCACCTCAAGCGGGTCATCTCGAAGCCCCTCTGGGGAGAGGACAACTGGTTCGGAAACTACGAGCGCACGGGCGCGGCGGGTATCGACCTGCACATACACGATACCGATTACCTGCGCTACCTCTTCGGCATGCCGGACAGCGTCCACGCCGACGGCATGACGAGTCCGAACGGATATGTGCTCTACCTGAACACGCAATACGGGTACGACGATCGGGACGTCACCATCTCCTCCCAGTGCGGGGCGATCAGCTCGGCGGCCTTCGAACACGGCTACGACGCCTATTTCGAGGAAGGCACGCTCTGGTACAACGTGCTCTCCGACCGGCCGGTCACGCTCTACACCCCCGATGGCGGAAGGTCCGAACCGGAAATCGCGTTCCCCGAGGCTTTCGAGGCCCAGTTGGGTTACGCCGTCGACGCCCTTGAGAACGGGACGGAGCCCGACCTGGTATCGGCCGGAGCGGCCCGCGACGCGCTGCGGATCTGCCACGGGGAGGCCGAATCGGTGAAGACCGGAGAGACGATCCGGTTCTCGGACTGAATGGTCCGTCGCCCAACGGCTGACGCGGCGATACGCCACGCGCTATCCGGGACGGAATGAACCGCACACCTGCTTACCCGCTTACGACCATGCCCCAGCTGCATTTCGGGACCGGCCGAACCGTCATCACCCCGCCCACGGGGGTCGAGCTCTGCGGTTACGGCCCCTATATCGAGCGCCGGTCCACGGCGGTCCACCAGGACCTCCACGCCACGGCCCTGGCGCTGTCGGACGGCGACCGCGTCTTCGTATGGGTATCGAACGACCTGGTCTGGACGGACCGCTCCCTCGTAGATGAAACTTGCCGCATCGTCCGGAATCGCTACGGACTCGATCCGGCGCGCGTGGTCATCACCAACACCCATACCCATTCCGGTCCGGCCACCATGAAGACCGTGGCCTGGGGGAAATGGGACGACGAATACGCGGCAAAGCTGCCCGGGCAACTCGCCGGCGCCATCGGGCAGGCCGTGTCGAACCTTGAACCGGGGCGCATCGGGTTCGGCAACGCGCCCGTGCCGGACCTTTCCGTCAACCGGGTCGACGAGGGCGGCGAGGCGGACGGCAGGGCGCTGCTGATGCGTATCGACGACATCCGGGGACGTATGCGCGCGGCTGCAATCAACTTCGGCGCCCATCCCGTCACGCTCGGCGCCGACACCCTGATCTGCGGCGACTATCCGGCCGACGCCATCGGGAAGATGGAAAGCGAACGGGAGGGACTGCGCGCCTTGTTCTTCCAGGGCAGTTGCGGCGATCTGAACTGCCGGGGGTTCGGCGAAGGCATGGAAATGATGAAAGCAAACGGTTCGCTCCTCCGCGACCGCGTCCTCCCGGCCCTGGACGGCATAGAGACCCGCGGCGATGTGGACCTGGACGGCGACACCTACGAGGTCGCCCTGCCCACGGATGTGCCGGACCGCGCGGCGTTAGAAGCGGAACTTGCCGAATGCCGGGACCGTCTCGAAGATGCGAAGGAAGGCACGGACCCAGGGGAATACCGAAAATTGCGCTTCGAAGCGGACTGGCGCGCGCAACGCCTCGAACTGCTCGACGGCCCCCATCCCCAGCGGCTCGAAATCCGCGTCTCGTGGCTTCGCATCAATGACGCCGTGCTGATCGCCCACCCGCTGGAGCTGTTCCTGACCTACGGCAAACAGGTCCAGGCGGCGTCGCCCTACCCGCACACCATGATCGTCGGCTACGCCAACGAGACCATCGGCTACCTCGCCCGGCCCCAGGACTTCGATCAAGAGGGATTCGGCTGGTACGCGGCAGTCTTCGCGCCGCGCATTTGCCGCCACCTTCCCTTCGAACCCGACGCGGGCGGCGTGTTCCGGGACCACCTGATCGCCATGCTGCACCGGATCAGGCAGAGATCATCAAATCCCTGACCGGCACACTTCGCGTACACGGTCGCCATATCGCGAACCTCTGATCGACATGTAAGTCGGGCAGTCTCCGTACCTCAGATCCATCGTGCAGAACAACGTCCGGCCGGACGCGATGATCATGATTACCGACACAAAGCCCGCCCGAGGGACGCGTCTATGGAAAGTGTGTTGCTTGATAAGGTAGGAATGTTAAATGACTATGATGGAGGCCAAAGATACCGGATCAATCCTATCATTATTCCCGCGCCTGCGATGATAAGAGCAAATGTTGTTGCTATCTTGGTCTTTGACCATTTGAGGTGGGTTAGCAATTGATCTGATATAGCTTTGTTTAACTTGTCAATATCTGCTTTAGTTGCTGTGTTTTCCAGTTTCTCTTCTATCGCCTTCAGCCTGTTCCTTATACTCCCATCGCTATAAAAAACTTCATCCATAAGGCGGTCAACATCTTCTTTAACCCCTTCTGGAATTCCTGTGCCTCCACCAATCCTTCCTCCATTATTATTTGCCATGTTGATTAATCCATTGAATGAAGGCAGACGGACCAAAACCACCAATGTTGACAAGGGACATGTCAAACACAAGATGGTCTGGTGGTGGTTCACCAGTTTTGGCGAGAACAGCATTGGATAAACTTGCCGGAGTACCCTCAAACGAGACAAAATTGTATCGTTTCATTAACTCATCATCAACTTCATCAAGATTATACGATGCGATTCCATCCATATCGCTCAAAGCGTTTTTGATTTTTTGAACCGCATCATCGTCCAAAGGTATTATGGCAAAAAGACCCATTCCCCGCATTCTCCTCAACATAGATAGTGTAATACCAAACCAACTACTCCCTGACTCCGTTTCTCTATTCGAAGAATATGAGGCAAATCACCTGTTGCGTCAACGCAAATCCCCGCAACCTGTTAACACTCAACAAATTGTGTCAACTTGAGTTAACGCCGCAATCTGTTGTAATAGTCGTTAGAATTCCTGTAATCTCGTAATCAAAGAATCCAT
>CAZZNP010000035.1:0-6347 GCA_964655785.1 uncultured Gemmatimonadota bacterium
CCGAGTCCGGCGGCGCGTCCGAGTCCGGCGGCGCGTCCGAGTCCGGCGGCGCGTCCCTCCGATGGACCGCAGGCACGCCTTCCACCGCCGCGTAAAGCAGTTGGGCCTGAATGGGCTTGGACAGGTATTCATTCATCCCGGCCTCAAGGCACCGCTCCCGGTCTCCGCGCATGGCGTGAGCCGTCATCGCGACGATAGGTATACCGGCGTCGCCGGATTCCAGGGCGCGAATCGTCCGGGTCGCTTCCAGCCCATCCATCTCGGGCATCTGAACGTCCATCAGGATCAGGTCGAACTCGCCGGTCTTGAATGCGTCGACCGCCTCTTTGCCGTTGTTCACCACGGTGACCTCGTGCCCCCTGGACTCAAGCATGAGCACCGCCACGCGCTGGTTCACGACTCCGTCCTCCGCCAGTAGGATGCGGCGTCGCGATACCCCTTCGGCCGTGCCGGTGGTGCTTTCTTTCGCGGAAGGCGCACAGGTGCCCGCGACGGTTTCCAAGACGGCGTTCAGCAGGTCTGACTGCTTGACCGGCTTGCTGACCGTACAGGCGATTCCGTAGGTCTTGACGTAATCGGGATCCTCCCTTTGCCCGGCGGATACCAGCAGGATGATGCCGAGATTCCGATCTTCGGCGCACCGGCTGATTTCCCGTGCAAGTCCGTATTCCTCCATTTCCGGCATGGTCTCGTCCAGGAGGACCAGTTGAATATCCTCGCCATCATCGTCGGTAAGGGCGGTAAGTGCCGCCACGCCGGAGCCCGCTTCCGTCGGTTTCATGGACCATTCGGTCAGCATGTCGACCAGGAACCGCCGATTGGTGGGATGGTCGTCGATCACGAGCACCCGCAGGCCGGACAATGGCCCGGCTTCGAAGACCGGCCTGTCCACCGCTTCACGCTGTTTGTTAACGACGACGGTAAAGTGGAACGCGCTGCCCCGCCCCTCCTTGCTTTCGACCCAGATGCGGCCGTTCATCATGGAAGTCAACTGCGCGCAGATAGCCAGCCCCAGCCCCGTGCCGCCGTATTTACGGGACATGGAACTGTCCGCCTGGCTGAAGACATCGAAAATCAGCTGCTGCTTGTCCTCCGGAATGCCGATTCCGGTGTCGGACACCGAGCACGCCAGCGTCACGGCTTTTTCCGTTTCCGATTCCACCGACATGGACAGGACCACGTCTCCCTCATCGGTGAATTTGATGGCGTTTCCTACCAGGTTGATGACGATCTGACTCAGGCGGCCCGGGTCGCCCACGAGGTGGTCGGGGACGTCAGGCGATATCCGGTAGGCCAGTTCCAGTCCCTTTTCAGATGCGGGGATCGACATGGCCTGCACCGTGTTTGCGATTCGTTCCCGCAGTTCGAAGGGTATCGATTCGAGCTCCAGCCGGCCCGCCTCGATTTTCGAAAAGTCCAGTATATCGTTCAACAGGCCCTGGAGCGACTCCGTGGACTGGTCGATCAGCCGCATGAATTCCCGTTGCCTGGACGACAGGTCGGTATTCAGCATCAACTGGGTCATGCCGGTGATCCCGTTGATGGGCGTGCGGATCTCGTGACTCATGTTGGCGAGAAACTCGCTCTTCGCCCTGCTGGCCTCTTCTGCCGATTCCTTGGCCTCCTGGAGTTCCCGCTGAAACAGCACCATGTCGTGGGCCGTCTGCTCCAGCAGGGCGTTCTGCCGATGCAGTTCGCTTCCGATCCGCGTGCGTTCCGCGTCGATCTGCCCGATCGAGCGGGCGTTCCACCAGATCAGGATGTTGAAGGCGATCACGTTGCATACGACGAAAAGCGAATGGCCGAATTCCACTCCGTAGAAGCCAGCCCGTTCTCCCTGGAACTGTACCCACCCCAGGACGATGGGAATGATAAAAGCCGCGGGAAGGAGGCGCCGGGCCATGAGACCGCCGGCCGTGGCGCTGACCAGCGTGGCCGCCGGTTCGCGACGGGGACGCGCGCAGAAGATGCCGACGCACAGGACGCCGAAACCCAGTGCGGTATTCAGGCTGATGGGGATCACGCCGGAAACCCGGTACAGCACGAGGGAACTGTAAATCGCCCCGGCCAGAGAGAGCAGGGCGATGACCGCGGCGTTCATGACGCAGACGTGGGACAGCCAGTGCCTCGGACCGCGCAGGTCCAGCAGCAGGAGCGCCAACCCCACCAGCATGAAGGTGAAGGCGGTGTGGGGCGCCATGCGGTTGCCGCTGAGAGAAGCGGCGAACAGCCACTCGTCGATGCCCCGGCCGCCCAGATCCACGCCGAAGAGCTTGGCGGCGCCGAGCGCCATGAGCAACGCCGCCCCGGCGAAGCCCGCCCATCTCCGCTGCGAAGGGGCGTTTCTTGGCAGCAGGGCGCAGAGCGTAAAACCCGCCAGCAGGAAGGCAGCGGCCGTGAGCGGGTTCATGGGCACCCGGCCCGGGTTGATCATGCCCCGTAACGCGGCGAGATCGAATTGCCAGCCGGTGAGCACGAGCACGGAACACGCGATAACGATCCCGCTGCACAGGTACGCGGATCGCTGCAGAATCCGGACCCAAGCCGCATCGATTTCCGTCGAATCCATGTCCTGCTTTCCCTTCAGCGGAGGCCGCGTGGAACGGGCCGATCAATTTGGCTGGCCGCGCAGGTCTGGCGGATCAAGCTACCGGCCGAGCGGGCTGGCCGCGCAGGTCTGGCGGATCAGGCTACCGGCCGAGCGGGCCGACCGGGTGGGTCTGGCGGATCGGGCTACCGGCCGTACGGGCCGACCGGGCTGAACGCCTGCTATCAGGGGAATAACCCGCGAAGCAGTTTCGCCTCGGTCACGCGGCTGATTCCCTCGATCAATGCCGAAGTACGCATATCAACCTTTTCCTCGGCAGCCCTTTGGACGGTCCGATCGAAAGCGTCAGTGAGTATATTGTGCAGCCTGCTGTTGATCTCCTTGAGCGTCCACATGTAATTCTGCGTGTCCTGCACCCACTCGAAGTAGGAGACCGTAACGCCGCCGGCGTTGCCCAGGACGTCCGGCAGGATAAACACGTCCTTCTCACCGAGTATCTCGTCCGCCTCCAGCGTGGTGGGCCCATTGGCCCCTTCCGCGAGCAGCCGGCACTTCAGCCGGTCCGCGTTGTCGGCAGTGACCTGGTTCTGCAGCGCGGCCGGGGCGAGGATGTCGCAGGGCAGCTCCAGCAACTCCTCGTTGGTGACTTCGTCGGCCTCGGGGTAGCCTTTGAGAAAGCGGTTCTCCCCGCAGTATTTGTAGACGTCCTCAAGCGAAAGTCCTTTTGGATTGTAAATGCCGGTGGTGACGTCGCTCACGGCGACCACCCTGACACCGTCCTCATCCAGAAAACGGGCGGTATTGCTGCCCACGTTGCCGAATCCCTGGACCACTGCCGTGGTGCCTTCGAGGGACATGCCCATGTGCTTCGCGGCCGCTTCGATGAGGTAGACCAGGCCGCGCCCGGTCGCCTCGCGGCGCCCAAGGGAGCCGCCCAGCACGACCGGCTTGCCCGTGACGACGCCAGGCACCGTGTAACCGGCCTGCTTGCTGTAGGTGTCCATGATCCAGGCCATGACCTGTTCGTCGGTGCCCATGTCCGGGGCCGGGATGTCCTTGTCCGGGCCGATGATGTCGATGATTTCCGACGTGAAACGCCGGGTGAGGCGCTGCAGCTCGCGGCGGGAATGGCCGGTCGGATCGATCCTGACGCCGCCCTTCGCTCCGCCGAAGGGCAGGTTGACCAGGGCGCACTTCCAGGTCATCCACATGGCCAGGGCGGAGACCTCACCGAGATTCACGTCCTCGTGATAGCGGATACCTCCCTTGGTCGGTCCCATGGTAAGCAGGTGCTGCACCCGGTATCCGAAGACGTTCTCCACGAGTTGGTACTCGTCCCGCCGGAAGGGCAGCGTCACGATACGGGTACGCTGGGGGAAGAGCAACCGCTCCCGGATATTCTCGTCGAGTCCCATGATCTGCGCCGCTTTAAGAAACTGCTGCTGGGCCAGTTTGAACATGGCCGAATCCCATTCGCCCCTGCGCGCGCGGACGCGCTCGATGGCATAGTGGATGGAACGGGAGAGCAGGGTAGTGTTGGCCTGGGTCTTGACGATGTAGTCCTGGGCGCCCGACTCCACAGCCGTGGCGGCGAGGGACACGTCGTCAAGTCCGGTCAGGATGATGACCGGCAAGTCCGGCGCGGCCGCCCGGACGCTGTTGAGGGTGTCGAGATCAGCGCTGTCGGGCAGGACCAGGTCGAGCAGCACCACGTCGAAGGTTGCTTCGCCGATCAGGTCCAGGCCCTCCCGGAGCGTCCCCGCCACGTGAAGCCGTGTCTTCAACCGGCTGGAATCCATGTAATGGCGGATCAACTGCACGTGCACGGGGTTGTCTTCGATCATCAGGACTTCGATGTTGTTTACCGCCATGGTTTCCTCCCCAGGCCCCTGGACTCAGGGGTCCGGCTGGTACTTCCTCACGGCTTCCGAAAGATCGATCGTACCTTCGTACAGGGATTTGCCGATGATCACGCCTTCCAGCCCGTCGTCCACGAACTTCGATGCCCGCTCCAGGTCGTCCAGCGAAGCCACGCCTCCCGACGCGATGACACGTAGTCCGCTTTCCCTGGCCAGGCGTGCCGTTGCTGCCGTATCCAGACCGTTCATCGTGCCGTCCCGGTCGATCTCGGTGTAGACGATCCTGTGTATCCCCGCCTCCCGCATGGCGCTCGCCAGTTCGAGAGAGGTACACGACGCGCCGGATGTCCAACCATTGACCGCGGCCCGTCCCGCTCTGGCATCGATCCCTACGACGATACGTTCCGGCCCCCATCGATCCACCGCCTGTCTCACCAGGTCGGGGTTTTCCACGGCCGCCGTACCCAGGACGACCCGGCGCACGCCCAGGTCAAGCCAACTCTCCACCGCTTCGGACGACCGGATACCGCCGCCGAGTTGCACCGGCATGCCGGCCTGTTCCAGGATACCGACGACGCTCGACCGGTTGCCCGTAGCTCCGGTGAAGGCGCCGTCCAGGTCTACGACGTGCAGGAAGGTGGCCCCCATCGACTTCCATCTCAGCGCGACTTCCGCCGGGGAAGTTCCGTATACGGTCTCGCGATCCCGCCTGCCCTTGACGAGCCGGACGCATCGCCCTTGTCTTATGTCAATGGCCGGGTAAAGCTGCATGGTCGAAATCGCTCCCTGAAAACCTGCCGTTACGGTCCGTTTTCATCTCCGAAACCTGCCCTAAAGATGGACCGTAACGGACCTTCGTGTCAACCTGGAAATCCCTTGACACAGGCGGTGTGGATCGCTAGTATCCGGTCGGATTCCGCTCGATGGACATCCGGTGTCCCGTCACGGCCTTTGCCGGTGTTCCCGTGCTTTTGACTAACTTCCCTCCTAACCGCGACCGCACGCCTTCGAATTCCAGATGCCAGCCCTTGCCGATTGCATACAGCCCCTGTTAAAGTCCCATAGGCGACTGGCCACCGACCTGGCTGATCTGTGCAGGGAAGTGAACCACGAAGTTTATCTCGTGGGCGGCGCTGTACGGGATGCCCTCCTGGGCCGCACGGTACATGACATGGATCTTACGCTCGCGGCGGACGGGCTGGTGCTCGGACGGAAACTGGCGGACCGCCTGCGGTGTCCCTTCGTGCCGCTTGACGACACGGACCGGACCGGTCGTGTCGTGTTGCGGCGTGGGTTTACCATCGATGTCTCGTCCTTCAAGGGAGACTCACTGGCGGCGGACCTGCGCAAGCGGGATTTTACCGTCAACGCCATGGCCTTCCGCCTGAGTGACGTCCTGGACGGCCGGGGGTCGCTCATCGATCCACTGGACGGCGCCACGGACCTCGCGGAAGGGAGGCTCAAGGCGGTTTCCGAGGCGTCCTTTCCGGACGACCCACTGCGTATATTGCGCGCGTACCGGCTGGCCGGCCAGTTCGACCTGGACATTTCGCCGGAGACCGCGGCATGGATCGAAGCATGCGATGAAGACCTGCGCAAGATCTCTGGAGAACGGCTTCTGTACGAGCTGGCCCTGATCCTGGGCGCGCGCGGCGCGGCGGAGAGGGTATCCGCCATGAACCGGTCCGGCGTGTTCCGGGTCCTCATTCCCGGGTGGAAGGGACCGGCGGCACCGTCGCTGTCCAGGCGCCTCGAAAGGACAGACCGGCTCATCGCCCGGGATGTTTTCCTGGAGGACCATGGACTCTACGCCCATCTGCCGGGTTCCGGCACGAGACTCGCGGGTGGGCGGTCCACGCCGTGGATTATACGATACGCTTCCCTCCTGCTCCACCACATACGGGCCGGAGACGCAAATACGGCTCTTGAGACGGCCGAAG